>CAZQIP010000245.1:0-15906 GCA_964593655.1 uncultured bacterium | reverse complement strand
GCTCTCCCTGAAACGAAGATAATAGGCGAAAATGAAAACTAAAGCAACAATCGTAATGAGAATCAGCAAAAACCTATGTCCGGAGAGTACGCCAAAAGCTGCTCCTGGATTTCTATCGTGCCGAAGGTTGAAAAAACCGGGAATAACCGGAATTACCTCTGTAACGTAAGTTATATAGGTTTGTACGAGCCATTTGCTCACCCAATCCAGTATTAACACCGGAATCGCTACGCCGATTAAGGGTAGGAGCGTTTGCCCTGTACCTTTCTTAGGACTTTGCATCATAAGTATTTTTGAGCACCTCCCATTCCGCTTTTGCATCATCCGTTTCTATATCGGAGATGTGCAAGGTTTGCCCATCAACAGGCGAGAGTAGGTGCCAATTTTTCTGGAAAATGCTATGGTTACCGACTACACCTTCTGTAGAAATGAGCGGATAGAAATGTTCCGCCAAAAAAGGAGTCAAGGGTGCGAAGCGTTGCAGGAGTGCAGTCCCGATTTGTGACAAAGTAGCTTGCGCTGCGTGTAGTGTTTCAGCAGGGCGTGATTTTACAGTACCGACGTAAAAGCGAAGATCGCTCTCACAGAAATCCGTTAATATTGTCCACATTTCATAGAAATTTGCATCCTGATAAACCTGCTGCACTTCCTGTAAAAACTGAGCGGTAACAGTGATTGCCAATGAATCAATGGAATAGTTTTCAGTTGTCAGTCTTCGGTTTTGACCAACAACTCGCGCCTTAGCAAAAGTATCTGTAGACGAGTTGTTGGTCAAAGTTAAGCCTTCTGGTGGTCGCAAAGATCTTGTCCACCACAGTCCGTCCTGGACTGACAACCGATAACGAGTAAAAAATAGCCCATGAGGGAGGTTTCCATGAACGCCCAGACTAATTGGCTCCCCGCTGAGCCTGATCTTGAGACGGTCTGTAAAACCTACAGCAACCCGATTTATGCCCTCTCCCAAGCCGAAGTGCCCGCTATTATTCTCCGAAATGCCTATTC
Source organism: uncultured bacterium (assembly GCA_964593655.1). Taxonomy (GTDB): domain Bacteria; phylum Poribacteria; class WGA-4E; order WGA-4E; family WGA-3G; genus WGA-3G. The sequence continues at coordinate 14,904 of CAZQIP010000245.1, read as the reverse complement.
ACCCTCTCAATGCCACGGACTCATCCATCGGTTCACAAATATGGGCTTGATGCGTGATGAAACGGACATCAATTCCGCTGATAAACGTACCCGAATCGACATCGGTACCAGTCTTGGTAATCGTGGCAGCGATAAGACAAAATTTTTGGCACACGCGAAAGCGACAGAACATCTTTTTAATTTTTTATTCGACGGATTTGATGACCCTGTTGACCTTATTTACAACTCGCTCACCGCGCTTTCTCCCGGTAAAGCGGTGAAGGTTGCACGGGAACCCGATGGGGCTCGCTACGGTCCTGCGATTTTCCGCGTCCATTACGAAACGCACAGTTACAAGCCTCATATTGATCATGTCAAATACCGCGAGCAGCGCACCGACTATGCCGTTTACCGCTTTGAACACCAGTTTGCAGGCGTACTGTGCGTTCAAAACGCCGACGAAAACGGGAAAGGCACACAAGCGATTCTGCATCGCTGTCTCTGGTCCGAGGAAATCCAACCGTACATTGCTGAAGAAACGTTTGACCAATACGCTTCTGACAACAGTATAGAGAACTATCAGGTCGATTTGCAGCAGGGTGACCTTTACTTTTTCAACACCCGCTGCATCCATGAAGTCCCCCCCGTTCAAGGTACACGCGCCCGAATCGTTTTGGCGGTTTTTATCGGATATTCCCCAGACGATAATGAGATATATGTCTGGTCATGAATCAACTTGATACCACACATTTTTTCGCGGTATCCTTAGAAAAATTGCCTAAAATCCGCAAGCGACAGACCACAGAAGCCAGCCAAAGGAGAAATCTGATTCATAATGAAAAAAACATTAATATTTTCTATCTTCTTGACACTCCTCATCCTTTTAAATGCATATCTGCCAAATAGCTTCGCCCAAGATCCATCGCTATTCAGTCTACCTGAAGGTGCTAAAGCACGCCTCGGTAAAGGGTGGATAAATGATCTACAGTATTCGCCAGACGGCACACGCTTAGCGGTCGCAACCTCTATCGGTGTTTGGCTCTATGACACACAGACTTATCAGGAAGCCGCCCTGCTCACAGAACACACACGCGGTGTTAATAGCGTTGCGTTTAGTCCGGATAACGGAACGCTTGCAAGTGGTGGTAGGGACGGCAATATTGATCTATGGAACGCTACCACAGGCGCGCATCAGCAAACGCTGCGCGGACATACCGATACCGTTTACAACATCACCTTTAACACCAGCGGCGATACACTCGCAAGTGCCAGTGCTGACACCACTATTATTCTATGGAACGTCGCAGCAGGTGAACAACAAACGCTGCGCGGACATACCGATGCCGTTTACGACATCGCCTTCAATGCCAGCGGCGATACACTCGCAAGTGCCAGTGCTGACACCACTATTATCCTATGGAACGTCGCAGCAGGTGAGCCACAGCGGACATTACCAGGCCACACAGATGCTGTCTATACTGTCGCTTTCAACCCAAATGGCGGGAACCTTGTGAGTGGCGGTAGAGATGGCACCATTCGTTTGTGGAATACGACTTTCAGTGTGACCCAGCGGATGTTACCTGGGCACACGGGTGCCATCTTGAGTATTGCGTTCGGGGCAAATGGTGCCACAATCGCGAGTGGGAGTGGTGATGGCACGATCCGCGTGTGGAATGCTGCATCCGGTCAGCACAATCTGACGCTTGAAGGACATATCGGGGCGGTTCTGAGCGTTGCGTATAGTTCCAGCGGTGGAACGCTTGCGAGTGCCAGTACGGATGGCACCATACGCTTGTGGGATGCGGTCTTCGGCGGACACCGGCAGACACTAACAGGATATACGGATTATATCAATAGCGTTGCATTTAGTCCAACTGCCGGAACGCTTGCAAGCGGTAGCGCGGACGGAACAGTGCATCTGTGGAACACAAACTCTGGTGTATCCACGTACACTTTAACCGGGCATACGGATTGGGTCGGGAGCATCGCATTCAGTCCGGACGGTCAATCGTTGGCAAGTGGGAGTAACGACGGCACGATCCGCCTATGGCATGTCGCATCCGGCGAACATCAGCAAACACTCACAGAACATGCAGATGCGGTCAGAAGTGTTAGGTTCAGCCCGGACGGCAGCATCCTCGCCAGTGCAAGTTTAGATGGCACGATCCGCCTCTGGAACGCTGCGACAGGTGAACACCTGCAGACGCTGATAGGGCATACAGAGGGGGTCCTGACCCTTGCGTTCAACCCAGATGGTGACACACTCGCAAGCGGCAGTACGGACAAGACGATCTACCTATGGGATGTTGCATCCGGTCAGCACAAGCAGACACTGATAGGACATACGGATTATGTCAGGAGCGTTGTGTTCAGCCCGAATGGGGGTACACTCGCGAGTGGTAGCGATGACGGCACCATCCGCCTATGGGACACCGCTTTCGGCGAGCATCAGCAGACGTTAACTGGACACACAGATTACGTCTTTAGCATCGCATACAGTTCAGATGGTGACACGCTCGTAAGCGCAAGCTTGGATGACACTATCCGTCTGTGGGATACTATCTCTGGTGCGCACGTGCAAACCCTGAGTGGACATACAAGCGGCGTTCTTAATGTCACATTCAGTCCTGATGGAGAGACGCTCGCCAGTGCAAGTTTAGATGGCACAGTGCTCTTGTGGAACTTCAGTCCACCAACCCATATCTACACGACTGTGAGTTTTTCACCATCTCCAGTCCAATCACCTGCTATCGGTGAGCAACTCACATTTTCTCTCAGTATTGCAGACGGAAGCACCGTGGCAGGTTATCAGGCAACCGTCCGGTTTGACCCCTCTGCGCTCCGTTTTCTTGAAAGCACGAATGGAGACTACCTACCGTCGGACGCGTACGTGATCCCTGCGCTCACTGCAGCGGACAGGGTAACGCTTGCCGCGACATCTCTCGGTGGAGAAGCCAACGGTTCTGGCACGCTCACTCACCTTACATTCGAGGTTGTCACTCCCAAAGCGTCTACGCTGATCTTATCCGACGTACGCCTCACTGACAGCACTGGTAGGATTTCATACGCGCGTGTTAAAAGTGGACAAGTAACAGAACCGATGCTGCTAACAGGAGACCTGAATGGCGATGGTGTCGTGAATGTCCAAGATTTGGCACTTGTCGCCGCAAATTTTTCACAGACAGGTAAAAATTTAGCGGATGTCAACGGAGATGAAATCGTTGACATTGTTGATCTCACGCTGGTAGCAGGCGCACTAATGGATGCCGCAGGCGCGCCCGCAGCGTGGAAACGAGATGCCGAAATTGCTTTCACAAGAACAGATGTACAACGATGGCTACGTGAAGCAGAACACATCACACTCACAGATCCCACTTTCCAGCGCGGCATTTATATGCTTCAACAACTCCTTGCAGCACTGACACCGAACGAGACAGTGCTGCTGCCAAACTACCCAAATCCCTTTAATCCAGAAACATGGATACCGTATCAACTATCAGTATCTGCGGATGTGACACTCACGATTTATGCAGCAGATGGAAAAGTCGTGCGAACTTTGCGGATCGGACATCAACCCGTGGGTACTTATGAGGAGCAGAGTCGCGCAGCGTATTGGGACGGCAATAACGAACTCGGTGAACCCGTGGCGAGTGGTGTCTATTTCTATACGCTAACTGCTAGCAATTTCACAGCAACCCGGAAAATGGTGATTATGAAATAGTATCAAATGACCATAGGATAGCCGGAATGCTGATGTTCATTAGCACTTACAGCAACGCCTCAGCCAATCCTGTAAAATCGCTCACTGTTACATCCGGTTGGTACCGGGTATCCTCATACGGCAGTCCATAGCGATTGACAAACGCGCCCTTATATCCGCATGCCCGTGCCCCCATGATGTCAAACGAATTCGCGGATACCATGAGACACTCGTTGACCTCAAGCCTTAACTGCCCTGCTGCGGTACGATAGACGGCTGGATGCGGTTTAAACGCGCCCACCGATGTAACCGAGATTACCTCGTCAAAATCCCACGCAACTCGCTCTCTAACAAGATAATCCAAAAACGACGGATCCCCGTTGGATAAAACGACCAACTGATACCGAGATTGCAGTCGCGAGAGCGCAGCTAAAACTTCTGGAAAAGGGGAAAGCTGCTGCCACCCCCGCATAAACGCCTTCACTGTATCGACCGAAGCCTCAATACTGTTACGTCTCAGCGTGTAGTGCAACGCGCGCCGCACTGTCTCCAGATAACCGCTATGTCCGAGCATCATGATCGTATCCTGATACTGCTCAATCCGCTGTCGGTAACGCCACTGCGCCCAAAATTCGTCTGCTGATACATCAGCCGCAGCATGGGCATCCAGTGATTCACCGATGAACGGCGTAAGACTGCCCCCCAAATCCAAGATTGTACCGAACAAATCGAAGGTCAGTGCCTTCGTCTCCGCAAAATTTGTCATAATAGTTGTAGTTGTCAGTTATCAGTCGTCAGTTAAAGAAGTCCGTAAAGTGTTCTAAAGTTGTGAATGCCTCGCAGTGAGAGTAAACTTGATAACTTCCTATGCTTTAGCACACTTTCTCACACTGAAAACTGATAACTGAAGACCGATAACCATTTAAGTCTGTTATCCGAGTTCGACCGTCCGTCCGGTCGCCATCGCTTCAAAGGCGGCATCAATAACACGCATCTGATTCACGCAGCTTTCGGGTGAGACCCGGTGTGGTTTACCCGTCGCTAAAACTTCACACATGTGCTCCAATTGTAATGCGAACTGGAAACACGGTTCAAACTCGATAACTTCTCTGCCCTCTCGTGTAGTCATCTCAATATTGACGGCTGAGTTTTCATTGTTCCAGGCTCTATCAATTCTCAGCATACCCCCCAGTCCAGCCATTTCGGCGTACTGTCCACCAGCACAATTAAAACCGGTAGAAATCTGGGCGACCCGTTCACCGGGGAATACTAACAATAGATAAGAACCGTCGTCCACTTCTAATCCGGCTTGAGACATTCCCGATACCCGAATTGGTTCAGCCCCAAACATAAATCGCGCATGGTGGATATTATAACACGCCAAATCGTAGATACTACCGCCACCCTTCGCTTTATTAAACCGCCAATTCGCCTCAGGCTTCCGTGCCTCTGGTCCGCCGCCACCGCCACCGGTGCAGAAGGTGCTGCGAAGCACCTTAAACTCGCCGATTGCCCCCGAATCAATGAGTTCTTTCGCCTTGAGGTGCATCGGATGATGCCGAAATTTAAACGCTTCCGCCACGATAACGCCGTTCTCTTGGGCTGCACCGACAAACGCTTCCGCCTCGGCCGCGGTTGATGTGAACGGCTTCTCACACAAAATGGCTTTGACTTGGCGGGATTCAGAAAGCTGGATACCGACCTCAGCGTGGAACGCGCCCCACGTACAGATAATCGCGATGTCCAAGTCCTCAGCATCTAACATATCTTCCAGAGAGAGGTACTGGTTCTCAGGTGCCACATCAAACCGCTCACCGAAATTGGTTAACGCATTTTCCGACACATCACAGATCGCCGCCAATTCAGCACTCGGTGCTTGCTGACATGCACTCCCGTGTGCATTTGCAATTCCACCGGTTCCGACGAGTCCAACACGGTAAGGAGTATTCGTTGCCATAAATAGTTCCTTTCTTCTGTTACGTTGCTGTTAACGGATAACCGTTTTCAACGATTGCTTTTTTTAGAAACTCAAACTCGTAGTGCGGTAACGACGCACCTTGATTCAATTCCGCGAGGTCTTTTTTCCAGCGCGCCACTGCGTCCGCACGGACGATGATCCTACCCAATGGGATATCTAAGAATGCCTCAAGAGCCTTGAGTGTTCGTTCCTGATCTAACACGAAATCCTCAAAGCGAATTTGGATAACATTTTTAGGCATCGGTGTTGCTTGCATGAGTTTATACTGATAGATCCAAGAAATCGCGCGCCTCTCATAGATGTCATCCGTTTCAGGATACACAACGCCAAAATCCCGAAGGTCATCCGTTTTGTGGCTGCCCCGAATACAATCCCGCGGGTCGCGAATCCAGTGAATGTACTTTATCTCAGGAAACATCCGGATTATCCATGGGTAGACGAGCGTTGTCTCTGGGATCTTCCAACCTTTATGCGGAGCAGGGTTCTGTAACACATCCACCAAGTAGGTATTAATAAGCCGTTCAAACTCTGGATCAATCGGCATCGTAAATAGGGGATCAAAATCCCATGAGAGTCCACCCTCCCATTTGACATATTGTGCCATGACTCGGCAGGCATCATACATCGCATGCGGCGGAATCTTATCGCCAGAAGGGTTAATTTGGCTTCCCATGAAAACGCCACTGGCGTATAATGTATGCGAAATGGCGCGCGTCCCAGAGTGACCGCGCCCAATCACTGTAATCAAATTTTCCATAGTAGATAACGTTAAAAGGGTCTCATTTAACCAAAGACCTCACTGATTCCCGATAGCCGACAGCCATTCCATAGAAATCCGTTGCTTATTTCCCGAAATTAAAGGATAATACATTATGAACATTTTATTTTTTATGCACTTTATCAAAAACCGTTGAATAATACAAGTAAAAAGGAGAAAGATGAGAAAGATATTGCTAACTATTGTTGGGGTGTTTGCACTCATAGGGACATTCACCGGATGTGATAGAATCCAAAAAGTGGTTACCCCCGAAAAAGGTGTTGCGCCAGAGACCATTGATACCGTTAAAATCGGCTTCCTCGCCTCGGGGAGCCGGGTGACCTATCCAAATGGTGCCAAAATAGCCGTGGCAGAAATTAACGCAACTGGCGGTTTACTCGGTGTGCCTATTGAATTGGTAGCGGAAGTCGGAATTCCTACCCCCGAAGCCGCTGTTGAAGTCGCCTCAAGAATGATCCTTGACGATGGCGTTATCGCACTTGTGGGCCCGAACCGCTCCGCCCATGCTATTCCGATAGGGGCACTCGCAACAGAACACAGTTTACCCATGATTACCACAACGGCAACGAATCCGACACTGACGGACGCAAGCAATTTTGTTTTCATGGCAGCCTTCACAGACGCGTATCAAGGGGCAGTCATGGCAAAGTTTGCAAGGACGGAACTTGGGCTGACTTCGGTCGCACTCCTGACGCAAAGTGGTGAAATCTATTCCGAGGGTATCTCCGAATTCTTTGTTACTAATTTTACCGCTGCTGGTGGCACAATTGCTGCCAGAGAGTTCTATGAAATTGTGGACACAGATTTCACTGAACAATTGACCCGCATCGTAGCGGCAGCCCCTGAAGCCCTCTTTATTGCAGGGTGGGTCCACCAAATCGGGCCCATCACACAGCAAGCGAGAGCTCTTCCACTTCTGAACGCCGCAGGCGAGCCGACACTCCTTCTCGGCACAGATACATGGGACAATCCGATTCTATTGGACAATGCGGATGCTGAGATTGAAGGTAGTTTCTTCAGTGGACATTTTTCTGCTGCAACTGATAAACCGAGCGGGAAAGCATTTGTGGAAGCCTATCAAGCGGCTTATGGAGAGTTGCCATTTGGCGGTCACGCTGTCAGTTATGACGCAACAAAAGTAATGCTAACTGCCATTGAGAAAGCGGGCAGTTTTGAGGGTGAGGCGATCCGGGACCAGCTGGCGGCAACGAAAGACTACATCGGTGCAACGACTATTGCCAGTTATGACGAAAACCGGCACCCAACCAAAAGCGCAGTCATCTTCACCATCACAAACGGCGAAAAGCAGTTTTATAAGCAAATTGATCCTTAAGGTTCTATGCGGAAACGGTTTTATAAGGAATTTACCCTAATGTGCAAATTTTTAATCTTAGTCAGTTTAAGTGTATTGCTATTGATATACGTAGGATGTGACAGCATCCAAAAGGTTGTCACACCGGAACACGAGCCAACTGTTAAAATCGGTTTCGTCGTCGCTGGTGAACGTGTTACCTATCCAAACGGTGCAGAGATGGCTGTCACAGAGATTAACCAACGTGGTGGATTGCTTGGCACACCTGTAGAGTTGATTGGACATATCAACACAGAAGCAATACTGGAAGTCTCTGTCCAAATCGCTGAAAGACTTATTGTTGAAGACGAAATCATCGCGCTCATCGGGCCCAACCGCTCTTCTCATGCCGTTGTGGTGGGTCCAATCGCACAGCGTCATGGAATTCCCATGGTTACGACAACAGCAACCAACCCAAACGTAACAAACGCTGGCGATTTCGTTTTCATGGCATCTTTCACAGATAGTTTCCAAGGTGCTGTGATGGCACAGTTTGCCAAAGCGGATCTCGACCTCTCTACCGCCGCTGTTATCACACGTAGTGGCGACCTTTACACTGAAGGTATCTCCGAATTTTTTGCACTTAATTTCAGCAAATTCGGTGGCGAGATCGTCGCGAATGAAACCTATGAAGGTAACATGTCAGATTTTACAGCACAACTCACCCGCATCGCAGCCGCGAAGCCCGATGCCCTCTTCATATCTGGTTTCACGCTGGACGTTGCGCTCATAACGCAACAGGCACGAGCAATCCTATTGCAAAACGCCAACGGAGAACCGACAATCTTTCTCGGCGCAGATGCATGGGATAGCTCACTGCTGTTCGATAATGAAGATGCTGAAATAGAAGGCAGCTTTTTCAGTGGGCATTTCTCACCAGACACAGACGAACCGACAGCACGCGCGTTTGTTGATACCTACGAATCTATCTACAACTCCACACCGACCGGCGGTGTTGCTGTCAGTTATGACGCTGTTAAATTGCTCTTTGCGGCAATTGAACGAGCAGGGAGCCTCGACCCGGATGAAATCCGCAAGCAGCTCGCCGCCACAGAAAACTACATCGGTGCGACGACCATCGCCAGTTATGACGAAAATCGTCATCCGACCAAAAGCGCAGTCATCTTCACTATCAAAAACGGCGAAAAGCAGTTCCATAAGCAGATTGACCCTTAAAAGTAGTAGACCTACTTATGAAGATTAAGTATTTAATCGGGTAATTTTTACCGATGCCTGGTGCGGTTGATGAAGATTAATTTATTAATTCGGTAATGTTGGAACGTGCGATGAATCGCACTACTACGAGCCCGTCTGTTTGTAGTAGGGCAATTTTGCGGCGTACTCGCCCAAGTGCGAAGTGCTTTATTGCCCGTCCATTACCGAAATATTTTCTTAAACTTCATCAAACTGCACCATCGGTGTCAATTTAAGGATTTTCGTCAGCGTTTCAGCATGGATGATGTAAACATGCCGCCCCTACAGAGCTGAATATTTTTACACTGACGCTGCTATAAACATAACGCCCTTATAGAACTGAAGAGAGGTTTAAAACATCCAAGATTTTGCTTAAAATCCGGTGCGGTTAGGAAACCGCACCTACCGGACCTGGGGATTCAGGCACCTTAGAGGAAGTTTTCATGTGTGTTTAGCAAACCTGATTTTTCTGAAAGAAGCCGAAACATTTTACAACAAAAGTAACGTTAGGAAACGAACTCAACAAGCTTTTTGAAAAATGAACTGTTTGCGATTACAAAATGGAGGCTTCACCATGAAAACTTTCTTTTTTCTCATATTCACAGCAATTATCGTTTCAGTCTGCTCTTTCCTATCAACCGCACAAGATCCCTCACAAATCGGCTTACCCGAAGATGCGATAGCACGTATCGGCAGAGGCTCCCTCGGCGAAGTCCACTTTTCTCCAGACGGTAGTCAACTGGCGATTTCAACTGCTATGGGTATCTGGTTCCACGATCCACAATCCGGAAAAGTATTGGAATTGCTACAACGTCCGAACATAACATATCCCTCCGCTTTCGCTTTTTCACCTGATGGCAACAGGATCGGCATTGGTGTTCGCGCGAACGATGAAAACGCGAGTGGAAGTTCCAGGTATTCAGTAGAGGTGTGGGATGCCACGACTGGAGAAGCAAAAGAGATGCGTCTTGGACACTTACACAGCGTTGAATCCATCGCCTTTTCGCCTGATGGAAATTATATTGCTTCCGCCTCCTTTGACGGGTTTAACAACACTGCCCGCTTATGGAATGTAAAAACGGGAAAACGCATACCCATAAGAAACACGCATCCAAAAGGTATCAATTTAGTTGTGTTCTCTTTGGATGGACCAACTTTCGCCACCGTGGGGGCGGACGACAACACAACATACTTGTGGGATAGCAAAGCAGGCAATCAGAAAATCACGCTTACTGGACATACAAAACAGGTTTCTTGTATCGCATATTCCCCGGATAACAAGACCATCGCGACAGGCAGCTACGATGGGACAATTCGGTTGTGGGATGCTGCCACAGGAACGCATCAAACGACACTCGCTTCCGCAGCCGGAGGCGTGAGGCGCTTAGCATATTCTCCAGATGGCAACACCATCGTCTGCGGCGGAGGAAATGGGAATGTGCAATTGTGGGATACACAAACAATGAAACTTAAATCTACGCTCACTGGACACACAGCGCGTGTTAAATCTGTCGCATACGCGCCAGACGGAAACACGATCGCTACGGGCAGTTCAGACGGAACAGTACGCTTATGGGATGCCGCGACGGGTAAATCCAAAGTGATACTCACAGGATATATGCGCATCAACACCGCCGCATATTCGCCTGACAGCCAAACAATTGTCACCGGAAATCAAGACGGCAAGGTCCACTTTTGGGATGTGTCCACAGGAACGCTTAAAAACACTTTTACTGGAGATAAGGATGGTATCATTTTTAACATCACGTATTCTCCCGATGGTAAAACGATTGCTGTGGTGAGTTCATACAACGATCGCGTGCTGTTACGAGATGCAAAGACAGGCAAACATAAAGCGACACTTAAGCACTTTGGTTTGATTGATACCATTTTTTTGCTACTTCAAAACCGTGAGTATGACATAGGGCCTATCGCTTATTCACCGGACGGGAATACTATCGTTACCGGTGGAGACTATTACACTATCGAAAAAGGGACAGTGTATTTGTGGGATGCAAGGACAGGCACACGCAAAAGGGTCATATTTAAAGGACCTGGTGCTGTGCGTACTGTGGTATTTTCAAAGGATGGGAAAAGAATCATCGCGACTGGGGATTGGAACAATAAGGTACGGGTGTGGCATGCTGCGACAGGAAAGGAACTTACTCCAACGCTTGCTGACATTCCGAGCGGTTCCAAGGGGTTGTTGCATTCCCCTGATGGTACGACTATTGCAAACGTGAGTCAAGATGGCACGGTGCTAATCAGGGAAAGAAAAACAACTTTACAGAAAGATCGGTAATTTGATTTGGATAATTGTGGCGTTCCAGGCGTATACCCAGTGCGGTTGCAATGCAGATCGCATTTGGGCGAGTACGCCGCAAAACCGCACCTACCGGACCTGGAAGTCTAAAAGAGGAGATAGATACCTCCATGAAAATTCCGCTTATCCTGATACGGATGCTGTTGATAATTCCAATGTGCTGTCTCCCAACCGTCGCGCAAGACGACACACAAATCGGCTTACCCGAAGGTGCGAAAGCACGGCTCGGTAAGGGAGATATAGGTCAAGCCCAATTCTCTCCCGATGGCAGTCGGCTCGCAATTTCCAGCGCCATCGGGATTTGGTTCTATGATCCCGCTACCGGCAAAGCCCTCGATCTACTACCGCAGATAGATAGCACTTCTGCTTTTGCATTCGCATATTCACCCGACGGCACCAGAATCGCGAGAGCAATTAACAACAGCAAAGTCGGCTTTTGGGACGTTACCACCAAGCAACGGATAGGCACCCTGACAAAGTATGGACACAAAATTACTGCCATCGCATACGCACCCGACGGCACCAGAATCGTTAGCGGGAATTTAGACGATGCAGTGCGGGTCTGGAACACCACGACACTGCAACGCATCGGCACACTCAGGGGATATCATACAGGCGGTGTCACGGCTGTTGCATACGCACCGGATGGCACCACAATCGCCACCGGCTGCGGTTGGAGACCTCATAACGATTGGAGAGATGATAAAGATAATACCAATACCGTGCAGTTATGGGACGCATTCACAGGGATACGTAAAGCCAAGCTCGCGGGTCACACGAAGCGGATCACCGCTATAGCCTATTCACCCGACGGCACCACAATCGCTACGGCAAGTCGGGACAGCACCGTGCGGTTGTGGGACGCTGACACGGGAAAACACAAAACCACGCTGAAACATAGACAAGGGGTCAACGCTGCCCTCCCTTGGAATCACGGTGCGAACGCCGTCAATGCTATCGCCTATTCACCCGATGGAAATACTATCGCCACCGGCGCTCAGAACGGTAAGGTCCGGTTGTGGGATGCGAGAACCGAGCGACTCCAGATTCAGTTCACGGCGCACGCGTTCGGGGTCGTCTCTATTGCATATTCACCCGACGGCAACACGATTGCTACTATTAGTCGGGACGGCACAGCCGAGTTATGGGACGGACAGACCGGCAAACACAGAACCACGATTACAAAACATAGCCGTATCGCACCACTTGCATATCTACCTGATAGCAACACGATCGCCGCTGGAGGGTCAGGCGGTTTCGGGTTGTGGGATACCAGCACCCGCAAACGCAAAATCCTAACGACAATCAAAGGTACGCCTATTGCCTATTCCCCTGAAGGCAATACCATCGCTACCAAAAATTGGAACGACACCGTGCAATTGTGGAACGCGAAAACAGGCAAACGAAAAACGACACTTAAACACACGAATTTGATTCACATGCTATTCACAGATCGCGAATACGACATATCTTCAGCGGTGTTCTCACCCGATGGCAACACTGTCGTTACTGTTGGCGAATATTACACACACGACGAAGGGACGATCTATTTGTGGCACGTACGAACAGGGAAGCGTAAAGTTATATATGAAGGCGACAATTATCACTCCGTCGTGGCATTCTCGCCGGATGGCAGAACAATTGCAAGCGGGGATTTAGGCGGTAAGATCCGATTCTGGAATCCTGTGACAGGCGAACGCGAAGTCACAATCACAACGCAGCTCACGAGCGGTGTCAAATCATTAGTATACTCGCCGGATGGCAGGACGATCGCTATCAGCAAAAGAAATATCAATGTTGCCCGTTTATGGGATATTGCCACAGGGGAAAATACCATTACACTCACGGGCCATACAGGTGAGGTGAGTGCCATAGCGTATTCTCCTGATGGAAGGACGATTGCTACTGGAAGCCATGATCGTACAGTGCGCTTGTGGGATGCTAACACCGGAAAACACAAGACAACTTTCACAGGATATACGCGGGTCACCTCTATTCTATATTCACCGGATGGACGCACGATCGCCAGTAGTAGTCCGGATCGCACAGTGCTACTTTGGGAAATTACACTGCCACCTGCAACGGAATAGTTCATTCCTTTTAGGATACCTCTGCAAGAGGTGTTTTCTTTTCAAGAGTCGTGGAAGGTTCCCATTTTTCATAAAAAACGTGACATCCTACAATTTTTGTGGTATAGTTGTTGAAACCCATTTCATCAATACAATCTTATTGGATCCGGTGCGGTAAGATGAAGTTTCAAAAAGTAATTCGGTAATTTAATCTGGATAACTGGGGCGTTCCGGGTGTATACCCGGTGCGGTTACAAACCGTGAAGAAATCCTCAGAAATACGCAGAAACACCCAAGCAAAGTCCCCTATCAAAGCCCCCAGCAAAACCCTACCGGGCCTGGGGATTACGGAAGGAGAAATACATGAATCGACCGCCAGAAGAGTTTGTCCATGTAGACGAGGAACGACTTCTTAACTTTAGCACCGCCTGCTTTGAAAAGGCAGGTATCACACACGAACACGCAGCACTCATCAGTCGCCTACTTGTTAATTCTGATTTGCGAGGTGTCCGCAGTCACGGCACTCGAACCGTTAACGGATACTGTGGCGGCTTTGAAAACGGGAGTTTCAACCCCAATCCAGATATCCGAATCATTCATGAGACCCCGACGGCAGTCGTGCTTGATGGCAACGGTACACTCGGTTATCTACCGATGGTGCGCGCTACGGAGCACGCCATTGCTAAAGCGAAAGCGGTCGGCATCGGGATGGGACTGGTGCGTTATATTGGACACTACGGATCCGCGGGACATTATGCGCGCATCTGTAATGAAGCAGGTTGTATCGGCTTCTCAGTACAAGGGTATCAGAATCAAGGTAACGCTGGCAACCAAGACCCGAAACCGCAGCTCGGCTACTACGGCAACCCACCCATCTGTTTCGCTATCCCCTCTGGCGATGAACCACCGGTTGTGCTGGATGCCGCCACCTGTATTATGGCAGACTACCAGCGCGGTCCTGATTTCGATGCCCTGCTTTCAGTGATCCCAGCGGCTTTTTTCAAGAGCATCGGCTATACTGCCGTGGCAAGTCTGCTCGGTGGGGCATTGACTGGCTTCACCGAACCACCGCCCGAAGACACCGCAAAATGGAGCGGTGGCAGAATGGGTGGCATGGTTCTCGCAATAGATATTGAATCTGTTGTGCCAACTGCTGTTTTCAACGCTGAAGTCGATCGCATGGTCCACGATGTCCGTGAAACTTACGAACCGTTACCGGGCACCGATAGAGCACTGCTACCCGGAGCGATCGAAACGGAACGGACAGAACAGCACCGTCGTGACGGTATCCGTTACGGTGAGATGGAACAGGAATCCGCCCGCGGTGTCAGCAAACGGTTAGGCGTGCCATTACCTTGGGACGAATAACCTGCACGCCTAAAGGAAAAGAGGTCAAGGCACCCACTGCCTAAAGGCAGGGGCTTGTGCTTCGTAGCAGTTAGCGTTTCCGAGGAAACGTCTTACATCTGCTCCACAGAGGGACCACGAGCAACCCTCAAGATATTGATAGCAGCGTTGATATCTCTATCGTG
>CAZQIP010000244.1:0-26781 GCA_964593655.1 uncultured bacterium | reverse complement strand
CACTTGATGCCGAGGATCTTCAGATGCGAAAAGGCATAGCCGTCTTGGAGCAGCTTTTAGAAGTTCTGACTGTAGCGGAGGCACTCCCACGAGAGACGGCATTGTTGGCGAACTATCCGAATCCGTTCAATCCAGAGACGTGGATTCCGTATCAGTTGGCGGCACCTTCGGCGGTTCGTATTTCCATCCATTCTGCGGATGGTAAACTTGTTCAGTTCTTGGATTTGGGAGCGTTACCTGCGGGTCTATATCACAGCAAATCGCGTGCGGCGTATTGGGGTGGTCGAAATAAGTTTGGCGAGTCAGTAGCGAGTGGTGTTTATTTCTATACGCTTTCTGCTGGTGAGTTCACAGCTACCGGGAAGATGCTCATCCGCAAATAGTATCAAATGACCATAGGATAGCTGGAGTGCTGATATTTATTAGTTTCCGATCAATCATTTCTGAGTGAGTTAAGTTCGCTGGCAGGTTTTGTTGCCGATTGAAGTGTAAAGTTAATTGTGTAATTTACCATAGTGAGGATTATGAATCTCTTGAAACCTTTTACGTTGGATAAGAAATCACTATCCGAAACTTTCTCAACCCGAACTTTAGAGTTTAGACATGGGGTCGCACTTTTTCTTCTGTGGGTGCTTTTTTCTTTTCCACTCTCGGTAGCAATCGCGGAGAGTGTTCACATTCCGGATCCTAGGTTCCGTGCTGCTGTTGAGCTTGCGTTGGACAAGGAAGCAGGTGCTGATATTACTCAGGCAGATATGGCGAGTTTGGAAGAACTTGAAGCTATCAAATCCGGCATTCATGACCTAACCGGTATTGAGTTCGCTATTAATTTGATAAAACTGGAGCTCGGAGATAACCGTATATCGGATGTATCCCCACTCAAAGAGTTGACAAATCTGAGCAGGCTGCGTCTTGGAGCCAACTATAAAATATCGGATGTGTCTCCACTCAAAGAGTTAACAAATTTGAAATTCCTGGACATTGATAGCAACCGTATATTGGATGTATCCCCACTCAAAGAGTTGACAAATCTGACTTGGCTAGATATTGACGACAATCGGATAGTAGATGTGTCTCCACTCAAAGAGTTGACAAATCTGAAATACCTGGATCTTGATGGTAATCGTATATCAGATATATCCCCACTCAAAGAGTTGACAAACCTGACATTTCTGGACATTGACGAAAACGAAATATCAGATATATCCCCACTCAAAGAGTTGACAAACCTGACAGTGTTAGATATTGAAGGTAATAAGATATCGGATATATCCGTACTTAGCACATTAATAAACCTAACGGAGCTGGATCTCCACAACAATGAAATAGTGGATATATCCGCACTCAAAAATTTGAGGAAACTGAAAATCCTTGATCTTAGTGAAAATCATATCACAGATTTCTCCCCAATCGCTGAATTGATAGAAAATCTAACGGAATATAACAATAGCAACCAAAGACAGCCTACCTACAAGGCTGCGGATGTGAACCGCGATGGTATTGTAAATATAATAGATATTATCCTAATCACATCCAACTTTGATGCCCCTGATTTGGTCGTTCTCGGACAAAGGGCCATCTACCCCGATGTCAATAGTGATGGAACTCTTGATGTGAGAGACTTGGTTATTGTTGCTGCGGAGATTAGCACGGATGCTGCGGCTCCACTCCTGAGCAAATATCCAGCCAAGGTATCGAATCTCACGGCTGAAAATCTCACACAGTGGATAGAGCTTGCTAAGCGACTTGATACCGAAGAACTACAGACGCGAAAGGGGATCGCTGTTTTAGAGCAGCTTTTGATAACTCTCACCTTTGTGGAGCGACTGCCGGAAGATACAGCATTGCTGGCGAACTATCCGAATCCGTTCAATCCAGAGACGTGGATCCCATATCAGTTGGCAAGCCCGGCGGGGGTTCGTATTTCGATTCATTCTGCGGATGGGAAGCTTGTTCGGGCATTGGATTTGGGGGCGTTGCCGGCGGGTATGTATCACAGCAAATCGCGTGCGGCGTATTGGGATGGTCGAAATGAGGTGGGTGAGGGTGTAGCGAGTGGCGTTTATTTCTATACGTTCACGGCTGGTAAGTTCAGGGCTACCGGAAAAATGCTCATCCGAAAATAGTATCAAGTTAAGACAATTTACGGACATAGATTGCGAGAAAAAATGCGAACTTTAATACTACTTTTTCTCTCCTGTTTTTTACTTCCTGTGTGGGCAGACATTCAATTTGAAGACGCATCACAACGGGCAGGGATTACGCGAATTGGTGAAAGTTGGGGGAATGCCTGGGGTGATTTTGATGGCGATGGGTATCTGGATTTATGGGCTACCAATCATAAACATAAACCGAGTCTCTATCGTAACAACGGTGATGGTACTTTCACAGACATTATCGACGAAGTTTGGAACGCGAATCCGCATACGGACACGCACGGCGTAGCGTGGGCGGACTTTGATAACGATGGCGATCAAGATTTAATTGTATTGTCGGGTGGGGGTGGCGGAACAAACACTATGAATCCAAGGCATAACAACCATTTCTATGTTAATGAAGGCGGGATGCTAGTGGAGAGAGCCGCGGAATTCGGTATATTACTGCCACTACTTCGTGGTAGATCACCGCTATGGTTCGATTGGAACAGAGACGGACGACTTGATCTGCTTGTCACGGGTAGAGTCCGTCCGGACAGCACAGGTAACCTTGTAACTACCTCAATTTTCGAGCAGGCTCCGGATGGTTTTGTTAATGTCAATGAAATGGCGGGTTTCCAAGTTACCAAAGACACTTCATTGGCGCAGATGTCAGATCTAACAGGCGATGGAAGTATGGAGATATTTATTGATGGCAGCTCTTATCCAGGATATGTATATGATATAGCAATTAAGCCGTTTAAAGAATTAAAAGAGTTTCTTAAGATTCCAGAACCTCTCTATAATGTTAAAGATGTCACATTCGTGGATGTCAATGGTGATCTACGGACTGATGCCTTTCTCACACGGGAGTTCTCCGGTAATTATATTGACACAGAACATGAACATCAAATAAGAGCACGCGTTCAAGTTAACATAGGTGAGAAAGGTTTCAGTTTTAAAACGAATGGGGAAGTCCGATTTGAAATTCATACCGTTTGGGCAACACATTTACACCATTTATCTATCGGTGAAGCAGGACATAGGTTAACAGCATTTGATGGGGAATTTATTCCAAACGATCCTGTCCGAAATGTTGCCTCCTTCATATTTGTATTAAATCCTGATGATCCAAGAGTCGCTGGACTCAAGCCGCGTTCCACAAACGAACGCTGGGGAACGTACCTCGGATATGATCCAAGTTCAAGTCGGTGGACCCTGTTGTACCATACAAACCCGGGTATTACAACGAATTGGACAGGATTTGAAGCATTTATAGAAGCGGATCAGCCAATCGTAGAGGGAGAACCGATTAACTTTTCTACATACGAACTCACCTACCGACCACGCTCACTGCTTTTAACCAGTCAGGAAGATAAATTTGCTCCAGTGCCTACTTTTTTTGACGCAATCAACGGACGTTCGGTTGCCGCTGGCGATTTTGATAATGATATGGACGTTGACCTCTATGTCGTCCGATCAAGTAGTATTAGCAATTTTCCAAATCATCTTTATGAAAACCAAGGGGACGGCACTTTTGTCCAAGTAATGGGAGCAGGTGGGGCAGAGGGTAGCGCACAAGGTCGAGGACAAAGCGTTACAATGGCTGACTATGACAAGGATGGTTACCTTGACCTTTTTGTTACAAACGGTAGAGGCGCGTACCCCTTTAACGAAGGACCTGATCAGCTTTTCCGAAACATCAGTAATGGCAATAATTGGCTGCAAATTGATTTGGAAGGAACTGTATCTAATCGCGATGGCATTGGCGCAAGGCTTTTCGCAACTACGCCTGATGGGAACACCCAACTGCGTGAAAATGGTGGTGGTATCCATTGGGCACAACAAGATCAGAAACGCATTCACTTTGGACTCGCCCAAAATGAAACAGTTAGCGAGTTGGCTATCCACTGGCCGAGCGGCATCGTTCAAAAGTTGAGGGATGTACCGGTAAACCAAGTGTTGCGCGTCGTTGAAGAGGGGGTTCAAACCTCACTTCCCGGCGATGTCAATCAAGATGGACAGGTAGATATGTTGGATATCCTTGTTGTTGTGGTTCACTTTGGAGAAAACCCACCTACAAATCCACGCGTTGATACCAACAAAGATGGGCAGGTAAACCTTGGTGATCTGGTTTGGATTATTGAGATTCTTGAAAAAAAACAAAATGGAGCTGCGGCCCCAACTCAAAATGTTATATCAAATCGTATTTCTATATTGTCAGATGCTAATATTGATCTGCTTTATGCTTTTTACCAAAAGATTGAAGAAATGTCAGAAGACGCTACACAAATAGAGCGAGTAAGGCGTTTCTTGAGACATCTGCTGATGCCTGTTGAAGGGCCCTTACAGACGAAGCTCTATCCGAACTATCCGAACCCTTTTAATCCAGAAACTTGGATTCCATACCAACTTGCGGAGGATACCGAGATTACCATACGCATCTATAATACGGAAGGTAAGACTGTCCGGACCCTCTTTACCGGGCATCAAGCATCCGGGTATTATCTTGATCGCAGTCGAGCGACGTATTGGGATGGCAAGAACGAACTCGGGGAACAGGTAGCGAGCGGGGTCTATATCTACGAATTGACAACGCCGACATTCAAACAGACAAAACGACTTGTAGTAGTAAAATAAAAGGCAAAAAACATGAGAAAAACCTCGTTGGTTACTGGTGGCGCGGGTTTTATGGGCGCACACGTTGTTGACGAACTTCTTCGTCAAGGTAACATAGACGTTGTTGCACTTGACGATCTGAGCGGCGGCTTCCGAGAGAATCTTAATCCCAGCGCAACCTTTGTTGAGGGAAGCATCCTTGATGTGAAGTTGATAAATCGACTCTGTGAGGAATATCAATTCGATTATATCTATCACCTCGCTGCTTATGCAGCCGAGGGACTGAGCCATTTTATCAAACGCTTTAACTATCAGAACAACCTGATTGGAAGTGTAAACCTCATTAATGCAGCAATCAATCACAATGTCAAGCGATTTGTGTTCACTTCTTCTATCGCCGTTTATGGAGAGAATCAACTCCCGATGCACGAAGCCCTTACACCGATGCCTGAAGATTCTTACGGTATTGCGAAGTATGCTGTGGAGCAGGAACTCGCTGTCTCTAAACGGCTTTTCGGTTTGGATTATACGATTTTCCGTCCGCACAACGTTTATGGTGAACTCCAGAATATCAGCGACAAGTATCGAAACGTTATTGGCATCTTCATGAATAACATCATGCAGGATAAGCCGCTGCGGATTTTTGGCGATGGAGAGCAGACGCGTGCTTTCACGCATATTGCAGATGTTGCGCCACACATCGCTCATGCGGTGGACATACCGGAAGCGTCGGGTCAGATTTTTAACGTCGGTTCGGATGAACATGTCTCGGTGAATGCGTTAGCAGATTTAGTGATGACAGCAATGGATAAGGAAGTGTCTGTCATCAACGTACATGCAAGGGAAGAGGTCAAACATGCCTATTGTTCCCATGAGAAGTTTCAACATGTTTTCGGCGCGACATCACCGGTGTCATTAGGTGAAGGACTTCATCGCATGGCGACGTGGGCTAAATCGGTTGGGCCGCGTCCGGCTACCGAATTTAGTGACATTGAAATTCGCAAAAATCTACCCGATGGTTGGAAATAAGTTTTTAAATATTAAGTTTTTGCTCGCTTTCGTCCGATGTCCGAAAGCGGGTTTCTCTCAAGATCATATATGAACCAAGCTTGTAATGAAATGGAAAGCGACTCGAACAGGCAAACTACTAAGATACCAAACAACAAGACTTATCCGCAAGGTATGTTAAAAACCTTTTGGGTAATGGGGATTACCTTTGCTGGCATGGGGTTGAGCCTCCTCATTCGTGTCTTATTGATTCCAAAGCGGTTTGGTGAAAGCGATATAGCCGTCGCGCTCATTACCGCATTGAATGTTGTTATATTAGTTGATACCGTTGTGCGAGAAGGTGCTAAATTTAGTTTGGTTCCGCTCTTTGTAACACGTGAAAAGGAGATGACTCCTACAAAGTACCGACTTTTCGTCAATAGTTTCCTTAATCTTTTCCTTTGGGGCGGCTTCGCGGTTTTTATCCTGATTGAGTTTTTTGCACCATGGATAGGAAGTGGTTTATTACGGAAATCGACTTTTGATGTGCAAAGAGAGACAACACTATTGCGATTATGTGCGCCTTTGCTTGTTTTTGGATGTGGTAGTACCGTATTAGGTGCGTTCTTGAACAGTAGGCAACACTTTAAAACAGTCGCACTCCGAAATGCACTGCCGGCCGGCATCGCAGCAGCCGTATTTCTGATCATACCGAATATAGAAAACCTTGAAAACTGGATAGCAATGGCTTACACTGTGGGTTTTGGGATATACTTTGCATATTTGGGCATAGGAACTTATCGAACAGGACACCGGTATCAGTTTACAGGCATCTCTCTGGATACACTACGCGCCTTGAAAAACACGGTCACCTTACCGACACTCGGTTTTGCAATACGCCAAGTCACGAACCGTTTGCTGATTGGGATATACCTTGTCTCGCAACTTGGAGGCGTTGCTGTGGCACGGTATGACTATGCCTTCCGGATTTTCTCGGCATTACAGACGCTCATCGGTATCAGTATCGCGACAACAGGCTTACCTGATATGGCAGCAGACAGCGCAGTAAACGATAAAGCGGAATTAGGACGAACGCTCACCCGAAATGCACGCACATCTGTAATCATTGGATTTCCAGTGATGCTATTCTTGTTAATATTTCATGCAAAAATCGGTTGGTTATTATTTGGGCACGGTAAACTTGATGATGCGTCAATTAAACTGATAGGGCACCTCCTCTTTTGGCTCAGCACGGGCCTGGTGTTCTCTTGTCTGATACCTGTCCTGAATGCCGGACTTTATGCCCAAAAAGCATATCGGTCTGTTTTCGTCAATATGGTAACGATGGCTGTTCTTAATTTTCTGGTAGCGTACGGATTGATAAAAACCTTGCAACTCCGAGGCATCGCAATCGCTGTATCAATCACTGCTTTACTCGCTGTTGGTAACCTGACGTACCTCCTCCGAAAGACGCGGGTTTCTTGGTTTTAGAATGGTTTTCAGAACGATTTTTTCTGCGAAAAATCTTTCGGTTTCAATTTTCGGTTAAAGAGGTATCTTGGGGCGTTATCAAAAAAGTTCCTGTCACAAGGTCTTAACCGACAACCGACAACCGATAACTATTATGAAAAATGTTGGCGATTACAACTATCTTATTGTAGGCGGTACGACAAAAGCCGCGACAACGTCGCTGTTTACTTATCTGACCGACCACCCGGCTATTTGCGCTGCTACCTATAAGGAGACGCGGTTCTTTCTCAGCAACGATTATCCCCTTCCGTCGAAATATCGCTACACCGGTGATGCCGAAGAATATACGCATCTGTTTCCTAATTGTGATGAAACGCAACTCCGGATGGAGTCAACTCCAGACTATCTATATTGTGAAAAGGCACTTGAGAGAATTGCAGCGTTTCTGCCACAAGCGAAGTTGGTCTTTAGTCTTCGTGAACCGATTTCACGGTTAATGTCATGGTATCGATTCGCAAAGCAGATTGGTAAATTACCAGAAACGTTAAGTTTTGATGCCTATGTTGAATTGCTCTTCACCGCCTTAGATGGCAACGCGGCGAATGAAGAACAGCACTTGCAAACACTCCACCAGGGGTGTTATGCTATCTACTTGGAACGCTATTTTAACCAATTCGGTCCAACGCGTATCCATGTCCTCTTTTATGAGGAACTGGCGGCACAACCTGTGAGGGTCATGGCGGATCTATCCGACTTCGCCGGTGTAGATGCTGGTTTTTACAGAGACTATGCTTTTAAAGTAACAAACCGCACCGAAAAAATGCGTAATTCCGGACTGCATCGCAAATATAGAGACTTCCGATTCCGATTGCGACAATGGACGCACGACAAACCCAGCATTCATAAGCCGTTGCGTACAATCAGACGGACAATTGAACCGCTCTATCTCCGTTTAAACACGCAGGTAGACGAGAAGATTCAGATATCAGAAGAAACACGGCATCGCTTAGTCGATTATTATCAGTGTGATATTGAGGCTCTCACCCAATTAATAGGGAAACCACTACCATGGAAACCGTCAGAAAGATCCGATTAATGATTGTTGGCGCGCAAAAGTCAGGAACATCTTCATTGCTCCGCTACTTGGCGCAACACCCGGATATACACACGCATGCCCAGCCAGAGATGACTTTTTTCTTACAGGATCGTGAATACACACGTGGATATGAGTGGGCTTTTGCCAAGTACTTTGTTGGAGAACACACCGACAGTGAAATTGCGGGTAAACAACTTATCGCTAAAAATGTGATGGTGATGCATTCGCCAGAAGTCATGCGGCGGATTTATGAGCACAATACTGACATCCATGTCGTCGTCCTCCTACGAGAACCGGTAGCACGTGCTTATTCCGCTTACTGGTGGGCTCGGCGGAGAGGGTGGGAGAACATCAAAACCTATGAAGAGGCTCTCGCCGCTGAAGATACACGCGTAAACGAAGACTGGTTTAAATGGCGGCAGTGCGCTTATCAATACAACGGTGTCTATTATCCGCATGTCAAAAATCTGATAACCCAATTTGGTTTAAACCGTGTGCATTGCATTCTAACGGACGATCTGAAAGAAGATGCTGCAGCTGTCAGCCGACACCTCTTTCATCATATTGACGTTTCCACTGATTTTACCCCGGTCATCGGTGAAAGACATAACCAAGCCGCTCTGCCACGTTCCGAAGGGTTCAACTTTCTGTTTACACAATTTCTGGCATCTCACAACCCGTTGAGAAAAGCCATTCGGAAACTTATACCGGATGCGACCGCTTATAAATTGCGGAAAGCCGTTCTGGATTGGAACGACAAACCGCAGAGAGATACGGAATCGGTGCCGCCACCGCTCAATCCAGAGACACGCGAACGTCAAATAGCGTATTTTAAACCCTTTAACGAACAATTAGCTGAATTGTTAGATAGAGACCTCTCCTCTTGGTGTTTTAAGGATTAAACCTCCGCGCCGATTTGTCCTGCTTTGCAGTGAGAACTAAATCGGGTTTTGGTCCACATCAGGAACCGAGTCCTGTAATGAAATGGAGGGATGACTCGACAGCAAAACTATCAAGACAGAAAACTAATGAAACTTATCCGCAAGGTATTTTATAGTAGAGCCCGTAATTATTTGCACATGTTTTGAAGAGACGGGCAATGAATTGCCCTACTACAAACACTGATCTGGTAAGGAACAAGTGTATAATTAATTCCAAAATCTACTATAAAATAATTCACATCAGAAACCAAGCTTGTAATGAAATAGAAAGCGACTCGAAAACGAGAACTATCAAGACAGAAAACTAATGAAACTTATCCGCAAGGTATTTTAAAAAATAATGATTTACTTTTTGACAGGATACGTCGCTTTTGAAGAGTTTGTACTGAAGTTTTTACCGGTGAGTGATGCCGTCTACTCCTATTTAAGGTTCTTCGGTGAAATTCTCATCTATGTTGCCTTTGGAAAACTTGTTATCCATAAACTCTATAGAGGTATCCCATTCGTCAAAACAGCGATTGATTTACCAATTATCGGCTTTTATAGCGTTGTCTTGCTCTCGGTGTTGGTAAACGGATCCCCGTTGGTAGGCAGTCTTTATAACATCCGACCATTTGCGCGGTATATCGTGCTCTTCTATCTTGTTGCAAACTCTTCCCTATCAGATAGACGCATTACAACGCTTTTGCGCATAATTCTTGGTGTCGGCATCTTCCAACTCGCTGCTGGGGTTATTCAGTGGGTGGGCGGAGGTGCCGCTTTCGATTTCTTCCTGCCCCGTGAGTCAACACTCAGCATTGGCGGGTTTACAAAAGAATACAGGCTGCTTGAACTCGGCAGGGAAATTGGCAGCGTCTACGGGACTTTAGGCGATACCGTGATTTATGGTGTCTTTATGATTCTTGTGCTCGTCGTCTATCTATCTCGTATCCGACGATTGGAGTATCTGAATTTACTCGGTGCAGCGGTGCTATTTTTCTTTATCGCGCGTTCATATTCGCGCGCTGCGACCTTTTCTGCAATCCTTGCTGGTGGCGCGTGGTATTATTTTCATTATGGATGGAAAAAGACGCTCCAGTTAGCATGCGCGACTGTGTTGGTCTTTGGTCTTTTATTGGCAGTCGTAAACCCGTTCAACCTTGAATACATAAATCCACGCAAAGCGAGGATTGGTCTTGTCGGTAATGTGACAGGTGTATTCTCCGGTTCTTACGTCCGTGTTGCACAAAAACAGCGACTCGGTGCATTAATTGGAAATGTCCCAACGGTTCTCGTGAACAAACCGATTTTGGGTTATGGCGCGGACCAGAATACTACGATTGAAAGGCTTAATATGAGCAAACGCTCGTTCCTTCTGAAAGTCCTGAGTAAGAACGGGTTCAAAGATGTATATTGGGTAGCGATCCTCTGTTTCTATGGCGTGTTGGGACTCGTTTTTTTCGCCTTAATATTTTATCAACTCTTTCGTGCCGCTCTAAAACTTTACAAACAGTCCATGAGTAGATCATTTACTATGGCGCGAGATGTGATTTCGTCGCGCCTGACACAGCGGGTGGCAATCATCATGCTCTGTCTGGTTGCTGTTACGGTATTCTTGCTTTTTTTCAATCGAACGCTTGAGTTTCGAGGCTACGGCTTCTATTTCTGGCTCTGCGCGGGGCTCATGTTCGCCAGCGATAGGACCCTTCCGACATATAAACCTCTAAGGATAACACTCTAAGGACTTTATGCCGCGCCGATCAGAATGGGCAAGATATGGTCAATAACGGTTCTTTCTTAAGTACACATTTTCAGTTCGCAAATATGTATTACCTTTTTAACAAATTTTGTCGAATTTGCTGTATAGCATTCATCGCGCTGATAACGCTGTTTCTTATTATCGGCTGCCAAGATCCCAAAAACCGACCGGACACAGTGCGTTTGGAAATCCACACGCGCAACGCACAAGTGCTCCGTCAGTCGCTCTACGGCTTTAACACGAACATGATGAGCGGCGATTATGGTTACCTTGATGCTGATTTCGTTGAACTAACGAAGACACTTGCTCCCAAGACTTTGCGGTTTCCAGGGGGCACAGTTGGAAACTTCTATCACTGGCAGCTTGGGGGATTTTCTGAGAATGAAATGGCATCAACTCTGAATCCGAGACTGAATCAACGAAATAAAGGCAATTACGTCAAACTCCAAAGACGGCGGAACGGTAAAATTCTTTTCGACGATTTTATGCAGTTGTGTAACACACTAAATATAACACCTGTTGTCGTTGTAAATTTATGGACAGGCAGTCCAGAGGAGAGTGCGGCATGGGTCACTTATGCCAAAGACAACGGATATGATGTTAAACACTGGGAACTCGGTAACGAGTACTATCTACCGCACTATCTTAACAAATACCCTACCGTCGAAACCTACATTACGGAAGCCAAGAAACATGCTGCAGCGATGAAAGCCGTTAACCCGGATATAAAGATATCTGTTTGTGCTACACCGATTGCGTTCCACAAAGAGGGTTGGTTGGTGAAAACACAGCAACGCAAATGGGATGAAGGTCTCGCAGCGGATCTCAGTTTTTTTGATGCTTATACCGTCCATGTCTATGCCTACAAAGCCGTCCGGAAAAAAGAGATAGAAGAGATGCAAGGGTACCTGATCGGATGGATTCACTTTGCTGTCTCCGAAGCCCTTGATTACTATGAAAAATTATTTCTAGATAAGGAGATGTGGATAACCGAGTGGAACATCGCGAATCCTGCCAACCGTGTTGCAAATACACACCTCCATGCAATGTACGCCGGCGACTTTTTTGTTAAGATGTTAACCATGCCTAATATTACACAAGCAAACTTTCACGTGATTACTGGTCCCGGCAAGGGATTCCCCGTATTTTCACGGATAACGCCTGTGACACCGGGCACCTTTTGGAAGTATGGTGGTGAACCAGAATCGGATTACGGAAATACGATTCGGCGTGCTGTCTATCCTACTTTTCAACTTATTGGTGACGCATTCGCGCAAGCAGATACACAATTTGGTCTCTCAATCCAAAATCAACCCATTCTCATGGGGGCTATGGAGTACACGGGGAAACAGATACCTGGTATTCAGGCACAAGTCATTGGCGACAAAGCAGCAAAGCACCTTATTATCCTCATCAGTAATCGGACAAGCGCGCAACACACGCCGCAACTTTTCATTGATGGTAAACACTATAAAGGCGGTGTTACCTATCGTTATGTTGCCAATGAGAGACTCGCTGCGACGAATGGAGGCAATGCCGAAATGGAGGGATCCGGTAAAATCGAAGTCCGTATCCAAGAATGGGTTGGAAAGGCAATAGAATTCACTATCCCTCAAAACAGTTTCGGGGTTCTGAAGATAAAGAGGTAGAGAAGTAACCAGTGGCCAGTTAAAGACGCAAACGTAACAGTGAACCTTCTTTCTTAACTGATAACTGGAAACTGGAAACTGATACAAATGATATTTGTTGTAGGGAACAGCCGCAGCGGAACGACAATGATGGGTCGCATATTAGGGAAACACCCAGGTGTTTACACTTTTGGTGAGCTCCACTTTTTTGGTCAATTATGCGCCCCACCGTTTTCATCGAAATTGCGTCGAAAAATGGCAGAGGAACTCGCTGCCGAGTTGCACTGCATTCAACGCGAGGGGTATCGTACATACGGAAATCCGCGTCGGTTCCTGGGCGAGGCACAAGCGTTTCTTGAGCGTTTGAGTACATATCCCGATACATCGGCATCTCTCTTTGAAGCCTTTCTCTACCATAAGGCAGCTGAAAACGATAAAACTACCCCTTGCGACCAAACGCCACGTAACGTTTTTTACATTGCGGATATCCTTGAACTTTACCCTAACGCCCGGGTGATTAACATGATTCGCGACCCGCGCGACGTGCTGCTATCCCAGAAAAGGAAGTGGAAACGCCGATCCCTTGGTGGAAGCGATCTGCCTATAAAAGAGATGCTTCGGGATTGGGTGAACTATCATCCGATAACCATCAGCCATATCTGGCGGACTGCTGTTACCGCAGCAGATAGATTTGCGAAGCATGACCGGGTTATTTCTGTTTACTTTGAGGAACTTCTCATGGACCCTGAAACGACAGTCAAATCCCTCTGTGATTTTGTAGGTATTACTTACACCGATGAGATGCTCCAAGTGCCTCAAGTCGGCTCTTCTGTCGCGGCGGATCAACCTCGGCAACTCGGTATCAATCCGCATCGAGCCCACAGTTGGTGCAGCGACACAAATCGGAGTGAACTCGGCACCGCTGAAGTTTATCTTAACCAAAAAATAAATGCAGCACTTATGAAGGAGCATAACTATAGTCCCGTCTCAATACAACCGAATGTCGCGAGTTTGACGCTTCACTTATTGACGTTTCCGATCAAATTAACTGGAGCGTTTCTCTTTAACCTGGACCGAATGAAAAACATCCGTGAAACCCTAAAAAGAAGGTTGTGAAGAATTGCCAGTCGTCAGTCCTCAACCCTCGGTTAAAGAGATATGCTGTGGCAATCAGGAGAAAAATAACGCCACAAGAAGGTAACTGACAACTGATAACTGATAACTATTCACTATGATTGCCCAAATTAATCCGAGTTATATCAAAACGCGTCCGATGAAAGCACTGACTCGCCTTATGAGTTACGCCCTCTTTGAAGGACGTCCTGTAACCACAAAGGGCCGTTGGATAAATCCGATTGTCTTTTCTCTTTTGAAAACAGTTTCCACGAATAATCGCAAATACAAGCCTGTTGAGAAACCTATCTTTATCTTAGGCACCGGACGCAGCGGCACCACGATCCTCGGCATCGTGCTTTCCATGCACAGAGAAATCGGTTATCTCAACGAACCGAAAGCGATATGGCATGTTATCCATCCGCATGAAGACATCATCGGGAACTACAGCCGAGCCGATGCAAAATATCGGCTTACTGCGGAAGATGCAACTGGCGAAATGCGTCAACGCGCCGCCCAAATGTTTGGTGCCTATTTGACGGTGACTCGTTCAAAACGTCTCGTTGATAAGTACCCCGAACTCATTTTCAGGGTAGATTTCGTGCGGGCCCTATTTCCAGATGCCCGTTTTATTTTTCTCGTACGGAATGGATGGGATACGTGCCATTCAATCGCGAACTGGTCAAAGCGGCTCGGTGGCGAAGTCAATCGCGAAAAACACGACTGGTGGGGTGTGAATGATCGGAAGTGGAGGTTTTTAGTTGAACAACTTGTTAAAACAGATGCAATTTTCGCTGACATTACTGATGAAATCAAACATTTTGAGCGACATCTTGATAGAGCGGCCGTAGAATGGGTACTCACTATGCAGGAGGGGCTACGTTTAATGCAAGCCTTATCTGATTGTATTCATTTCGTCCGTTTTGAGGATTTAACATTAGATCCGGACAAGACGCTCGCCGCATTGTGCGACTTTTGCGAACTGTCAATGGACAGTAAATTCAGTGCGTATGCGCGGCAGACTTTGCATCCGGTACCCGCCAGAGAGCCGTTTGATGTTCACCCGAAAATCGCCTCAATTTTCCATGACACAATGGCAGAATTAAGGTATACTAATTAGGGATAATTTTTAACATGAGTGGACTGTTAAAATAGAATAACCATATAAATTCATAGTTTGTTTGAAAAGGAGTTAGGATGAGATTACTGATATTGTTGATGACATTGATGCTTTGCCTATCTGTATTGCTGATTGGATGCGATCAAGAGATGACGGGGCCAATCATGGAAATTGTTAAGCCTCCACAAGATTCTTTAGAAATGGCACAAGGGGCGATGGAAAGGGTCAATGAAAGACGGACGGAAGTACACCAAAAAGCCGAAGAAACAGGCGATTTTTCTACTGTGTTCGCTGCCTCTGAAGACATCTTTAAAGAAGAACTCGGTTTTAGGAAGGGACTTTGGGTTGATTTGGTGGATATATATCGCCAAGAGAATCTTGAAAATCCTGAACTGTTGGAAGGGCTTGAGAATCTTGAAGATGCCTTTGTTGAGAAACTAAAATCGGAAACTTTTGAAATGTTTTACTTTGAGTATATCAGAACCTTCGATGCGTTAATCGTTGAATATCTCCGTCTATCATTTGCATTCCCCGAAAAAAGCGAGGAAGAACTCTTTACCCTATTCAGAGGATCTGTGAGAGATGGAGAAATAGCCATAATATTTCCTTAGGAGTCATTATATTTATGCCGAAAATGGCAGGTGCCCAAGAGTCTGAACGTCTTTCAATGAAACGTCCTCTTACTCGGCGCGATTTTCTCTCAACAAGTTTGAAAGCAGGTGCAGTCGCCTTTACAATAGGACTTTTGCCTAAACTCAAGGTAGATGCTAATTGCCAATACAATGTGTTGTTCATTATTGCTGATGACCTGCGCCCTCTGCTTGGATGTTATGGTCATCCGGAGATTCATACGCCCAACATTGATGCCTTAGCCGAGCGTGGAACACTTTTCAACCGTGTCTATTGTCAAAGTCCGCTGTGTCATCCTTCGCGGACATCAATGCTGACGGGACTCAGACCGGAGACAACAAGGATATTTTCCAATGCAGGAAATTTTCGGGAAAAGCTGCCTGATGCTGTGACGCTCCCACAGCACTTTAAAGCGTCCGGCTATCATACACAGTCGATCGGTAAAATAGCGCATAGTCTAACAGGGCAAGATGATGCCTATTCATGGAGCGTCCCTTCGTGGAGACAACCGATTTCCTTGAACCTATCTTCGATTCCTTCTTGGCAGGCACTTGATGCTGGAGACGACGAATTCAGAGATGGAAAAACCGCCAAGCATACAGTAGAGGTTTTGGAGGAAATTCAGAACACACAGTTTTTTCTTGCTGTTGGATTCCGCAAACCACATTTGCCTTTCCATGTTCCAAAGAGGTATTACGAGTTATACAAAAGTGAAAGTTTTGGTCTTCCATCCACTTCCAATCTTCCTATTAATGCTCCTGCTATTATCAATAGCAAATCAAATTGGATCAGAGAATTCCAAGATATTCCCGATGAAGGTGCGTTCCCCGATGAGAAGACGTTAGCGTTAATTCAAGGATATGCTGCAGCGACAAGTTATATGGATGCACAAGTTGGGCGTATTCTTGACCAGTTAGATGCTCTGAGGTTAACTGAGAAAACGATTGTCGTGTTTGTAGGAGACCACGGTTTTCACCTTGGGGAGCATGGAATGTGGAAAAAGGACACGCTTTTTGAGGTTTCCCTCCGTTCACCGCTGGTTGTCAGGGTACCGGGGCAGACTTATTTGAATGTTAAAACCGATGCGCTTGCAGAACTCGTTGACATTTATCCGACGCTATGTGATGCTTGTCAACTTCCAATACCGTCGCAGTTAGAAGGCATAAGCATGATGCCAGTTATAGAACAACTGACACAGTCGTGGAAGGTGGCTGCCTTTAGCCAACGAGGACAGGGAAACTCTATACGAACAGCACAGTACCGATACACCGAATGGGGACGAAATGGTAATCGTGGTGTGGAACTCTACGATTACGATACGGATCCGGATGAAACTGTTAATATCGCAAATCTCCGCGAGAACGCAGAACTCGTTACCCAGCTCAGCGCGCAGCTTCACGCTGGCTGGCAAGCAGCTTTGCCTGAGCTGCATGAACAAATCCGTGTTCCACAAACATTACCATGGGATATAAACAACGATGGTGTTGTTGATATCCAGGATATGTTTTTAGTTTCAAACAATTTTGATGTGGAGTCTCCAGAACACCCGAAGGTTGATGTAAACAAAGATGGAAACGTTGACATTATTGACTTACTTTTGGTTGCTGCACATTTCGGTGAATCCTGCGACGCTATCGCGCCATCAGCACCCACCAATATTCGTCCGGAACAATTGGGCATGGTAGAGAAATGGCTCGCGGAGGCACGCTTGGTAGATGATGGTTCTGATGTTTTTCTACAAGGCATGTCAACCTTAGAACAACTAATAGGAATAGCGGTCCCTATGGAAACGGTACTTTTACCGAACTATCCGAACCCATTTAATCCTGAGACGTGGATCCCTTATGATTTGGCGAGAGATGCAAACGTCCACCTTCATATCTACAGTGCGAAAGGCGAGTCTGTTCAACTGTTATCGCTCGGCTTTCAAACGGCAGGTACCTATCGTACACGCGCTCGTGCTGCGTATTGGGATGGTCGGAATGCTGCTGGGGAATCCGTTGCAAGTGGTATCTATTTTTATACGCTTCAGGCAGACCAATTCAAAGCCACACGTCGAATGGTAATTATGAAATAAGGAAGGTCTCTGATGAAAAAGCCAAAGCAGCAAAACGGATTCTCACGTTCTTTTACCCGGCGTGACTTCATTTCAACAAGTTTGAAAGCAGGCGCAGTCGCTTTCACAACAGGACTGTTGCCCAAATACCATGCTAATGCTGACAGGCCATACAATGTATTATTTATTATTGTTGACGATCTACGACCGATGCTTGCGTGTTATGGGCATCCAGAGATGCACACACCTAACATTGATAAAATTGCTGAACAAGGAACGGTTTTCAACCGTGCCTATTGTCAATACCCGCTCTGTAGCCCATCTCGGACTTCGATGATAACAGGGTTACGTCCAGATACGACGCGTGTCCTAAATAATTCAACCGATTTTCGCCAGAGATTGCCTAACATCGTGACACTTCCCCAGCATTTCAAGGAACACGGCTACCATACGCAATCTGTTGGTAGAGTCTTCCACCTTCCAACACTCCAAGATGATGAAAACTCATGGAGTGTACCGTCGTGGCGACCAGCCTGGAGACCTTTTGATATACAAACCACTCCATCTTGGCAAGCACTTGATGTTGAAGACGACGAACTCAGAGATGGTGAGACTGCGAAACGAGCAGTTCAGGTGTTGGAGAAGATTAAAGAGCAGCAATTCTTTTTAACTGTCGGGTTTTACAAACCGCATTTGCCATGGAAAGCACCGCGAAAATACTTTGACTTGTATAATGCGCAAACTTTCAACTTACCCGCTTCTTCTATGCCCCCTAAAGATGCCCCTGCAAGAGCTCTCGCTAATTGGAGTGCTATCAGAGCCTATAAAGATTTACCTGCTGGGACGGAACCGCTTTCTGATGCGAAAACTTTAGAGTTAATTTGGGCGTACGCTGCAGTTACAAGTTATATGGATGCACAGATTGGACGCGTATTAACACAGCTTGATACATTAGGACTCACGGAAAATACTGTCATCGTTTTCTGCGGGGATCATGGATATCATCTGGGTGAGCACGGAATCTTGGGGAAGCAAACGCTTTTTGAAGTTTCTCTCCATTCGCCGCTGATAGTTAGTGTACCCAGGCAAACTCATCCCAAAGCTAGGACAAATGCATTGGCAGAACTTGTTGACATCTACCCAACATTGTGTGATGCTTGTCAAATTCCGATACTACAGCAATTGGAAGGCACAAGTCTGATGCCGGTCATTGAGCAACCTGTACACCCATGGAAAACTGCTGCTTTTAGCCAATTCGGTGGGACTGCGTCTGGTGGTATCTCTATTCGGACGGAACGATACAGATACACTGAAAGGGGAGAAAACGCGAGATATGGCCGAGAACTCTATGATTATGACGCGGATCCACATGAAACCGTCAATATCGCGAATCTTCCAGAAAACGCCGAACTCGTTAGGCACCTCAGCGAGCGGCTTCATGCTGGCTGGCAAGCGGCTTTACCGGATGTGCCAGAACGAACGTCTGTACCCCAAACGTTAGCGTGGGATATAAATGACGACGGTCTTGTTGATATTCAAGATCTGCTCATGGTTTCAAACAATTTTGATGCGGAGCCTTCGGAGCATCCCAAAGTTGATGTAAATGGTGATGGTAGCATTGATATCATTGACTTACTTCTCGTTGCCGCACATTTCGGTGAATCCTGCAAGGCTGCAGCACCGTCAATGTCCATGCCGCTTCCCCCTGAACACGCCGCCCTTGCGAGTGAATGGCTCACTGAGGCACGTTTGGTAGATGATGGTTCTGATATTTTTCGACAAGGAATTGCTACCTTAGAACATCTAATCCATACAACAGTGCCACCGGAAACCGCCCTCCTGCCGAATTATCCGAATCCTTTCAACCCGGAGACGTGGATACCTTATGATTTGGCAGAAGATACGGATGTCCATATCGATATTTATAACCTAAAAGGTGAGTCTGTTCGACGATTACCGGTTGGCTTCCAAACGGCAGGCACCTATCGCACGTCGTCTCGTGCTGTCTATTGGGATGGTCGGAACGCTGTGGGTGAAGCTGTTGCGAGTGGTATCTATTTTTACACGTTTCAGGCAGGCCAATTCAGAGCCACACGCCAAATGGTAATTCTCAAATAGGATGGAAGGGAATATGATAGTTTTACGGAACCTGTTAATTACTTATCTTGTAATGTTGCTATTGGCTGCCCCGCTAACAGAAGCCTCTTCACTGATTAACGTTCCTCTTAACCCAGATCTTTCTGATTTTAATCGTGAAACCTATCACTTTGTACATCGTTTACTTAATAAGCGAGTTTTATCCGGTATACGACGGGGTTCCTTACCACTGACTCGAAAACAGGTGGTATCCTACCTATTGGAGGTACATCGGAAACGGGAAAACGGCGAAATCGAATTGAGTACTATTGATCAAGCCCGGTTAAACGCCTTGTTAACGTTTTACCGTGAAGTTCGCGAGTTTCCGAAAATTGCTACGGAAAACGGTGCCACGGCCACAACCCAAGGCCAGTCTAACGGGCGATTGCACGTGATGACAATGGCAGGCGAAAACTATCGTTTCTCTTTCGATCTGAGAGCGTCCCAACGTACGATCACGCACCTTGTTGATAATATATCGGAGGCGCAGCCGGTTGAAGGTAACATGTTCGTTACCACTATCTATCCGCACCTTTATGGACAGGTGGGAGAAACATTCGCCTTTACCACTGATATAGCGCATAGGTTCGTGTACGGTGAAATCTTTGAAGATTTTTTTCCTGATGAGACGAAAATTAGACAATTGGAAGGCGATCTTAAAAATCGGACTGCCATTAACGGTTATATGAAGTTCGACTTGCCGTGGTTTGAGTTGCAGCTTGGACAAGAAACGCTCCAGTGGGGACCGGGTTATCATGACAGCCTACTCATCTCTAAAAACCCGTTGGCGATGGACATGATCAAGTTGCAAGCCACCTACGATCCTGTTACCTTCACTGCATTTACTGGGGTATTAGAGGATATGGCAGAGGACATCAATGATAAGTATATTTCGGGGCATAGGGTAGAGGGATATTTCTGGAATAGATTCGGCTTTGGTCTCTCTGAAGTCGTCGTCTACGGCAACCGTTTTGAACCGGGTTATCTGAATCCTGTCAATATCTATTTGATTAACGAGCAACCAATTTCACGGGCAGATGGGCGCGTTCCGGGCAGTGGGGACAATGTTCTTATGAGTGTCGATATGCGCCTTCGCCCTATAGACGATTTTGAAATTTATGGCGAACTGATGGTTGACGATGGGAATCCCGCCGCTAATTTTAAGCATTGGGATACCAAGTTTGGCATCTTAGGCGGCATATACCTCACAGACTTTTTTGGCATCCCAGATACCGATTTCCACGCCGAATATGCTTTTATCAACCAATACGCATATACGCATATAAATCCTGTAAATGTTTATAAGCATTTTACGACACCTATTGGACATCAGATCGGTTCCGATGCTGATAACTTATGGCTGGAATTACGTCGCCGGTGGACAGATAAACTTGAAACGGTTTTCGGGTATGAATTGGAGCGTCACGGAACGGGCAATATTGATAAAGAACATCCGCCTGACGCGCCCAAAGATGACGTATGGACCCCTTTATCTGGAATTACACACAGCGAACATCGTCTCTCGGTCGGGGCTAACTGGGTTGTTATTGGGCGTTATTCAATTTATGCGGAGTGGACCCGTGTATGGCGGCGGAATTTAGGGAATCGCTTAGATGTCCACGAAAATGCTAATGAAATCGAAGCCAAATTTCTTACCCGAATTCCTTGGTAAAAATAACGTAGGTTTGGCACCTTTCAATCATCGAAGTTGATAAGACGCTATTTGAATAAAAAATGAAGATTTATACCCTTCTTGTTATCAAAGGTGATATAGCGTTGTTTTGAGGTGTTCTGTCGTGAAAAGAAATTGGACTTTCGCGCCTAAAATGGGTATAATATATACAGGACCCTTTGATTTGCAACGTGTATTAGGACGAGGTAAGCAAAAAGGATGAGAATTCGGGTATTAGGCATACGCGGGCTTCCCGCCACTTATAGTGGATTGGAAACGATCATGGGGGAACTCGCCCCGCGCTGGGTGGAAGCGGGGCATGAAGTCATCGTCTACTGTCGGAAGGCACTTTTCAAAGAGAGGCCGGCGGAATGGAAAGGCATCAAGCTCGTTTACTTACCGAGTATAGAGCATAAGATGTTTAGTACCCTCAGCCACAGTTTTCTCGCAACGGTCCACGCTTCGGTTACGGCATCGGATGTGATTCTGGCGTGGAATGCGGGTAACGGTCCTTTTGGATGGTTCTTCCGCATCGCCGGTAAAACGGCTGTTATCAATGTTGATGGGATGGAATGGCTCCGTCCAAAATGGAAGGGGCTGGGCGCGATTTACTTCAAGTGGGCGGCAAAGATGGCAACCGCGGCCTTTCCAATTGTCATTACCGACGCTTCTGAAATGAAGCGACTCTATCTTGAGGAATTGGGTGCGGAAACGACCTATATCGCTTACGGCGCAAATATTGAGCCTTCGGAGCACCCAGAAGTTCTCGAAGCTTATGGACTTGAACCTCGGAATTATTACCTCATCGCCAGTCGTCTTGTTCCGGATAACAATGCTGACCTCATTTTGGAGGCGTTCGTTGCCTCGAACAGCGAAAAACGACTCGCTATAGCAGGTGGGGCTGATTACAAAGGCAATAAACTCGAAAACGAATTTTTGGCGAAATTAAAAAACATTGCCAACGAAAACGTCAAATTCCTCGGGCACATTGATAGTTCTGAACACATTAAAGAACTTCACCATCACTGTTTCGCCTATATCCACGGACATCAATTTGGCGGTATTAACCCTTCCATTCTGAAAGCGTTAGGGTTTTCCAACTGCATTCTTGCGCTGAATACGCCCTTCAATGATGAAGTTTTGGAAGGTGGACGTTACGGGGTACTCTTTGATAAAAACGTCGGATCGCTCACAGAGCAAATCCGGATGTTGGAACAACATCCGGAGCGGGTTGAAGATTTCCGGCGGCGCGCCCCAGACCAGATTCGCAACCGGTTCAATTGGGAAAATATCGCACAGCAATATATTGATGTTTTTGAGAAACTCCAATAGTGCTAACAACGTTTTAATTATAAATGCCCTGAGAATTTCGTCAAAACGGCACATAGCCGTGTAAACCTACGCCTGAGATTAGACTGCAATCAGAGGAATTAACCATGCCATTCCTATCAAGAAGCATCGACCAGATAGGAAAAGATGCGGACGAAACGAGCCGGCATCACGCTGAAAGTTTAACGGCAAGTTTTAACCCGCAAACTTCGCCAAAAATACCAAAAACAGGGACTCTAGTGGAACGACTCTCCTCTTTCTACGCAAAGCGTGGCAAACATTTGTTTGACGCAATCGCTGCATTTTTCCTTATCATTATTTTTGCCCCGCTGATGGGATTGATTGCCATTCTTATTAAGTTCACCTCGTCCGGTTCCGTTTTTTTCTCCCACAAGCGGGTTGGATTAAACAACGAACTGTTTATCATGCACAAATTTCGGAGCCTCCATGTTGATACGCCGTCCTATTCAGAGAAACCTGACTCGACGGACGATGAACGCATTACGCCGGTCGGCAAGTGGCTCCGTAAAACGAGTTTAGACGAGTTACCGCAGCTTTTCAATGTACTCAAAGGGGAAATGAGCCTCGTAGGCCCACGGCCGGAAATGCCTTTCCTTGCTAAACATTATGAACCGTGGGAAAACCAACGGCACCTCGTCCGTCCGGGCATGACCGGGCTCTGGCAGCTCAGTCCTCATAGACAAGGTACGATCCGAGACGGTATTTCTGTGGATCTTGAGTATGTTGAGCATCTATCTTTTTGGAACGATTTCAAAATACTCCTCCGCACCTTCAAGGTTTTTTGGGATAGCAATACCTACTAATCGGATGAAAGTAACGTTTGAAAGCCTCAGTAAAGGATTGCGATACGGTTTTCAATTGAAGTGTCCACGATGTGGTGAAGGCGCGCTATTTCAAACCTTTTTCAAGATGTTTACCTATTGCCCAACATGTGATTTGAAATTTGAACGGGAATCCGGTTATTTTATAGGTGCCATGTACCTCAACTATGGGGCAACCGTCCTCATCGCTTTTCCGAGTTATTTCGTCTTTGAAACCTTCACTGCTATCCCTTTCTTTGTCAATTTGGGTATCTGGGCACTCTTTTCCGCTGTTTTCCCTGTCCTCTTCTACCGTTATTCAAAAGGTTTGTGGCTAAACTTTGACTACATCTTTTCATCTTAGGCCCCCTGGAAAAAAACAATACTTAAAAAATCACCGCGTGAAAATTTGCCCGCGGGTGTATGAACCGGCATCAGAAGCGAGAAACGTAAGGACTCGTGCCACACCCGCCGGATCACCGAGTGAGTTCCGGGCATTTGCGACAGCTGCCTCTGCATCTTGCCCATCACGCTTCGCTGATTCCGCGATTTGCCCTAATTTAAGGGGCGTTGCTAATCCTCCGGGGCAAATGGTGTGCATACGGATGCCCATTGACCCGACTTGGTTTTCTACCGTCATGACAAGCCCATTGACCCCACCTTTACTGGAAGCGTAAGCAACCGAGGAGCTCCCGCCGCGGACCCCTGCTCCTGAGGCAATACATAGGATAACACCACCGTTCTCTCGTCCCATTATCGGCACGGCGTGTTTAAGTGCGAAAAAAGTGCCTTTCAGGTTCACGTCGATAACCGAGTCAAAAGTCGCCGCCTCAAAATCATCAATGCGAACGCTTGGTCCGCGCAGGACACCTGCCGAAGTTACCAGTGTGTCAATCCCACCAAACGCCGTATCGGCAGTTTCCATCAAATCCGCGACTTCAGTTTCGACGGTGACATCCGTACGTTGGAACTTCGCGGTTCCACCATTGTCAAT
The DNA here is from genome assembly GCA_964593655.1 of uncultured bacterium. GTDB lineage: Bacteria > Poribacteria > WGA-4E > WGA-4E > WGA-3G > WGA-3G. The sequence goes on along the minus strand of CAZQIP010000244.1, from coordinate 2,296 downwards.
GATCGTGCGAAGCGTTTTTTCAGCATCTTCCTCATTAATATCACCGAAGACAACCTTCGCTCCTGCTTTGGCATATTCAATCGCTGTTGCTGCACCAATCCCTGTGGAGCCACCAGTAATCACGGCTACTTTATTATTCAGTTGGACATCCATATTGTTTATTTCCCTCCTTATTTTGCTATGAAAGGATTCCGAATCAACCGGCAAAGTAATCTCAGGGTTGGGACAACCCTATACGTTCGGTAGGAAAGATTATACGTGGAATGCGGTGATAGTGCAAGCCTTTTTCTTTTCACACTGATGGCAGGCACAAGTAGCGGCATTATATTAGATGGGAAATTACTTAACTTTTGAACTGGAAACGATAAGGGATACGAAGACGTTGGCTGACAACGACTTTGCCCTGTTTCGCTGGCACGAATTGGGACGCTTTGAGTGCCGCAACAGCCGCTTCTTCACACCCTAAACCGCTAACTTCAACAACTTTGACAACTTTGATATTTCTCGCTATGCCGTCCACGCCTATTGTTGCTTCAAGGACAACGAGCCCCTGTTTATGGGAGAGACGAGCAGATTCGGGATATATCGGATCAACTTTGCGGAAGAATTTGGCGTTTTGTGTCGGTTCATTTAGAAGGGCGGGGATTGGTGGGAGTTCCGCAGCTTGTGTGCTTGCAATAGCAAGTGGTGTGGATGTCCACTGTGGACGTGGCATCCGTTTGGAAGTAAAACGTGTCGGTTGTGAAACACTACCTGTTATATGCGGTGGTAAATGGTCCTGAAGGCCCCTCTCATCTTCTATTCCGATTTCTGCCGGACTCGTCTGATGGACAGTAGAGATTGGGAGTGTATCAACAACGAATTGCAGTTCCTTTTGCTGGATGTGAGTGACTTCTGTAAGTGCTTGGATACGCGGCGGCTGTGAGTGTAGTATATCTGGTCTCGTGCGTTCCGGGGTCTTGAGCCGACGTGGTGTGTGCAAAGTTTTTTGAGCCTTCGGGAGCGAGACAAACTCCGCGATGATCGCATCGCCATACTTGTCTGGTGTTCCGACAATAGACAGCGAAGCAATTCCTACACCTATCAGGTGAAGGCAGATAGATAAAAGGACAGATTTGTTCAGAAATTGGATAGCGTTGTTCATAATTTAAACACCTGCTTGCTAACTTTGCATCGGTAATCAATACATAACACAGTGGTGACGTATGCGTTGACGCTGTTTCTACGGGCAAAACGAGTATCTACACTAAGTATAGTAGCAAGATTCATGCCAATCTTTTGGACAGAATATTTAAAGCGTGCGAAAAAACTTGCAATTTCCCAATATTAATGGTAGAATTTTAGAGAAAAAGGTCAAATTCACTCATAATTTGAATCAGGAGGATAACCCCCATGGAAGTGAAAATTGAATATTGCACCTCTTGAAACTACGAACCACGGGCGGCCAGTTTGGCAGATGCCTTGAAAGAAAAGTATGGTGCAGAAGTTAAGACCGTTGATCTGATTCCAGGCAGTGGTGGTGCTTTTGAAGTCTCATTAAACGGCACGCTGCTCTACTCGAAGCTAGAGACGCGGCAGTTTCCAACGACAGAACAGATAACAACTGCAATAGACGCTGTGTAGTTTGGAAGGCGTCCTTAGAAAAGCGGTGGCTATTATTGTATCGCCTCCGCTTTTCTTTTTACAAATCAAGTTGAAAACATTACTCAACGGCAACGATCGCAATCTTCCATTGGTCTGCTTGCTGAATGAGTGTGTCGGCATCCATAACAAAAGTTCGCCGCGCTTCTACTGCCAGCACACCTGCGTTAACTTGATGCAACACCTCTAACGTTTGCATGCCTACTGTCGGGACATCGATACGGAAGTCGTGATTCTCAGCAGATGCTTTTGCAACAACCACTCCCTTCCTTCCTAAATTTCCACCTCTTTTAATAGTGGCATCTGTCCCTTCAATAGCTTCAATAGCAAGGACGATCTGATTTTTAACGACGACAGTTTGCCCAATATCCATATTGGCGATCTGGCGTGCGGTGGTGATACCGAGTTCGATATCTGCCTGTTGGCTTGCGGTAGGTGATCGTTTTGTTAAAACACTCGGTTGTGGGAGGAGATCATGGAGGTATCGGTCTTGCGTGAGGATAGTAAGTCCGGCGGATTCAAGATAGTTGAGGGCTGCGTTGACAATTACGGCCGGTTTTTCACGTCGGTTCTGGACTAAAATTTTAATGGTAGTTGTATCAATTTGGAATGGAAGCAGCAGGATGTTTTTTTCGACCTTACCGATAATCACAAC
>CAZQIP010000243.1:0-3152 GCA_964593655.1 uncultured bacterium | reverse complement strand
GAATAAATAGGTGGTAACTTGCATTAACATTAGTTAATCAATAGGTTGAGTATACAATATAACTCTCAGTATGTCAACAAATTTTTTGTAACGCCTATTTGGAAATCTTCCGGCTTCCAATTAAACTTTTACTATCCTTTTCGCCTGAGCAGCGTCTATTTAATCAAACGAACAGAAAACGGATACCTTGGAGGAACACTCATGTTAAAAAAATTTCGTACTGTCTTTACACTTTTACTCATCTTTGGTCTCAGCGCAGCACTCATGGGTGATGAGTCGGAGATAACCCAATATTTTCCTGGGACACTCGGAAGTTACTGGGTTTACGTAGACCAAGATGGGAATGAATTAACGCGTCGTGTTGTTGAAAGTGAAGATATCGCAGGGGAAACATATCACGTCTTTGACTACGAACCTGCTTTAGAAAACTCGATAGATTATGACTATCACATCCACCCGGATCTCTATCGAGTCGGTGAAGAGGGGATCGCGTTTTTAGTTGGCAAAGAAGCAAAGAAAGCACTGCAGTCACGTTTTGTCAAAGAGATGGGGACTCTCATCAAGATGATGAAGACAGAGGCACCGCCTGGGGCTGAGGCAGGTTTTAACCTTCTCTACGAGATTGAGGCAGAAGCGCAGGAGCAATTCTATATATTGTCAACGTTTACTACCTTCAACGAAGAGTGGGATGCAATGCGAATGAAAGCCAAGCTCACGATAACACCTGAGGGAGATCCTGATGATATCGCGTTTGATTTCACTATCAATGAAAAAGGCAAGGTCATTGGCATCGAGAACATTGAGACCCCCGCTGGTACCTTTGAAAACTGTTTAAAGATTGAATATCGGACAGAGACAACTATAGCGGTGTTTCCCCCGGACGAGGACGTAGATTCCCCCGGCGAATCTGTTACAACGCTGTGGCTGGCACCCAACGTCGGAATCGTCAAGTATCATCAAGAAGCGGAAGATATCTTTTTGGAAATTATTCCTGATCCTGAATTTGTGTTTTCAACTACAGTCAAAACCCTGGAACTGAAAAAATATGAAATCAAACCTACTGATACCATTCCTGAATAAACGGTTCTCATTAACGAAAGCCCGGTTCGTAGTCGCGCAATTCATTGCGCCTTCCTACCGTCCCTAAAATGTGCCTAACGCCGCGGTATAGGAGGGTTCACCTTATAAATCTCCGTCAGCAGGTTCATGGCGTGCAACGACTCTTTTTTGCCGTATTGTGGGCACTGATGCAGACCGGCAGCGAGGCAGCGGTGAATCGCTTCGGCTTGGTACAGGAAACCGTGTTGATTTGGAGAGGCTTTTCGCATGCGCACTGTCCTCGGTAACGGATACTCGAAGGTCTGGAGTGGAGCAGGGGCATTTTCTGTTCTGTACTGAGAAGGCACGCCATTTGGTGGCGGGATGCGGATAGAGAGACGCGTCGGACAGTGCGCCGGACGCTCAAGCGTGATGCGTCCTTTTGTGCCGACGAGTTCTGTCACCTCTGCCAACTCTGAGTTTCGGGGTGGAAACGTCAGGACCGCGCACTTATCTTCACCAAATGCCACAATCGCACCGCGCGCATATCTACCCGTCGCCACAATTGATGTCGGCACGGCATCCGCGCCAAAGCCGAGTGGGACCGCTTGGATCGTATAAATCGGATCGAAAAAATCTGACTGGACAAGCACAACTTCACCAATAGTGCCGTTCTCAATCTCAGTTCGCGCATGTTCCACCGCCGGAAAAAAGCGCGTCCAGACACCATCCTGCAGCATTACACCTTTCTCTTCAGCAGCAGTGTACATTTCCCGCGCTTCAGAGATATTCTCGGCGAACGGTTTTTCACACAAAACGTGTTTGCCCGCTGCAATCGCGAGAAGGGTGTGCTCGTTATGCAGTCTGTTAATCGTACCAATGTAAACAATATCTACATCATCGGCTGCCACCATTTCCCTGTAATCGCCGTAGGCGGTCGTAACCCCGTACTGCCTTGCGAATGCTTTTGCTCGATCTATTTCGCGCGCGGCTACAGCGGTCACGGTTGCCCCTTCGCAGGCGTGCAGAGCCTCTACCCACATCCCCGAGATTCTACCAGCACCAAGGATACCCCATCGTAAAGGAAAAGCGACATCACTTGCATTTGTGAGACCAAGGCGAATGTCTAACGGTGTTGAAGGAGATATATTGTTTGTCATAACGATCCACTTCCGTTCCTTCCATCTGGCTTATGCGTAAGACCTGCACCCCTATTCCCATGGCTCCAAAACAACTTTTCCGCAGTTATGTGTACACTGCAGCGTCCACGCCTCCTGAATCTGGCGCATCGGGAAAGTGTGTGTAATGAATGTATCCAGCTCCGCCTTTATTTGTGTAATCATCCGCATCATCGCGGGTGTATCTATGAGGTTATAATGCCGCGTGCCGTGTAATGTCAAGCCGTGATTGATAAGTTCGCCCCAGCTCTTAATCGCCACTTCACGAATGCCACCGATCAAGGAGATATGTCCTTTCGGGCGCGAGGCATCAATCAGTAATTGGACTGCTGCCGGAGCCGCTGAACACTCCACACCTTTGTCGGTGCCTCTACCATCAGTTAAATCCAGAATCTGATTGAGAACATCTTCGTATTTCGGATTAACAACTTCCGCAGCACCGAGTTTTTTCGCAAGGGCTGCACGGTAGGGGTGGCTTTCAACAGCGATAACGCGAGCACCTCTATACACAGCATTAATGACACCACCGAGCCCAATAGGTCCCATCCCCGTGATGAGGACGGTATCAAGCGCGTTGACGTTCATTAACCGCATGGCGTTGAACGTCGATCCGAGTCCGCAGCATGCCATTCCAGCGTGATGATAGGAGAGACCCTCTGGAATCGGCACCAGCTGCCAGTCCTGTTTAAGGATGTACTGCGCATAAGTCGCCGTTACACCCGTCTGTTCGGGAATGTTTGGGGGTTTATGATCGTTCTGGCAGTGCACATATTCACCGGCTAAGCAGAGGTAACATTTCCCACAAGGGTAGTGCGGCATCACGACAACGCGATCGCCTACTTTGACACTGCTCTCCTGTGCGATTTCCACCACTTCACCCGCCGCTTCGTGTCCAAAATGGTCGCTCTCACCTCCGTTTCTGAAGCTTTTGTATTC
>CAZQIP010000242.1:0-8183 GCA_964593655.1 uncultured bacterium | reverse complement strand
TTTCAACACCTCACCCAGAGCCATTCAATTTTAAGAAATTATTGGATTTTATGTCTTTTTTATAGGAGCCGGTGCGGTTAGGAAACCGCACCTACCGGGCCTGGTGGTGAAGATTCAATCGGAAAATGGAGAATTGAATGGCTCTGCGATTTAGCGGATAGAATGCTCAAATCTAACGGTAAATCAAGGATGGGTTTCATTTTACCGGCAACAGCCCTTGCTTCCCCGCATTGGCAAAAGGTCCGCGATCTCTGGGCCACTGAATACCACGACGTAATTGTGATTACGATTGCGGATGCCCAAATTTCCACTTGCACCTTTTCCTCAGATACCGTTATGGCAGAGTGTATGGTCGTTGCGACGAAAGGCAGAGAAAGTAGCACAGGCCGCGGGACGTTTATCTCGCTGCTACATCAACCGAGGAGTGCACTGGAGAGTGTGGCAATCGGAAACGGCATCCACAGGATAGATAACACGCGTATAATGGAAGATACGCCAATTGGCGGCGATGAACTCAAAATAGGCGATGAAACTGTTGGACATCTACTCGACTGTCCGTTACCCTTCGGCGAAGCATGGGCAGCATCCCGTGTAAAAGCGACGGAATTAATCCAATCGGCATACCGTTTAGCAGGCGGAGAGTTGTGGTTACCAACCCAGACCACACCGATAGAAATACCTATCTGCCGCGTTGAGGACATTGCAACCATCGGGATGTCACACTTAGATGTTTTTGGCGGTAATGGACGTGGGGCGTTTGATATGGGAACTGGGTGTAGCGACAGCGATGACTATCCCTGCCTCTGGAAAGTGAAATCTCCTTTACAGCGGGCAATGCTTGTGCAACCGGATTCACACGGGATCCTCCGTCCCGATGGGCGTCCGAAATCGCAGCAGCTCCTTGCCCGGAATAGCCGCGCCCATTACAATCTCGGTTTGCAATTTAATGCGAATTCCCTTCTTGTCCTCTTCACAGAAAGACTAACATTGGGCGTCAGTTTAATAAAGAACGTTGCTTTTGAAAACCCGCGTTATGAAATTCCCTGGACGCTCTGGTGTAATACAACGTTGGGTCTTCTCTGTCATTGGGTACACAGTAATAAACAACAACAAGGACGAGGCATGCTATCGCAGCTGACATTGTACACCTTGCCGACGTTAGATGTACGGTGTCTCTCTGACGAGGCGTTGGCGAATGCCGATCAGATTTTTGATGAGATGAAGCATAAGCGGATGTTGCCGTTTAATGAGTCTGACCGGGATCCGGTACGTCATGCGTTGGATCAACGGTTTTTGACAGAGGTTTTGGGCCTTACGTCTGAAGATGTACATGCAGCGGTGCATCGCCTCCGTGAAAAACTCTGCGCGGAGCCGAGCATCCACGGTGGTAAAAAATCTCGGTGTGATTTGGCAGCAGAGCAGATAAAGTTTGGTATGTGTGGATAAGCATAGACCTTCTCCTGATTATATTTGTTATAACAGGGTTAATGTAAACCGGATCCTGAAGTAGGAAGGGGAGCTGAATGGATTCAATATGGACTATAGTCCTAGGATTCGTATTATTTAACATATTGTTAGTCATTGTGTTAAATATTGTGTCAAATTATATCTATGACCGTGTTCCCATTAAAGCTGTTATTAGTGTTAGTGCCGTAACAGGGACTATAGGAATAATCTGGGGGCTGTGGAATGATAAGCTTCCCATGTTACTCGGCTTATACGGCATAAAGTTGATTGTCGCAATGATGCTATGGATACTTTTAACTTCCGGTAAGAAGAAAGTTCAAATGTCTTTTATATGTATCATTAGTGTGATCATTGCAGTAACAAATACTATATCAATAGTATAAGGAAAAATACTGAGGCATTGCGTAAGTTTGAGAGGGAATTATCAAATACTGTCAAAATACCAAAACTGTTCAGGAAATAGATAAAAAACGATTTGACATGCCCGTTGGCATGCGTTAAAATGTTGTCAAGGATCATTGGATGATGAGTGCATTTAGTCTTTCAGGGCAAATTTCCATATCTACCTGCGTAAGAAATAGAAAGGAGAAAGCTTATGATAACGTGAGTTTGATAATTAAATATGGGTTGGAAAAGAAAATACAAATATGGATGTAGGTTGGGTAGAGCGGTAAAGCCACAAATTCATTTTCGCTATACACAGCGTTCCGCTCTTCAATAAACCCTTTGGGTAGATAGGTGTAGCGAAACCCAACATCCCAAACCGTGTCGGTCTCATAATGCGTTGGGTTTCACTCGGTTTTTAGTGATTTCAGGTTTCTCGGTTACTTGAAAACTCTCTGCTATGTACGATTTTTAGGAAGTCCCCGTTCAACCCAACCTACGGGAGCTTCAATTTTTATATTCAAACTCACGTTACATAAAATCTCCTTTCTTCAGTATTTCAGCAATGAAACCCGTCTGCGTCGTCGGTGTCAGCGAATATCTCCGGGAACCGATCGACGTAGTTGTTGACATCATCGGTCGCAAACTCAATACTCCCAACCTCGGCATCAAGGATCAGCTCGAACATGTGCGTCCGCCTCACAGAGACTGGTTTGTAGTCGGCATCGTAAGCGTCGAAGACCCAACAGACCCCATTCGGGTGCATGATACCTTGATGGAGTGTCGCGTCCGAAAGCCGTCGAATATGGAAAAAGACACTATTTTTTCTGTGCACCTCTGTCTCCTTTTTTTTAAATCAACCTTGTCATCGGAACCCTCTAACGTAATGTGTACGTCCATCTATGTTTTCTCCTATGTCTTTCGGATTCAGTGGTTTTATGATAGCAGATGATCTAAGCATATCAACGCCGCATGTTTACGAGATAAATCCCGCCTGCTACGAGAAGGGCACCGACAAGCAGGCTCAGTGTTAGTTCGTCACCTAAGACGAGATAGCTGAACAGAACACCCGAAAGCGGTGTTGCGAAAAAAAGCACGACCAGTTTACTTGCACTATATCTCTCAAGTATTGAAGTCCACGCCAAGAAACAGTAGCCAGCGATAACACCACCTTGATAAAGGAGTGCGACAGCACTTGAAAGTGTCAACTGCATCGGTTCGCCGCGCTCCAGTAGGAAACCCATTGCGGCATAACACGGGAGACTCAAACTTAAATACCAGACCAAGAGTCGATAGGGGTGAATGGCTTGAACGAGCAGTTTTGTCACGACGACGCGTAGCCCTAAGAAACATCCACTGATGAGTACAAGGATGTCGCCGAGGATACTCGTTTCACCTTCACCGAGGTTCGGGGCAACGGTTACGAAAACACCACTGAAAGCGACAATGATCCCCAATGTCTTTGCGACAGACAAACGTTCGCCGGGAATCCAGAAATGCGCGAAGAGTGCTGTGAAAAAGGGGTAGACGTTAATAAAGATAGTGGAACGGGATGCTGTTGTGAGCTTGGTGCCGGTGTTCAAGCAGATAATTTGGAGTATGAAAATCGCTGTGAGGAGCAGCAATCGCGGAAGTTCACCACGGCGTAAACCGAGCGAGACCCGGCGAAAGAGCGACCAACCGCCCACAACAACAAGCCCAATCACAAAGCGGAGGAACGCCAGCACCATCGGCGGAAAATCTTGTAAACCGACCTTTATTGAAGGCGAATTCCCACCCCAAAGAAACGCGAGGAGCAAACTCAGGGCAATAATTTTCCCGTGCGGCTCCTCGCTGATGACATTTGGTCTTGGCGGTGTCCGTGGAGTCTCGTTTCTATTCAAAGGTCGCTGTTATCCTCATTAGGTTGTCGTTCTCTGAGAGGTTTTACGATCAATCGTAGGCACCCGGTCGGTGGTTCCCCATTAAGCGTTGTTGGCGTTCGGTTGCCTGCTCTAAAATCGCTGCATCGAACTGGAATCGGTTCAGATAGGGCGGAAATTTCTGGGTTATCATCCGATTTGCGTAATGTACTTGTAATAGATAACGGGTCTGTTTGCTGCGATTCGCGGTGCCTCGGTGCCAAACTTCGCTACGGAAGATCACGACATCGCCACCATTACAGAGGATACTTTTTTCTTGGGCACCTTTCCATTCGGTTTCACCGTCCGGTCTTCGTCCGGAAAGATGACTGCCAGGAACAAACTTTGTTGGGCCGAGGTCCTCGTAGAGATTATCAAGATAGTAGTGGGCGGTTGAGATGAAGATTGGTACTTTGACGCGCGGATCTTCCAAAAGGTCCGCTGGCAGCGGGATAGGCAGCCAATCTATGTGGAGCCCTTGATCGGGACGGCCAGGCCCTGTTACCCAAGCCGTCATGCCGATGACGTGACAATCATCACCGTGAACGGCTTCTGCTAATTCAATAACCGGAGATTTGTCGAGGTAATGCAGGAACACAGGGTCGCGATTGAAGGCGTTATTGATATGTTTGTTAAGGAAACCGCTGCCGTTCTCAGGCAGGCTGTGTCGGTCGAAACTTTCAGGGTTCGCAGTGAGTTGATCCATTGCCTCGCGAAGTTCCGCGAGTTGTGCCTCGTCAATAACCTTTGGCAGATAGGCATACCCGTCTTCTTCCATCGCCTTGACTTGGTTTTCGAGGTCCGGGTAGGCAACGAGAGGTAAGGCTTGGCTCATTATCTTCTTCTCCTTCTTAATAGAAATAAAGTGAAAATAGAATCTTCTCCGCGTGTATTTTATAACTTTCGGGGCTTGATGTCAACTTTTTTCCGAACAATTCGTTAGTAAAGTGCATCCAAAAGAGTGTAACAAAAAATAATAGTTATTACAAAAAGGAGAAATCGAAATGAAAAATGTAAACGCAACACCCGAAGTCCATGAATCTGTAAAAGATGTTAATACGAAAGATACTGGTATCCGTGTGCAGGGAGTCGTCCTGGAATCTTTACCGGGTAACCTGTTTCATGTGAAGTTGGAGGAGAACGACCACAAAGTTGTGGCGTACCTCGCAGGGAAGTTAATGCGGCACAAAATCTGGGTGCTTCCCGGTGACCAGGTTACCCTCGAACTTTCTCCATACGACTTAACGCGCGGACGTATCGTCTGGCGAAATCCTGGTAATTAGCGGATGTTTTAGATAGGTGCGCGGTTTCATGGCGGGTTTTGGCTATGTCTAACTGCGCGCCTTCTATTGTGAAAATTGATTTCAAGGCATATTTTAAAATTACCATGCCTCCGCAGGTGGATCTAACTATGGAAGGAATTGTCATAAAAGCGAGAGGTGGTGCGTACGAGGTACAAGTTGACAAAGCATGTTATACGTGTGCCGTGCGTCACCACCTCATTGAGGATGAGAAGAAGCGGCTCGCCGAGACGAAAGAGATGCCGTACGTCGATTTAGTCGCAGTTGGCGACCGTGTACGCATCTCAATTCCGACATCCACGGAGCACAATGGCTACATTGAGGAATGCCTCCCCCGCGAAACGCAGTTTGGTCGTACCCGTATGGATGGCTGGCGGCAAGTGATTGTCGCTAATTTAGAAATATTACTTATCATCTTTGCCGCTCGGCATCCGACGCTGAAACTGCGGATGCTTGATAGATTCCTCGTTACAGCAGAGGCATCAGATGTGGAACCGGTGATCTGTATTAACAAAATGGATTTGGCAAAATTGGAGAATGTGCAGCGCGAATTGAAATTATATGAAGAATTAGGTTATAAAGTGGTTTATACAAGTATCGTGACGGGTCTCGGTGTTGATAGATTACGGGAAGTGATGGGGCATAAGATTTCAGCGATTGTAGGTTCATCCGGGGTTGGGAAGTCTTCTCTGCTCAACGCGTTACAACCGGGGCTTGAATTGCGTACGGGTGAGGTGGATACGCGCGTCCACAAAGGTCGGCATACAACAACGGAAGTGATGCTGCTGCCGCTTGAATTTGGTGGGTTTGTTGCGGATACACCGGGCATCCGAACACTGGGTTTGCTTGAAATTGATGACGAACAGGGATTAGATATCCATTTTCCTGAGATGCGACCTTACATTCCAGAGTGTAAATTTGCGGCGTGTACGCACCAGCATGAACCAGCATGTGCCGTTAAACGGGCAGTTGAAACTGGTAATATTAGTCCACTCCGGTATGAGAGTTATCTCCGGATTTCTGGATTCAAGGAGGGGAGATATGAACGGAACACAGATCAGAGGCGAGCGGATCGAAACACGAGACGACGCAAACGCTGATCTTGAGAAATGGGCGGATGCGATTAACAATTTGTTACGGATTATTGAGAGGAGTGAACAGAAACTCGGGTATTTCCAGAATAGGGTGAAACAGGCGAAATTCATGGATCAACCGAATCAGCGTAAGATTCGGACTGCGGGTGCGCAGATCGGCATGCACTCTGCGCAATTGGAGGAGTTACGGAGTGAGTTACGGCAGCTGGAACGGCTTTACAGCGGCGGCATTTCGCTCCGACAGACCACAGAGAATGAACTTCGCCAAATTTGGGGCTGGATCAACCGACCCGGCATCAGAAACCACCTCTACGCTGAACGGGTCTCGTTCGAGACATTCCTGGCGGATTGGCACCGTTGGGTGAGAAACGCGGAGATGCAGACACTGGCTATTGAAATCCGTACCACGCGTCTTCTCATCGGATTTATGCTGCTCCAACGCGATGCGGACACGGTTACTGTTAAATTCGTCATTATTCGTCCAGATTATCGCGCTCGCGGCTACGGCACTGATACACTCATTGAAACTGTGCGTTACGCATTTGAAGTGCTTCGTGCTGAACATGTTACGCTACAGGTATCCCCTGACAACGGTCCCGCGCTCATCTGCTTTGAGAATGCCGGGTTTCAATACCTGAGTTACACTGACATGACGCGGCAGACTTACACGATGGGGATTGAACGTAGTGAATGGGTAGGTGATAAAGTCGTAGATGAGGAGGATGTCGCGCCACAACTGAGTGCGCCGCTCAAATTGTTCTTTGAGCCTGATGAGTGATTTTCATACTTTTTGATAAGCATGAAACGGGACAGAGGGAAAATCTCTCTGTCCCCGATTTTTTTAAGATAACTTCCGGATAATCCTGTTAACTGCCAAAAGTGCATCCGAAAACGTGTATAAGTGGTAAAACCTAAGGCAATAGAGCATATCGGACGCTATAACTGCCATGAATGTAAATCAACCTTACAATACACGTCCTTGTATCTCGCAGAGGCGTGCTATAAATACAACTATCGCGATGAAATATCTTTGCGAAGGAAGTTAATAAGCGGATGTTTCCGATAAATGTCAAGTTTTAAAATTTTATCAAGTGCAAAACGACGAATTCTGTTCAGAAATGGTATGAGAACGGATATTTTTAGGAGGAACATGATAAATGCCAGAAAAAACAGAGTCCACGCCTATTGCCGCTGACAAAGGTCATCCCATGAACTGGGCTTTACCGGATGGTGCGATTTCTCGGTTCGGGCAGGGATCTGTGATGGCGATGGCAGTATCTCCAGATGGAGCATACCTCGCAGCCGCAACCAAAATTGGGTTATGGTGGTATGAACTCGCGACAATGCAACCTGTAGCGTTATCGGATAGAGAACGAGGAATGCTGGGTGCCATTGCTATTTCTCATGATGGGCGATTGGCTGCGACCGGCAACTGGGATGGTGTTATCAAAGTGTGGGATATCCAGCGGAGCACCTGCATTACAAAAATTGTGCACCCAGGACTAAAAAAGCCAGTCCCTAGGACGACTCCAATTCGGTCTCTTGCCTTTTCACCTGATAACCAGCACCTGGCCGCAACGGGTTTCCGTTGTGAGATTGTCTACACCTGGAACCCCAGAACCGGCACACCGCTGGCTACGTTCCATGAACCCGAAAGAGAAACACGCAGTTCTTCCCCCTCTCTCCCTCGCCCCGTTGCTTTTTCGCCAGACAGTCGCCTGCTGGCGTGTACGGCTGCCGGGACAATAGATGGCTCCGATGTTGTTTTGGTGTGGGATGTCGTATCAGGTGAGCGCATCGCCTGTCTTACCGAACAACCGCGCTTTGTGCGCAGCCTCTGCTTTTCACCTTGTGGACAAACGCTGGCCATCGGCAGCGATAAAGGCACAGTGCAAGTATGGAATGTGAAGACTTGGGAACAGCAGCGAGTCTATCAGAACTATGAGGGCACCGCTCGCATGAGCGTCTGCTATTCACAGGAAGGCGTTCTTCATGCCACAGAAAACACCCAGAAAAGAAACACTGTCGTCGTGTGG
>CAZQIP010000241.1:0-16861 GCA_964593655.1 uncultured bacterium | reverse complement strand
AACAGCAGAATTATAACTTGCTAACCGGCGATCATAATCCTTAATCAACACAGATGTATTTACAACAACAAGCAACAACGTAATGATAAACACCACTACAAAACGGAATGTCATTAGGTTGTCAAGGAGTTCTCGACGGATGAGTGTTGTTAACATCATGTATGCCTTTCAACAAGTTTACCAGTTTCCACTTTTTCTTCTCGCTTATCACGCTGATCCATCTATTATGTCTACTTGCTGATCGATCCTAAGCCTAGAGAGCGGTTCTTTTAGTTGTAAAAATTAAAACAGCTTCATGCTAAAGTTGCGGTGTCCAGTCAAGGAACTCACGGGGATTCAAGTGATTTTACCTCGCTCGGTTTCTCAAGGACCTGCGTAAATCGGTCGTGTCGTGCCATGTCGCTTTCTGTCGTCCGGATAACGTGCCAGGAATACAAGCAGGCTACCGCCGACAACAAGCACAAAGAACGCGAAACAGCCTTGGAACCATCGACTGGATAGTAAACCGTAACATATTGTTCACCTCTCTCAGAGGCGGTGATGGGAAATTGCCGATAAAGTCAAACGTTGGAGAGATAGCAATCTTCCCTTTGCTATAGAGGCTCACCTAAAAGATTCACAAAACAGAGGCGTTTTCTGCTACAATTAGGCTAACGCTGTCATAGTCGAGTTATGGCAGTGCCGCGCCGATCGGTGTTCCCAGCACCATCGGCGCAGCTATAAAAACATAGTAATGACTTAGAATATAGTTTTAATTACGACTTGTGCCAGTTGTTTTTACCGTGCCGTTGTGAACCAATGTTTGGAACATTCCTTGATAAAACTCTTTGAAGTTCAATCTCGTGTTAAGCTAATCCTTGGATTCATTTTTCAAAGCCTCTGCCACGAATTTCTTCAAATCCATCCCTTTTGCTTCGTAAGTAATTAATTTACCTTCTCTGTCAATAAGACGAGTTGTTGGAATACCTCGAATAGCATATTGCCGAGCGATCGAATTCTTGCCAGCCACGTTATCAAGAATCTGTCGCCACGGAATATCGTTTTCTTGAATGTAGTTTCGGAATTTCGGTTCATCATCATCAAGGCTGATCCCGATGATGTCAAAGCCTTCATCTTTATAGGTATCATATACCTTTTTGAGATAGGGCATTTTTGTAAGACCAAGACTGGACCACATCGTCCAAAAGTTGAGGAGGACGACTTTTCCACGATAGTCCTGCAGTGCAATCGAATCCCCATTGAGATCAATAGCGGAAAAGTCTGGGGCAGGTTTCCCAATCAATCCGTGTAACAGATCCGCGTTGCTCTCATAGGATTTAGCAAGTTCGGTATCACCTAATTTCTCATAGATGTAGGCAAATAGCCTAGGAATAAAGATGTTACCTGGATTCTGACGCTCAGCCGCCTTAACAACAGCAAGCATATCCTCGTAGCGTCCGATCACCTGCAGCATATTACAGAGCGTAATATAACCTGCGATATTGGGTTTCATGACTAATTTGAAACGTTCGATAAGCGCATCCACTGCTGGTTCGTTCCCGACTTCGATGTAGAGACTGACAAGCAATGGATACAGTTCGTAGAAATGTACATTATCTGGGTGTTTCTCAAGTGTTTCTTCTAAAGTCGTAATGGCTGTTTCGCTACTCCCATACATATCTTGAGGTGAGTATTCCCAAACATTAGGTGACTCATAAATCTTAGAAGAGAGACTCAAGTTCAGACACTGAAAATCATCATTTGCGTGATGTCGGCAACGGACAAGTGGCATGGCATCACCATACACCAAGCGTTGTCGACTTTTGTACGTTCGATACTCAGGGTTAAACTCGTACCCGTAACTCACTGGCATTTTCGGATCAACATTCAGGAAATAGCCTGCTTTACCCCCACTTGTATCTGCGGGGCAAATTAGGATGTTTGCATCTGGCAGATATTTGGGGTGAAGATCCGAGAGCCACTCTGGAAGATCACTCTGTTCTTTCTGATAAGCACGAATCGCCCTGCCGATTACGAGTAAATTTTGGGTGCAAATTTCGATATTTTTCTGTTGCACTTCCTGAGTGAGAACGCGGGTTTCGTTTGGAGATTGCGCTATTGCGAGCGTCTCAAAATCTTGGGAAACGGCAGCGATCCCTTTACCAGAGCGTCCCACCTGATTTCGGACATCTGGCTTTGCTAGTAGGTCTATCACAATAGGTGCTTCAATAAGTTCTATGGTCATTTCGGATGTGGCATCAAAACTGTAGGGCTGCTGGAAACGTGCTAAATATCGGTTGCTGGCTCCGAGCATCATTACAACAAGAACAATGGTCGACGTGGCGATTGCCCAAGGGACTATCGGTGGCTTCGCTCCAGTAGGCGGTAGAGGTTTGATACGCGGAATCTCGCGCATGATGTTTTCTGTTAAAGTAGGAGACAATTGGAAACTACCAAGTGCCTCTTGAATCAGCAGTTCGTGTTTCTTTAAGCGTTGCAGCGCACGGCGAACTCGTATCCGAACTGTATCCGCGGACACACCTAAAAACTCACCTATCTCTGCGTATGTCATTTCACCGAAGTAATAGAGCGTGATAACGGTTCGATCGCTCTCCTTCAACTTTGACAGTAAGTTTTTGACCAATTCGCGTTTAGCTTCCGCTGCACTTTCCGCCTGCTCTTCAGCAACATGTCTGGAATAAGAAGTTTTCTCTATCGTTGTTATGTCTATCTCCTTCAAAGGTTGCGTTTGCATCCGTTTCTTGCGGAGCCACGCGAGACAGCAGCGATGGGTAATGACATAAAGCCATCCCGGAAACTGGTTTGGATTTTTCAGTGTTGCCAATTTCCGATAGACCTGTAGGAACGTCTCCTGCGCAATATCTTCAGCGATGTGGAAATCTCCTATTTTCCGCCATGCGAGCGCGTGCACTCTCTTTTGGTACTTTCTAACCAAACATGCGAAAGCAGCGTCGTCGCCTTCAAGGATACGTTGAATGAGTTCAGCGTTGTCGTTTTGCATCAAACATCTCTAAAAAAGAAAGTGCTTCATTTGGTATATAGTGACGCGACTTAGCGATAAAAGCGTACATAATTCTGAAAAAAAGTAGAACTTTTATGAAAAATATTGGGCGGAAAGTTTGCCTAAAACGGGAACGGAATTGGTAAGGTCGGAAAGCGTGCCATAAAACACAATCTATATCTGATAACTACGGTTTACTTGACGACCCGACCATCAATGGGATGCCCCGCAACCTTGTGTCCACAGAGGCTTAACACTGTTGGAAAGACATCAACAGAACGGATGTTCTGTTCAGCAATTGGATAATTCGTGGCAAGCGGGATGTGCATGTGTTCCGCAATTAATCCACCGTGAGTCGCATGATGTTTTGGGATTTCATAACGGGCGCGTAGGTCATAACCGCTCTCGGCACTTAGGACAAGATCGCCGGTGCGTTCGCTGTTAAAAATCTGCCACAATTGAACGATTCCATCTGGATACGAACTGTCGTAGGTTTTACGCAGTGCTTCGCGTGAAGACAGATTTTTATAGTGGAACCCGTATCCAAGCGGATCTGTCCCAGTGAATTGGTATGAGAAACGCAGTGAGTCTGTACATTTAGCAGTCGTATGTTCACGCTGTAGGTTTGCGTGATCCGTATCCAGTGAGTGGCAAGAGATTTTTCCCTGTCCAGTTCGGCTTTGAACAATAATGTCTCCAGTTTCGCTCTGTCCTGCGACAAGTCCCAATCCTTCCAATTCAATCAGGGAACTAATGACACCTGTATGATAAAGTTTCTCAAAAGGTGTTCGTTCCCCCCATCCCTTTTCAGCCGAACTGTTTTTAAAATAAAGATGCGTCATCCCGTTTCCTGAGACCATACTGGCAGATACAGCACCTTGCCGCCAAATCTTTGGATAGTGCAAACACCGCCAACCACGATCGTCTAAGTGGCGTGGGATATCAATGTGCGTGTGTGTATCGGTCATCCCATGGTCGCTGGTAATCATAATGAGCGTCTCTTCAAGGGTATTCGCCTTCTGCAAAATATAGACAAGTTTGCCGATAGCGGTGTCTATTTCTCGATAAGTCCGCATGACCTCTGATGCCTGCATGCTAAAGTGGTGTGAGAAGGCATCAACAGCCGGAAAGAGGCACATGATAAACTGATCGCCTGCTTCAGCAGCCCGGTGTAGGTAGCGTTCTGCAATCTGATTAACGAATCGCCATCGATACGAAAAATGACCGTAAGTATAGACCAACGGTTTAATCCAGCGCGTCAGATTTTTGGTAGGTGGACACCCGCGGGTAATAGGGTTATAGATATTGCTTACCGGTGAGAAGAAATCAAATAGGGTCGGAAAACCCTCGGGTAAATCGGTCGCAAAATGTAGTCCCTCAAATCCCATGTAACTACAGATGCCGGGTCGTTTAAAACGATTTGGAAGTTGAAAGTTCGATTTGGACAACCACCGCAGACCCGGGACGTTTGCTGTACCCGGATACAACCCCATGAAAAAAGGGATGAAGGCAGGGCCCGTTGTCGAGGTGAAGGTGGAGACCGCTTTGTTCAGGCTGCCGCGATCTACGACATGTTTCTTGATATTCGGTAGGTCACCGTTTTCAATCAACGCTTTAAAGGTTTCGTAGGGTGCCCCATCAACGATAATAAAAACAAAACGTTTGAAATGCGGCTCGGTTAATTCCATCACGCCTCCCTAATATACGCAGATATTTATCAATAGTCCGTGTTTATGCACACACTGAAACAGCAACTGTCAAATGGGTATAAAAGCCCATTTTACGAATTCTCTCGTTCAGTGTAGATTTTCCATAACCGTTGTGGATTTCCAACAGAGAGACCCACATTGCCACACTCACCACAGACAGTCGCTCTTAGTGCCTCTCTGTGCGCCTGCTTGAAAATCAAGGCATCCGGGTTCCCCTGTACCTCAACTTCCAAATCTTGTCCTACACCTGCATCGTAGCGCTCGCGAATCCGTAGATTGGGCATAATCTTCTCGGAACCGCACCTACCACATTTCATCGCAGCCATCTGAATGGGTCTCCTTATTTCGATAATTCGCTCTCGTTGGTTTAACTGACACAAACTATTATACCGCAAATTTCAACCGATGTCAATCTTCTGATCAGTGCCATTCAATTTTAAGAAATTATTGGATTGGACGTCTTTTTTCCAGGATCTGCTGCGAAATCTAGCGAAATCTAGCGAAAATTTCTGCGAATTGTTTTAAAACATAACATATATTAAGTGTTAACACCTACGAGAAATACAATTGAATGACCCTGATCCTCTACTAACGAAATCATGAAATTGCAAAGGATATGCAAATATTTTGCTAAAAGTTTGGATTGAAAGGTAGCACCAGAGATATTTCGTTGTAGTTTTTCAGCATTTTTCCGTCCATATTAGACATTTTGCACACGCTTTTCTAAGCGGACAAAGCACTGATAATCCATAAATGAAAATTTAATTTGACAACCTATCACGTAATATCGTATAATAATTACGTGTAATTAAATTAACTGTATTTTTAGAAAAAGAGGAGATTTACAATGCCAGAATTGAATCCAAAACAACAAAGCAGAAGGCAACGTGGGAGACGTGGACCGCGGCACCCAAGAGGACCGAGGAGAAGAGATAATGTAGTTATGGTCAGAGTCGATGAGGAAAATCTCAGTCGGATTGACGAGCTTGTGGACTCAGGACAATTTAACAGTCGTTCTGAAGCGACGGCGTTCCTCATTGATGAAGGCATCAAGTCTAAGCAGGAAATGTTCAATAAGATCGCGGAAAAAGTTTCTCAAATTCAGAACTTGAGATCGGAACTTGAGGCGATGATTGCCGAAGACACCGAGCCACCCGAATCGGTCAAGCAGAAAATAGAGGAAATCAAGCAGAAAACAGATGAAACCCGCGATAGCGGAGAGGACAGTCAATGAGAAAGTCAGCGATGCAGATCATAGAAATACTTATTTTAATTTTCTTTTTTGTAGCCGCAACCTTGGCACTGGCACAGCGTCGAAAATCCACTGAGGCTATGAAAGTCCCTGAGGGTATAACAGCTTATCGGGACATTGCTTATGTTACGGATGGACACGAACGCCAGAAATTAGACCTCTATGTGCCAGACACAGGAGAAAACTTACCACTTGTTATCTGGGTACACGGGGGAGCCTGGCGTGGCGGAAACAAGACGCATTACGTCCCAATGGCATATCTCAATGCTGGTTATGCGGGTGCGAGTATCAACTACCGCTTGAGCCAGCACGCCATCTTTCCTGCACAAATCGAAGATGTGAAAGCCGCTGTGCGATGGCTGCGCGCAAATGCGGAAACCTATCGCCTTGACGCAAACCGGTTTGCAGCGTGGGGTTCATCTGCTGGTGGACATCTCGTCGCTATGCTCGGTACAACAGGCGATGTGGAGGCGTTTGAGATAGGAGAAAACTTAGAAGTATCCAGCAAGGTACAAGCGGTAGTCGATTACTACGGGCCCACAGACTTCCTTCAGATGGACGCGCAACGCCTTCCGGACGGCCTGGTGCATGACGCGCCTGACTCTCCTGAATCTCAATTGGTAGGGGGTCCCATTCAGGAACATAAGGATCGCGTTGCGAAAGCGAATCCAATCACCTATGTGTCCAAAGACGATCCGCCTTTTCTGATTATCCACGGAGATCAAGACAAACTTGTTCCGTATCATCAGAGCGTGTTGTTGAAAGACGCGTTAGAAAAAGCGGGTGTATCGGTTAAGTTTTATAGGGTGGAAGGGGGTGGTCACGGTTGGTTCAAAGACCCGAAAGTTCCAGAATTAACGAAGGCGTTCCTTGAGCAACACTTGAAGTAGGTGCAATCGCGATAGGCGCGTTTTTCGTTACTTCAATGTGACTTGCGGGTCATCTGCATACGCCGAATCTATTTGAACGAGACGCTGTAAAACGAGGCAGAACAGTCCGAACAGTGCTTTTAGTAACGCTGTCTCTTTGATAACACCGACGCATTCAAAATACAATTCGTCAACACCTTCAGGAAAATCAGTCCCAAACCAGCCTTCATCGTCTTTAATACTGAGATGGATTCTTGGCTGTGTTTGACACAACTCCTTTATCCTATCATCAGCGAGTAACAATTTGATTTTCTCTGGATCATTGCCTTTGATAACAAACTGTTTATCGAAAAACGGATCCTCTATTTCGATGTCCTGCATACCGAAGAATTTACCGATTGAACTGAAGAATCCTTCACGAGAGATCTTAAAATAAAAACCGTCTTTGTTTATGAATGGGGCGCGCATCCGAGTGAGTGTATATGATGATGTTCCAGTTGAAACAACGTAAGTATCAAGCAAGATTTGCCACTCACCGTGCTTATAAATGAGTACATCTTTGCCCCAGAAGCTGCCCTCAATAAATTCACCGCCTATATCCGTGGCAATCTGTGTCCAAATTTCATCCTTAGACGGACCGAAAATAGATTTGCGTTTACTCATTTTTTCCTTCATGGCGTGGATTTTGAAAATGGAAGTTTAACGAAAACCGCACCAACTAAGAGATGAATTAGCGTTTCACAGCGACCGAAACGCCATCGCGGAGTGGAATAATCGTCGTGAATACATCAGGTGAACTATAGAGAAGCCGAGTCAACTCCTGAACACCAAGTGTCGCGGCGTGAAACCACTGCTCCCGCTCATCAAGTCCTTCTGGCGGACTACCGGGTTCCTGTGTGACGACGCGCCCACCCCAGATCATGTTATCTGTAATAAACAACCCACCACTTCTGAGTCGTGGAATTGCTTTCTGGAATGCTTCGGGATATCCGTCTTTGTCGATGTCGTTGTAGATGATGTCAAAATCGCCTTCGGTTTCGTCGATGATTTCAAGGGCGTTACCGACCCGATAATCGATGCGGTCTGCGATACCGCCGCGTGCGAGATAACCCGCTGCGCGATCGGCATTTTCCTGTGAACCGTCGGTACAGATAATGGCGGCTTCCGGTTTTTGCAGTGCTTTCGCCATCCAATACGCTGAATAGCCAAAACCCGACCCCATCTCGAAAACCCGTGTCGGATTGGTGAGCAGCACCAATTGATGCAAAACGCGCCCAACGAGCGGTCCCACAATCGGGAAACGGTTTGCGCGTGCGTGTGCTTCCATCTCCGTAAGCACTTCATCGCGTTCAGGGATAATGTCGAGTAGATAATCGTCAATCGACGGGTGAAGAATATCCAAACGTTGCATAAATCGCTCCTTGCTGGCGCGGTATCAGTCCGCTGTTTTCAATGACTTTCTTCTCTTTTCCACCGTTCAAGCGGGTGTTCGCGTGGCGTGAGTGGCATATAGACACGTGCCTCTTGTCGATGCGATTCCCATGTCGTATGAATCATCTCAAGGCAATCCCGGCCGTCCCTACCACTCGCAAAGGGATCGCGATCTTCCTCAATGGCTTCAATCAGGTCGCGTAGCATGAGGCGTTGCAATAGCAGCCGTATTGATGCTTTATCTCGTGGATTCCCTTGCTCGTCGAGGTCTTCGGAGGATAGATGCACGGGTTCCCACGCTTCTGCGGGTGTCTTATGTTGTCCTTTGTGGATGAACATCGTTGTGCCGACGCTCTCTCGGATAGCGATCCTGCCTTCGGTACCGATAATATCAATACCGTAAGCGTTATCGTTGGTCTGTGGTTGTGCAAGGAACTGTACATCGGCGTGGATGCCGTTCTTGAATCGGAAAGCAGCGTGTCCGCGTTCTCCAAGCACCAGTCCAGCATCGCGATCATGTGGGTGAACCTCTTGGGTATGTTTGATGTCATCCACGGTTGATTGCCGCCCATCCATCTGAACGAGATGCGCGTGTGTCCATTCGACATCACCGCCGAAGAGGCGTAACCAATCGTAGAGATGTGTGCCCATTTCCATCAATGAGTTGCCGACCTTGCGTCCGCCTTTGTCGGTTGCTTTGAGCAGTACGACATCGCCGATCTCGCCTTTTTCAATCAGTGATAGGACGTGACGATTGTATGGACTGGCGCGTTTGATGTGATTAATGGCAAACTTGACGTGGTGTTGGTCGCAGGTTTCAACCATTTCATCGGCTTCAATCAGGTTGAGTGCAGTCGGTTTTTCACAGAAGACGTGGATGCCACGCCGTGCCGCGGCGATTGTTGGTGGGTGGTGCATCGGTGCCTGTGTTGGGACGATGACAATGTCGGGGTGTTGATCGTCAAGCATCTTTTCGTAGTCATCATAGATGGCTTTGACGTTGAACCGTTCGCTCCATGCTTTCGCGCGTTCAGGGTTGATTTCTGCCCCAGCGACGAGTTCACAGTTTGTTTCTAATTGCACTGCTTCGGCATGAGCGCCGCCCATGCCACCTAAGCCGATAATCGCGATACGATAATTGTTCATGCTGTCTCCGAAGTTTGCCAAGAAGAGTGTGCTGATTTATACTTATCATAGCAACTTAAGTGTTAGGGTGCAAGAAAAAAGTAAGTGAGTCTGCAACTGCAATTAGATGATTTTGATTGCTTTCAAATACCACACATGATACCATAATGCTACACATATTCTATACCAAAAAACAAAATGATGCAAAAGAGTGTCGACATACTGACTTCTTCACAAAGTAAATAAGGCTGTTTATGCCTACGCTACCAGAACTACTTTCACAAAGTAAATCAGATATTGAGAAAATTTCAGAGTATTTCAATGAATTACTCCCTGAATCCATCCAGAGAGTTAATGCGAATTTTAGTCCTCAACGCTTATCCAAACGCACTCGTCTGGTAGAACCTCTGCCAACGGATAAGCGCCAATTGTCTAGCTATCGAACTCGGATTGGAACAATGCTTGAGTATGCTCTCAGTA
This sequence comes from uncultured bacterium, assembly GCA_964593655.1. Classification (GTDB taxonomy): domain Bacteria; phylum Poribacteria; class WGA-4E; order WGA-4E; family WGA-3G; genus WGA-3G. The sequence goes on along the minus strand of CAZQIP010000241.1, from coordinate 6,994 downwards.
CTGAAATGGATGCTATCATCAAAGAGAGGTACAATGATAAGTATTTATTAACTTTCGCTACCGCACATGAATATCCTGATTTCTACTTCCGTGATGACACGCTAGCTTTACTGCTTAGAATTGAGATGAAAGCTGTTGATGCTGAATCAGATGAGCAAGCTGCACGCTTCAGTACACCAACGATATTAATTGATGCTGACAAAGACATGCTTTTATTAATCGGTTGGCGATGGCAGGACTTAGAGCAAGATGGAGAAATTATCGGCGAATTCCCTTACATCTTTGCTGGTGTAATTTTGTCAGCGAGTGAAATAGCTAAAGAGCGCGATGTACGGTTAGAAATAACAAAAGGAAAGATTGAAGGAGTAAAAGTACTCGTCTACAGCGAGAAGAAAAAGGAATTTGTGCCTGACCCGGGTAACTATGGAAAACTTTGGCGTATTATTCAGCGCACCAGACTAAATGCCGAGGACTTAAGTGATACGATACGCCAGTTCAAGCACTTCCTCGAAGCAGTTGATGAACATTCACCTAGAAATCGTTTAGGTGATAAAAATGATGAAAATTAGACCTGAACTTTCCGAGAGTTCTATATGGTTTTCCCCGGTATCGGGCAAAGTTTATCGCTTGCATGATTATACGCTGCTTCTAAAGCTTCCTTTCCTTCTTGTAATGCGATTTCGCTCCGAGTTCGACACTCAAGATGATGTTTCCAAGCCATTTTGTAGGCGGCGACAATTTCGCGCTGTACGGATAACGAAGGTAATGGAATTCTTAATCCAAGTATCGCAGCTTGGTTAACTCTTGGGCGTCCACTGCCTGTAATTTGATAGACCAGTTGCCCGAATACAATATCACTACGAAGTATGAATGATAGATACTCCCGATCAACTTGGTACTGCTGTGGTGAATTTCTCTTGGCTGCTATATCTTTTAGTAGAGGGTCGTCGAAAGCGTCTTCTAAGGTGCGAAAAACAAGACACTCCGATGAGGCATAGCCATCATCTTCAGCGTCCCGAACTAAAACACATTTACGGAGTTCAGGGCGTAATTTAGAAAAAAGAATGTCTCTCGGATGAAAACGGCGAACTCCACTCTTAAGTTGGCGCCCAAGAACATTGGATACACTATACTCACCCGTTGCCGCAACGATGTTTGCTAATCCTATATATTGCCAAATATCATCAGGATCCTGTGTTGATGGTATTACCATTCCATTACGTACAACAATCAGTTCTGCGAGTTTAGGGGTTGGATAGATTGAACGGTTTAACGTGTTCTCGGCAGTTGCCCGAGAAGGATGGTGAAATTGAACGTCAAGTCGTTCCCCAAAACCGCCTGTAAATCTTTCAGGGGGACATACAAATATTTTGGGTGATAAGTGTGTTATTGATTGGACACCACTTATAGTGTAATTTTGCCAAGCGTTGACGACATCTGGTAATTCACTCAAAAGTTCACGGGAACCGTCTTTGCCTTGTTGTCCAGTATAAAGCGGATCGCCGTTTTGTTTTCGTCCTATTTGTTCCACAGTTGCCATAAAAATGCGGGATTGTGCTTCTTGATTATTGTTTTTTTTCCGTAAAAAAAGTATTGATGTTTTTGAACTTGAATACGGCATGAACGTAACATCAGGCAAGCTAATTACTGCTTCTACAATACAATGTTGTAAAATAAATCGGCGTACATCTTCATTTGTTGCCCCATTTAGTACGCTGTCCTCAATAATAATTCCTAAACGTCCACCCCTTTTCAACCAACGTATGCACTGTTCGATAAAAAGGATTCCTCTGCGTCGAGAGGATTTTCCTTTACCCAATTCATATCTGGAGAGATCCGCTTTATCTGAGAGATCGCTGCCAAATGGTGGATTTGTTAAAATAATATCTAACTCATTTGGCTTAACAAGATTATTCAGGTTGTCCGAAAAACCGAGTGAACCGTTGCCATCTAAGTGATGAATGTTACCGTCTCCGTCACCGTGCATAATGAGATTCATTTGTGCAACCCATGCCATTCGTCTGTCAATCTCTAAACCGATAATATGATTTGATAGATACTGAGCAATTCGGTTTTCAGAAAATTCTTCCTCTCCTTGTAAAAATAAAACACGTCCAATGTGATTTGAGGCTTCAATTAGAAAGCCACCACTGCCACAAGCAGGATCGCATAAAATTTGATCCAATTGCGGATTGGTAAAACGCACCATAAACTCTACGACTTGACGTGGTGTAAAAAACTGTTGGTTATCTGACTTCTCAAATGTATTCCGAACTAGCTCTTCATATACTGTTCCTTTTATATCCGCGGGGATATTGCTCAAACTGACCGACTGCAGAAGTTCAACGATTCGGACGATTGCTTTCTTATCATTACTTAGTTTACGCTGAGAATTTGTGAAGACATTGGGTAAAAGACGTATAGCCTTTTCATAAAGTGTCGCTATTCTTTGGTAGGTTTCATTTAAAGGTGCGTCAGATGAAAAATAGAACTGCTTCGTGTAGTTATCGTTGATTCTGCATTGCCGTTCGTCATAAAGTTTGCAGTATAGGACCTTTGATATTTCTTCAAAACGTTCAAGCAAACCACCTCCCATTGAATCACGAAAAGCTTTGCTCATTTGTCGGACTAATAACCTGAGTGTTCGAGTGTCCTGTTTTGACTCTGATTGGGAAAATAGCTCTGGAAATAAAAATATCTGGACATCTGCTTGATCAGAAACAACGTCCAAGTTATATGCGTGATCGTTTTCACCTCTATCGCGCAAGATTTTTGTCACATCTTCAACAGCGTATAATCGGTAGCCATTTATAGGGTTACGATGCGCAACAAGTTTTTTAGATTTGTCCCAATTGCGAAGAGTCGTTGGGGTTACACCTAATAAGTCAGCGGCATCTTTAATTGTAAGATACTCGGGTTTGGCGTTCATAGTGAAATCCCCTATCAATGTTTTATAATGATTAATCATTATAAAACATTATAACAAACAATTTATATGATTGCAAGAAAAAAGTTGAAGAAAACACTGCAAACATAGTTGAATTAAAGAAAGGAAGAATGGAAGGATAGGTCCCTTCAATCTTCAGTGCTTTGCTTTCCAACCACTGATCTGATAGATAAGGAATATAGCAAATGACAAAAAAACGGATTCGGATTTTAGTTGATACTTCACGCGATACCGGCTGGTCAGGCGGATTGATACAAATCGAGCCGGACAACATCTATCAAACCACTAACAACCGAGATTATCTCAGTAGGGGCGAGGTAACCTCGCCCCTACAAAATTACGATGTGCTGACGATTTGCAGCAACACCGCGTTAAAATATACCGATGCGGAACTTCAACTGATCCGTGAGTTTGTAGAAAATGGCGGTGGACTGCTTTTAACCACCAGCACAAGCCGATTCGAGCGAGATGTCCGTGAGCCAATCTCGGAATTGGGGATTAATCAGGTCGCCTCTCTTTTCGGTGCGCAATTTCTTCCGTTACCTGAAGGACAAGGCGAAATGGATACCGACGCGAATCCTTTACGTGGTTATATACAGAAAGACCTCCGCCTCACTGACCACGAAATTACCGATGGATTGGGAATTGATGACTTGGGTCTCAGGTATTGCGGTATCCTTGATATCCCGGCGGAGAGTAGCGTTTTCCTTGAACATAGTGAGACGGGAAAACCTGTTGGGGCATGTCTCGATTTTGGATCAGGACGCGTTCTGTTAATCAACACACAACTCTTTCAATGGGAAAACCACCCTGTATCTGGGCGATTCATCGATTGGTTGGGGATCAACCGCGAAGACCCCCCCCAGCAAAAACCTTCTTTGACAACGGATACGCAAACGATTCCCGATGAGATTCCGATCGACGAACAGGTCAGAGAAGACGGCAAAACCAAGATTTTCTATACGCACTTCGTCGAGGATCGTGTGGATACCTGTATGGCGTTTGCTAAAAAACTGACGAAAGAGATGCTCTCAAAATTCCCTGAAGGTGAGAAGATTGAATGGAAAATTGATCTGATTCCGTCATGTAATCATGGATACGGCTCCAATTGGGAGGATTCGATCATGACAATCGGGGCGTGTGTCAGCCTTTCAAGACTTGCCTATTCGCTCGGTGTTGAGGCGAGTGGATTGATCGCCGAGAAAACGCCTTTTGGGAAGGCATCGGGTGTTCTTTTTGACGGATACCAATTCTTCTTCGGTATTTGGTCAATGAAAGTGCTCGGATTTGAGCGAGAAGCCGCGGAGATGCTTGACCAAGCCGAGCGGCAATTTTATGAAAATACCGACGAGAAGCTGGTTGATGTCGCTAAGGTTTACGAGCAACGCTCGCGCAAACCGATCTGGATACTGAAAACGCTCCTTGAGAAATACGGCGACGACCTGTTTGTCCGGCTCACTGAGGTATTCTCCGAAAAGCAAATCGACACAGAACAGAATATGCCGCACCCAACCTTCTCACGGGTGGATAGACAGGTCCATTATCTCAGCCGAGCGGTGGGTGAAGATCTGTTTCCGTGGTTTGAAGAGAACGGCACGACTGTCCATCGGCTCCCATTGCTGCCGAATGACAGCGACGAATTTGCGGCGGAGGTCCGTGGATACCTCAACGCAGTGATTCGTGACACGAGCATAGGGACAAGCGATAGAATCGATGCAATCGATAGCCTTCTTGAAATCACTGACGACGCTGACCATCGGATTTCGGCGTTGGTTGCTAAACTGGACACGGCGGACAGATACGAACGATTGATTGCAGTGGCAAAGTTGATCAATAGCTGCGATGACCGAGCGGCGAAAATGCTTGAAGAACTAACAGTTGAAACCGAGGATGATGGACTCGTAGCGATGGCAGTCCTAATGTTGGTTCGTAATGGTCGAGGCGGTGAAGTCGCGGATCTGCTGGTGGAGATTGCGCCGCATCAGGATCACAGATACCAACTTGAAACTGGATACTTGCTTGCTAAAATTGGTCATCCAGCAGCCGAAGCGTTCTCTTATGAAGAGCTCACAGACAAAAATGGTGCGCCTCTCCTAACGATGGATGTCAAACGCAATGCGGAATTATATCACTATCCGATTATCGGAGGCGATCGCGTTGCCATTTGCAATGTAATTCTCCATACACACCATTTCCCTCACAACACGCACGTTCCCGGGACTTATGTGAGTTGGGTGCATACCACGCCAAAATATCGCCGAAAGGGATTGGCGCGGTGGGCATTCGGTGCGTCAATGTCGCATGAACTCGTCCGCCAGTACGCTTGTATTTCTCTTCATACCGGCACAGACAACACCGCCCATGGCATGTACAGGAATTTTGGGTTCGTTGATGGACTATTGACGCGGGAGTTCACTAAAACGTTGCAGCACGAGCAGGCAAAAGTCGTCGAGGGCTTAGTCGTCCGTCCTTATACACTTGGGGATGAGGTTGCCATGGCAGGTGTGCTCAACGCATTTTATGCCGACCGGGTGGAGCGCAGACCGAGACGCGCCGAAAGGCGCAGAACATCGAAAACTCGGTTGATTTATCTTGCAGAGAAGAGTGGAGAACTGCTTGGATATGTGCAAGCGCAATGCAATGAGAAGGAAAAGAATGTCCGGATCACCGAATTCTGTCTTAAACCCCTGTCTTCCGAAGATTCCACACATCGGGAAGGTTTCCTTGAGGATGTCGGTGCTGCGCTGCTCTGCGCGTTGCATAACGCATTGGTGAAGGGTGAATATAAACGGATTCGTTATGAACCTGAAGCAGAAGGTGACAAGCATTATGTCAGAACATTGTTCCACAATTTTGGGTACACGTCGGTGGATGTAGGCTGGGTATGGATGTTCAAGATCGTCAATCTGCCGATGTTACTTGGTGAGCTTTCGCCCCTACTTCTGAAACGCCTGAACGAGAGTGATGATTACAAAGGCTGGCAGGGGACAATCGGCATCAAAGGTTCGGAACATCGGGCAAGTCTTATCATCAAAGATGGCAAAATTCATGTATCGGAGGAGGTTTCAGAAGGGGCTGGCATTTGTCTTTCTACGGACGATGACACGATCACCCGGTTCATTTTGGGTGTCACCACGCCCTACAGAGCACATCTACAAAATCAATTACATATTACGCCGACAGCCAACAGTTCGGTAGCACACCTATTAGGAACGCTGTTCCCTTCACACCAGCGATAGCAATCAGCCGATAGTCATTTAGAAACCCATCATCGCTCGAACAAATGTCGTATTACTGGTCGTGTGTTGAAATAGATTCGTGGTTCTTCGGTGCCCTGAAAGAATGATGATATAGAAGCCGAGCCAACTGCCCCTGCTGATGATTTGCGTTTCAAAAATACGGGTTCGCAAGTCAGAACGGTATAGGTTTGGAACGCGAGTGTCCGCTGGGAAAGTTTGTAGGTAGTTTATAAAGTTTTTATCCCGATTCGTAAACTTCCGATACTGGAATCCGCCAATGATACTTAACCGCTGCGTAAACTGATAATCGAGACGGACACCAAGAATATCCTCTCGACTTCGACGGTTCAACCGCAAATATTCAATCGGTTGATCGTCAGTTGGAAGGAACAGGTCTGGGTTGAGTGTTTTTGGAATTTCTTCGGCACTGCGGTCAAAAGCGCGGTCCCAGACGTACTTAACCATCGGTGTTAGCGTTAAATCTTCAGCAATTTTGTTGACATAAGGGAGTTTTGCAAGCGGAATTTCGTATCTCGCCTTCAGAATAGTGAGCTGATTACGGATGTTCCGTTCGGGGTAACGGCGTTTTTTCCAGTTCGCAGCGTTATAGATTAAACCGGTATCAGCCGGGTCAAGTGCGTTAATTCCGTGATCAGGATAGAATGCACCAAGCCGGACCTGCTCAATGGGCACCATAAAGTCAACGCGTGCATCGGGATTCTCGGATGTCAGGCGATCCGGATCATCATGATGGCGTGTGTCCGAAAAGTTCTCTGATAGCGGGTCATATTCAATATCTGTGAAAAGT
>CAZQIP010000240.1:0-2781 GCA_964593655.1 uncultured bacterium | reverse complement strand
CTCTTAACTGAAAACTGATAACCGATAACTGATAACTATTCCCTCTGAAAACTATAATGCTAAACACACGCCTTAGTTCCAAGAAAAAAAACGTTGTAATAGTGGGTGCGGGTATCATCGGTGCCACGCTCGGTTATCATCTGTCCCAGCGAAACGGTATTACTGTGACGCTCCTGGAGCGAGATATCCCCGGGGCAGGCGCGTCCGGTCACTCTTTTGCATGGGCAAACGCTTTTGGAAAAGATCCACGTGAGTATCACACGCTCAATCGGCGTTCGTTAGATATGTGGTACCGGTTGGCACATCACCTTGATACGGATATTGGTATCCACTACGGTGGTGAAATGCGGTGGGAAAATAACCCACAACGTGCGACGCAGCTGCGGGAACGTATCCAACAGATTCAAGCGTGGGGGTATCCGTGTCGCCTGATCACTGCTGACGAAATGTTAGCACTTGAACCACACCTATACCCCGGTACTGTGTTAGCTGCGTCCCTCTCTGAGGCAGATATTCACATCGAAACCGATACATTTATTGACGTTTGTCTGCAGCGTGCCTCCGAAGCCGGCGCGATTGTGCATGCGCAAACCAGCGTCACAGGCTTTGTCATTCGTAACGGCAGGATCGCCGCTGTGAAAACGACCGATGGCGAGTTTCCGTGTGATGTCGTTGTCTTGGCGAGCGGTGTTCAGACGACCGACTTGGCTTCTCTGGTACAAGTTAATATTCCACAACAACGGAGCCCTGGTATTGTTATTAAGACGACACCGTGTGTCGAGGTTTTACGCAATGTAGCAATCGTTCACGCCCCGTCAACGGATGAACACCATCAACACCTCCATCTCCGACAATTAACTGATGGAAGCCTCAGAATCGGGCAGGGAACCCAAGAAGGAATAAACCGTGATGACTCACAACAACACGCCGACGCGCTCCTCGCTCGTGCGAAAACCTACCTGCCAGCAATAACTGATGCGAAGGCGATGCCGACACCTGTCGGCTATCGCCCGATGCCGCTTGACGGATTTCCAGTGCTCGGATTTACAGCGTCTGTTCCGAATCTTTATATTACGCTCATGCACAGCGGTGTGACGTTAGCACCCTTGGTAGGTGAAATGGCGACGTTAGAAATCGTAGATAGTGTAGAGGTGGATTGGTTTGCACCCTATCGACCAGAGCGGTTTGAGTAGGTTGTTGGTTTGAGCTCAGTAACTTATCAGATTTACCCACCAAAACCCAATTCTTTAGTTTGCCCCTTCCCAGTAACGGATGTAGTCGGAGGCCTTATATGTCAGACAAGGGCGTGAAAAATAACTGTAACATTTTTTTTAGATTGTGGTATACTTTTCTTAGTATTGTTGGTAGAGAATACGACTCTCGCTGCAAGGCGAGGTCTCTACCGCTGCTAAGTCATTAGTAAATTGCAGAAGTATCCAGTTGAGGAGGTTTTTGCGCGACTGCAATACCATTATTTACACAAAACTCTCTGAGATTAAAACAATGGAGGAGATAAAGATGTTGAGTGCAAGAAAATTTTCGCCGATTCAACTTTTTACGCGAATTGCTATTTCTGTTTCCATCTTGATTTTTGCATCAGTTCTCCTTAGCTTTGGCGGGGAAATCCTTGATGATTTTGACGATGGTGATATAGAAGGCTGGGAGCGCTCCCCACAGAATCAAGATAGCAAATCGTTCTGGGGTATAGAGAAAGGGAACACTTTTGTCACGTTTGATCCGAAGGGCCTCGTGTGGAATGAGGCAATCTCCCAGCTCAATTTTACCGGTGAAGGGTTAAAGGTTGGTGATCCCAACAAATGGACAGACTATGAGGTGGAGGTTGATTTGCGGCACAAAGAGGTCGCCAATTTCCCCGGGGGTGTCCGTGGGCGCGTTGATCTTGAGACAGGCTCACATTATGTCGTCTGGTTATATCCGGGATCGGCAAAAATGAATCTGTTTAGCAATCCGGGTTGGGACATTAATACCGGCCTGCAGAACCACGGTGAAGCGCCTTATAAGCCAGAGGTGAATAAGTGGCACAAAGTCAAATTGAGCTTTTCAGGTACCACCATCAAGGTTTTCTATGACGGGGAGATGATGATTGAGGCAAAGGACAATCAGTACAAAAGCGGAACGGTAGCACTCGGTAATCAGGACAAAATTGTGGATTACGATAACGTCCGCATCACGGGTCCCGGTATTCCAAATTTAAATGCAAGTGCTGTCGAACCAGAAGATAAATTGACGATAACTTGGGGACAGATAAAGTCGTCTTTTTAGACGCTATTTTCCATAGTGTTCTGTATATGCCTTCACAAGGTCACCCTTCCGAAAGCCGGGGACAGCCGTAGCACATTCCAGTGCCAGATGTTCGTAATCAATATCCATCAAACGCGCGAAGACGGTAGGATTTTTCGCTTTCAAAAGTATCCATTGCTTACTCTTTTCACACTGCTTTTCATCTGTCTCTCTACGCGAATAATCCTGCCACCCTTGACACGGGACAGCAAAATCGAAAGGGTTCTGGAAGACTTTCAAAGCGTCAGGTGTGTTGTTGTACTGCCATATCTGGAAATCCTTGTGTTGAATAGGTAAGGGTTTATATTGACGCATATCTGGATGGGGGCTTGCCAAACGTGTCCATATCTGAAATTCCGTATTGACCGAGTACGACTTACCTGTGTGAAGGTAGAACGCATCCCTTGGCAGCGGCAATTTGCTGATAAAACGCATACTGGTGTCAAGTTGTTTGTGAGTTGTAAATTTGCGGAAATTGAC
>CAZQIP010000239.1:0-18718 GCA_964593655.1 uncultured bacterium | reverse complement strand
GTTCAAAGACAGACCACGTTGTTTAACCGCAAGGAAAATTAAAAAAATGGCGAAAGGCACGGTTTACGGACCCGAATCTCGAACCTTTTATGACCGATGCACAGGAACGCGCATCCGACAGATCACAGCCGCGTCCGCAGTGCACCACCACCCGTTTTTTATCATACCGGCGTATGACGACGCGATGCAGCGGTTGATTTTCGTCTCTTACCGAACCGGCACACCGCAGGTCTTCGCAGAGGAACGTGCAACGCGTGAACTTCGCCAATTGACTAACAGACCTGACCTTGGAGAATGGTCCGTGCATCCATCGCACAACGGTGAGGCAGTCTTCTTCACCGCTGGCACAAGCGGGTGGCGACTCGACTTGGAGACACTGGAGGAACGAGAACTCGTTAATTTTGACGTAGCTTGCAAGTCAAAACTTGCTGTTAAAAGTACTGCCACAGCAATGAAAGAAAAGGGCATGGTCGCGGCGGCTATGGGAACAACCGCACTCAGCCACAACGACAAATGGTGGGCAGTCAAATTCAACATCGGCAAGGAAGCCGCACTGGCGATTGTAGATACGGATACCGGTAAGCACGACATCATCCTACAACGCGATAGTATTGCGCACCTTCAATTCTGCCCTGATGATGCTGATTTGCTCTATTACGCGGGACCACTTACAGACCGTGTGTGGGTAATTCATCGCGATGGCAGCGGGAATCGTCGTCTCTATGCACAAAACGTCGAAAAGAACGAGTGGATTACGCACGAAACATGGATCCCTGGAACGCGGGAACTCGCTTTTGTCGATTGGCCCCGAGGGGTCCGATGTATCAACGTTGATACCGGGTTAGAACGGCAGGTGACATCCTTCAACGCATGGCACGCCATTAGCAACCCCGCTGGCACACGTATGGTCGCTGATACCAACTTCCCGGACATCGGTATCCAGACTTTCGATCCGCGCGACGGGATTGGCGAACCACAGACATTATGTTATCCCAATGCTTCCGCTATCGGAGAACATTGGAATGGACCCTTCCCTTATGCGAACGGTCCAATTCAGGTGTATGCCCCGCAACATACACATCCGCACCCTTCTTTCAGCCCAGACGGACAACATATCGTATTCACATCAGATCGAAGCGGGTATGCCCAAATTTATGAGGCAACTCTCAATAACACATAAACAGGACTTCGGAAACCTTGACAGCAAGGAAACATTATTAAAATGAAACTCTCTTTTACTGAGAACTGAAAACCGATAACTGATAACTAACAAAAAAGGAGAAAAAAATGCCAATTGTCGTACCGCGCCTCATTGTTGAGTTGTTCCAACATACAAACTTCCGAGGTAGAATGGGGTATGTTGTGGAACCTGTGCCGTTTACCGCACACATCGGATTTCAAGACAACATCTCTTCGCTTCGTGTCTATAAAGGCCCAAATTTCTCATCGAATCCGAACTATAAGGTAATCCTTTACCAACATCGTGACTTCCGCGGTAAAAAGTTGGCACTCGGGCCCGGGTTTTATCCGAACCTCCATGATACCGCTTTCAACTTCGCAGACAGAATCTCATCAATCAACTTCGGGTCATCGTTAGATGTCGCTGGGCCTGAATGGGGGACGATCCCACTGATTGTTGACTGTTATGAGCACGTCGAATTCCGCGGAAAAAAAATCACTATCCTACGGGATATAGCGAACCTACGCGACCCCCAAGGCGGAACATGGTTTGAAGATCGGATTTCCTCAATTCGCATCTTTAAAGGACCAGATTTCCCGCGAGACGGCGCGGAGGTCGTCTTTTATGAACACCCTGAGTTTGAAGGCGCAAGCATACCCATTCGTATGGAACCAAGCGAATATAAAAAAGAATTGCCGAACCTACATCTACTCCCCCAAAACTTTGGGGACTCTATCTCCGCTATAAAAATTGAAGGCTGGGCATCCTCTGGTGAATTCACCGAGTTGGTCTTTGAAGATGAATTCATCGGCAACCGAATGCGTCCAGAGTGGCGATGGGACGACCCCCAAGGCGGCGGTTCTTGGGCAGAACGCCAAGGCTATTTGGAAATGCGAACTGAACCCGGACAAGACCTTTGGCACGGCAATGGCAGTGGGGGCGATATGAGCGCACCACGCCTCCTCATGAGAGTACCAGGAGACTTCGCTATTGAAACCCGCATGCGCATCACACCACAACTCAGGGAACACGGGGGGCTATTGATCTGGAAAAATGCCAACCGATTCCTACGCCTTGAGAAAACCTCAGGACCGCACGCGTTTAGAGGCGATGTCCGATTTGAACGACACGTTGGACGTTCTTTTAACCTACGCGGACGCGGGGCTGGACTTCGGAATGTACGCGAACTTTTCCTACGGTTGGAGCGGCGCGGGAATCAATTCTCCTCTTTCGCAAGTCATGACGGCATCCAGTGGAAAAGCTGCGGGCAAACCAACGTCGGCATGGGAGAAGCAACGGATGTCGGCTTGCATGCACTCTGCCCAGGGAATATCCCGCCGACCTTAACCCGTTTCGACTACTTCCGGGTATTCAAACGGAAAAGCGAAGTCGCAGAATACCGTCCTGTCATTTTTGACCAGCACGACCAAATGTCTGATGAGGAACGTGAACGCCAACAGGCTGATAGACGTGAACGGGCTATGCGCGACATGTTCTAAACGCATCACGTTTTTCCCGATCCGCTCTCGTTCCCCCCTGATAAGGGGGGTTAGGGGGGTTATCTTCTTAAAAGTGTTCACTTATTTTCAATCACGAGAAACTGATGTGCGATAACCTGAATGGGGGGTATCTTCTTAAAAGTGTTCACTTATTTTCCGATTCTACTATAATTGTTTTTCGTATCCGCATGAACTGAAGTTACAATTCGGAAACCGGAGCCTTTGGGCTCCAGTTTCCCCACACCGTATGATCAGATACAAGGAGGACATCATGTGCGTAAAAGACAGCGTTCGTTCTCAGCAAAAACGTTTTGTGAAAAATCTACAATTCTTTACGATAATCTTTCTCGTATTTGTGCTACAAGTATGGAACGCACAACCCGCAGAGGCGATTGTCGGGGCTGTTGAAAATGGTTTAGTTGCTTACTGGTCCTTCAACAAAGACACGGTAAAAATTAAAACAGAGGCAGCAGATGTCTTGTCAGGACTCGTTGCTGCCGTTCACGGTGATCCAGAACTCGCACCCGCCTCCGATTGCAAAGTCGGTGAGTGCATTCTTTTCGATGGCAGTGTTGACCGATTTCTTGTAGAAGATTCAAACCCACCGAAAATCGATAGAGATTGGGATGAGATTACGCTTGAATGTTGGGTCTATATCACTGCCTTGGATGACAGTTGGAACCGGATTATCTCGCTCGACGATATGCCGACAAACAGCGCAGTCGTCAGTCTCTATTACGATGATGATGACAACCAACACGGATTTTTCGTTAGAGCCGGTGGACAATCTACACAGGCAGCGAAAGATAATGTGTTGGAAGATATTCCGCTCGAACAGTGGCTGCATCTCGTCGGTACCTACGACGGCGCAACGGTTCACTATTATGTCAACGGCAAACAGGAGAAAAAGTACGCCATGAAGGGCGGTAAAATTCCAAAAGGCGGACTCCTCCTCGGTATTGGGGACCGGTCAGATGGATGCGATTGCGATACAATTCAGGGGTATATTGACGAATTCCGAATTTATGACCGAGTCCTCAGCGCAGCAGAAGTTCAGAACAACATGGATGCCACAGGACTTGATGTTAATCCCTCTGCGGACCATCTCAGTGTTACATGGGGACACATCAAAGCACGGCGGAGATAATTTTTAATTTACCTTGCGGTTAAACAATATGAAGTTGGCAATTGACGTTCCTTTCTTAAATCCGTCCTCCACTACGTTACGGACTACATGCTCTGGTTTTTATTTTATCTGTAGGTGCTACGGAGTGAGAACCATCAGGGATGAGCAATAAAATTGCGTAAATTCCGCGATTTTAAAAAGTCCGTAGAGGACAATCGGAAACCTGCGCGAAACGAAGTGGAGCGCAGCCCAGGAGCAATAAATAAAAAAATGGAAACGATTCGGATTGGCGTTATCGGATGCGGCGGTATGGGCAGAAGTCTCGCTACCAGTGCACACGCCGTCGAAGGGATAGAAGTCATCTGCGTCAGCGACCTGCAAGAAGCATTGGCAGAAAAATTGGCTACAGATCTCAATGCGGCTTGCACGTTAAATTACCATGAACTACTTGCTGATGATCGGATTCAAGCAGTGCTGATCGCATCACCGCCATTTATGCACGCACAGATGGCAGTTGATGCCGCAAATGCCGGTAAACACGTGTTCTCTGAAAAGCCGATGGCACCAACGTTGGAAGATTGCGATGCAATGATCGCCGCCGCTGAGGAAAACGGTGTTAAACTTACTATCGGATTGGTGTGTCGGTACCACGCAACGCATTCCAAAGTGCGTGAAATTGTACAGAGTGGCGAACTCGGCGCACCTGCCTGTATGATGGTACATCGTATCGGTGGACCCTGGCGCAGCGGGTATAGCCACACCCCGTGGCGACTGGAACGCGCAAAATCTGGTGGGAGTCTCATGGAAATCAATGCCCACGAAATAGACTTTATGCGCTGGACATGTGGCGATGTCACTGCTGTCTATGGTGCCGGGGGACAATATGGACCCGACAAGAGCGACTATCCGGATGTGGTACTTGCTTCCTTACAGTTCGCAAACGGCGCGGTCGGTTTGCTCCATTCCAGTCACGTCTCGGCTGTCGGTGGATATGGCGGACGTGTCGACTGTGAAGGTGGGTCTATCTATTTTCCACAGATTTGGGGTGGAGATGCGACGCTTCAGATCAAACCCTTTGAAGGTGAGGGGCGGCAGATCAAAATTTCAGACATTGAAGTACCACCGCCGGTTCAACAGGAGATTCGCGTCTTTGTAGATGCAATCCGCAACGATACACCCCCTCCAATTACAGGGGTAGACGGTCGCGCAGCGGTCGAAATCGCACTCGCCGCATATCAATCCGTTGAGAGTGGACAATCCGTTTCATTGCCCCTTTAATGGCAAGTGGAGATAAGTGTCAATTTTCTAATCACGCCCATTGAACCGCAAGGAAAATTAAAATTATGAAGATTTCAGTCTGGGATGGCGGACTTTCAGATAGCTATCTTAAACAGGTTACACAACTCGGGGCAGACTGCATCGACTTCGGAAACGGTGGCGCTTTCCCCGGTGTCAATGAACAGGGGTATCCTGACTTGGACGAGTTGCTGAAAATCAAAAAACGGATATGTTCTTGGGGACTCGACATCAACCGCGTAACGCTCCCGAATATCACAGAGAAGTTTATGACAGGGCAACCCGATGGTGAAGAGGAACTGGAGAACACGTGCAACGCATTGCGCATCTTCGCTGAAGCTGGTGTGCCCATCGCACGCCAACGGTTCTGGGGAGATACGTTTGACTATCTCATGACACGCTATTCCGCCGTTCACAGAGGTGGATATATCTCACGCGGCGAAAGTCGTGCCGCAACCAAAAATCCACCAGACACACCGACGATGGAGACACTCGACGAATGGTGGAAACGGTTCACCGAAGTCTACGGCGCACTTGTGCCTATCGCCGATGAACACGACATTAAACTCGCTATCCATCCCTCAGATGTCCCGAACCCAGACACCCCACTCGGCAGCCTCGGTTTCCACCGGGTCATTGATGCTTTTCCGAGCAAGAATGTCGGTTATCTTTACTGCTGCGGCACCCGTGCTGAAGCTGGCGGCAGCACCATCGTCCTTGACGAAATCAATAACTACGGACGCAAAGGACGTATCTTCATGGTTCACTTGCGAAACGTGCGGGGCAGTCTCGCGACAGCGGGTGCCTTTGAAGAGGCACTCCTCGACGACGGCGATATGAACGTCTTCAAAATTGTCCGAGAATTACAAAAGGTCGGATTCGACGGGTGCATCAACGCCGACCATATTCCGAGATTAGAAGGTAATGTCGGGTTAGCCTATTCCGTTGGTTACATCAAGGCACTCTTCGCGGCACTGTTCGCATAATCGCTGATCTGCCTATGTACACGGTAGAACCCCTCACCCCTCAGAATCAGGACAAGTGGGATGTTGTCATCCAACAATGTCCAAACACAACTGCCTTCCAAAGCCTCGCGTGGCGAGATGCGTTAGCGGGTGCGTTCAAACAGCTTACGCCGGTCTATCTGTTCATCAAGCAAGATGACGTAGTGATAGGTGGACTGCCCGCTTTTGTCTTTCAACCGATACCGGGGATCCGCTTGTGGCATTCGATGCCGTGGAACCTCTTCGGTGGTATACACCTTATCGCGTCTGGGCAGTCGGAACCTGAAACACTGATAACATCCATTGAAACTGCCGCAGCGGAAAAAGGGTGGTGTGAAATCCGTTGGACCTTGCCTCCAAAACACACTGCAACCTACGGCGATTTCTTCACTGAAACCGGCTACGAAAGAACAGATCATTTCACGCATCTGTTAAAAACGGATGAAAATGTTGAGGCACTCTGGCATGCCTACAACAAGCGCGTGCGAGGCGCGGTGCGGAAGGCCGAAAAATCGGGCGTAGTGGTTAAGGATACAGACAGTGAAGAGGCATTATCTACATTCTACGATATGTATCTCATGACTGTCAAACGGTTAGGTGGCACACCGAAACCGAGAGCACTCATGCAGACACTCCTTCAGCGGAAAATCGCCAAACTTGCCACCGCGACATATCGCGACACAATCATCGCAGGACTACTTTATCTATGTTTCAATCGGACAGTGACCTTATGGTGTGAGGCATCTGTACCAGCATGCTTGAAATACCGTCCCAACAACGCTATTTTTCATTATATCATTACACAAGCGGGTCGTGAAGGATACAAATGGGTCGATTTTGGCGCGTCACCGCCGGAAAACACAGGGTTAATCGCACACAAAGAGCAGTACCGAGCAACCCAAACAGATTTCGCCAGCTACACAAAGGTCATTTCACCGTTGAAAAGGGCGTTGTGGACCCAAAGCGAGGGAGCACTCCGCCAAATTTATACCTGGATGCAGTGAGACAGAACAGCCCATCTTACTCTATAAAGGAACAACAATGGAGACCATCCGTAAACCTAATTTAATCTTTGTTTTTGGTGACCAGCACCGTCAATGCGATGTTGGGTGTGCCGGCAACCCACAAGTACAAACACCCGCCATGGATCAACTCGCACAGGAAGGAATGTTTTTCCCAAATACCTTCACCAACGTCCCGATATGTGTGCCTGCGCGTGGATGCCTCATGACAGGCAAATATCCTTTGAACCATAAAGCCGTCTCTAACGATCTGCCGCTGCCACTGGCTGAAATAGGTGTTGCGGAGGTCTTTAAGGATGCCGGATATGCAACCGGTTACATCGGCAAATGGCACCTCGGCGGTATGCCAAGAGATAAGTTCATTACACCTGAAATGCGTTTCGGTTTCGATCATTGGGTCGGATGGAATTGTCATCATAACTATTTCAATGCACCTTATCACGACTCTGACGGGAATCAGATGCAGATTGAAGGTTACGAACCGGACTTTCAAACCGATCAAGCGATTCAATATTGCCGAGATCACGTTGATGAACCCTTCTGCCTCTATATGAGTTGGGGACCCCCGCACAATCCTTATGAACATGTCCCTGAACGCTACAAGGAGATGTATCCACCGGAGGAGATTCAGTTACGTCCGAATGCCGTAGACACACCCGCGACACGGAAAGATATCTCCGGATACTACGCGCACATCACTGCTTTAGATGAAAACCTTGGACGGTTGATGACCGCACTTGACGAACTCGGTATCGCTGATGACACAATCCTCGTCTATACATCTGACCACGGGGATATGCTCGGAAGCCACGGGCATGTCCGAAAAGAACGTCCATGGGAGGAATCGAGCCGTATTCCTTTCATGATCCGCTGGCCCCAGAGAATACCCGCTGGCGTTACCCGCGATACCTTGCTCAGTCTCGTTGACTTCATGCCGTCAATGCTATCCTTATGCAACCTACCTATACCTGATGGTGTTGAAGGTATTGACCTCTCAGGAGCGATGTTTGGTGAGACCATTGATGAACCACAGTCTGTGTGCCTTGGGGTGCCTTTACACGGAAGCGAAGGCTTCAACTTCGGTATCCGAGAGTGGCGTGGTGTCCGAACACATCGCTACACCTATGCACGCCACTACGATGGAGAAGGTTGGCTCCTATACGACAACGATACCGATCCCTACCAACTGAACAATCTCATTGATGACGAAGACTCACAGGATCTCCGAGCGGAATTAGAAGCAGACCTCCAACAGTGGCTAACCCGAATCAACGATCCATTCCTACCGGGATTGGAACATATCCGACAACTCGGTCTCTCTGAACTCTGGAACATCAGCGAGCAGCGGTTCGGCGGAAGAAACCCACGTTGGGCATAATTTTACTGTGGTATGAAGCACTCTCTTTTGTAGGATCGAGTGTTTTTGCTTGGGGTCTTTGATAGGGGTATTTGATAGGGTGTTTCTGCGGATTTCTGCGTATTTCTTGTCGCTCGCGATCCGTTTTCTGTAGGAGCGAGCTGTGCTCGCGATCCGTTTTCTGATTGATAACTAACAATATGAGGTACAACCTATGACCGATGAAGAAAAATTTCGATTTGACCTAACCGGATTCCTCGTGCGTCCCGCGATCCTTGAACGCGACGAAGTAGAGGCAATCGTTGATCAGATCGACCAGATACATCACAACAAAGAATCCTTACCGCCGGAACACCGTGCCGTACCGGGCGGTCCCGCAAGTGTCCTGATTGATCACCCGAAAGTCCTTGATGTCTTACATGAAATCATTGGACCCGAGGTCCGGTTAGAGAGCTGCTTCTCTGTCTGGCGCGAAAAAGGGCGGAGACACGGTGAACTCCACGGCGGCGGACCGAGACAAGCAGACCCGATCTTCGGGTATCGCGTCAACAACGGACAAATCCACGCTGGAATGGTCCGCGTCGTCTTTGAACTGACAGATATTTCCAAAAACGATGGGGCGACCCACTTTATAGCCGGTAGCCACAAATCCAACTTCCCGATGCATCCTGACCACATGTCG
Organism: uncultured bacterium; assembly: GCA_964593655.1. Lineage (GTDB taxonomy): Bacteria > Poribacteria > WGA-4E > WGA-4E > WGA-3G > WGA-3G. Next base: position 9,552 of record CAZQIP010000239.1, on the reverse strand, counting down.
TTGGAGGATGGGAAACGAAGTCCGTTCCTGATGACCTACGAATGCCCCGCTGGCAGTGCAATCTTCTTCACAGAAAATTTGTGTCACGCCGGACCCGTGTGGCAACGTGAGACACCGCGTGTGGCAGTGCTAAACGCTTATGCACATCTCGCAACACATTGGCACCGTCTACGGATTCCGCCAGCAGTACTGTCCGCTTTACCGCGTGAAAAGCAGGCGTACTTCCGTGAACCGTGGGTTGCGGATTTCCGTACGCGACCAGCAACGCGAAACACGATTGAGCGGTTCCTTGACAACGACGAACCACCTGTTAATACCGATCACAAGCCGTGATTTAAAATGAAGATATGAAAAAACGAGTACTCATTATCGGTTGGGACTGTGCCGCGCCGGAACTCGTCTTTGACGCATTCAGAGACGATATGCCCAATACACATCGCTTAATGGAAGAAGGCATCTACGGTGAATTGGAAAGCACAATCCCACCTATCACCGTGCCAGCGTGGATGTGCATGATGACCAGCCGAGATCCCGGCGAACTCGGCATCTACGGCTTTCGCAACCGCAAGGATTACTCCTACGATGCTCTGACGATTGCCAATGCACACGCCGTGAAGGTGCCAACACTTTGGGATCTGTTAGGGCAAGCGCAAAAAAAGTCGGGCGTTTTGGGCGTACCACTCACCTATCCCGCCAAGCCGTTTCCGGGGTGGATGATCACCAGTTTCCTCACGCCTGACCGCAATTCGCAGTGGACTTTTCCTCGGCGCCTGTCACGAGAAATCGACCAGGTCGCCAGCGACTACCTGATTGATATCCCCCACTTCCGAACCGACCGGCGCGCCGAACTGGAACAACAACTCCTCAAGATGACGGCTGAACGTTTCAAACTTGCCCGCTATCTGCTTGAAACAAAAGATTGGGATTTCTTCACGATGGTTGAAATGGGTTCCGATCGGCTTCACCACGCCTTCTGGCGGTTTTGGGATAAGACACATCGGAAATATGAACCGAATTCACCGTTCTCGGAGACGATGCGAAATTACTATCGCGCACTCGATGCTGAACTCGGAGAGACATTAGCATGTGTAGACGAGAATACCACCCTCATGGTTGTCTCCGACCACGGCGCAAAACGGATGGATGGCGGTATCTGCATCAACGAATGGCTCCAAAAACACGGTTACTTGACACTCAAGACTCAACCGCAAGAAATTACGCGATGGACACCAGAGATGGTAGATTGGGAAAAAACAAAAGCATGGGGAGAAGGTGGATATTACGGGCGAATCTTTATAAATGTTAAGGGCAGAGAACCTCACGGAATCGTTAGCGCGGAAGACTATGAAAACGTCCGTGATGAATTGAAAGCACAACTTGAAGCCATTGTAGACAAAGATGGAAATAACATCAACACGCGAGTTTTCAAACCCGAAGAGGTTTACCGAGAATGCCGAAACATCGCACCCGACCTCATCGTCTATTTTGGAAACCTCTTTTGGCGTTCGGTGGGCAGTGTCGGATACAACAGCATCTATACCTACGAAAACGATACGGGTCCCGACGATTGCAATCACGCAGAGAATGGTATTTTTATTTTCAAATCCGCTTCGAGTTCTCTTGTAGGAGCGACCTCTGGATCGCGACAAATGGGAAACGGGCCTGCCAAAAGTCTATACGACATCGCACCAACGGTCCTAAAAGAATTCGGCATCGACATTCCAGCAGAAATGCAGGGACAACCGATTTAAACGTAAGATTTACGCGTTCCATCTTAAAGTCCCCCTGATAAGGGGGATTTAGGGGGTTAAACAGTTACCGCGTTCACAATCGCCTTCGCAACAACTTCTGCCGCAAGGATACCAATAGTGTTCACATTGCTGCCGGTATGTGCCCCTGTAGCGAGCGAAAAAAGCGTATCCCCATCAAACATCGTATGTGACGGTCGAATCGCTCGCGCCATTCCGTCGTGCGCCATCTCCGCAACTCTATTTACTTCTGTAACAGAGAGTGTGGCGTTTGTAGCGACAACACCGATAGTCGTGTTTGTTCCATGAATGATATTGGCACCTAAAAGCCGTTCTGTGATGTCCACGAAACTGCCGTTTTCTGTTCCACCAGCAACAATCTCACCCGTCTCCGGATCCACAACGTTCCCAAGCGCATTGACAACCACAATCGCAGCGACAATCAAACCCGAATCAAGACATTTACACGCCGAACCGACACCCCCCGAAGAAGACGTAACACCTGGAGCTTTGCCGACAGTAGTGCCTGTGCCTGCGCCGATAGTCCCCAGTGCCACCGGTTCATCTGTAGCGTTGAGACACGCCTGATACCCCATCTCTCGATCAGGACGCACCTTTGCGTCTCCGACACCCAAATCGAAAATCACAGCTGCCGGAACAATCGGCACACGAACAGGACCCGCCGGGAAACCGATGTTCTGTTCTTCAAGATACTGGACAACGCCAGCAGCGGCATCTAAACCGAAAGCACTTCCGCCGGTCAGCAACACGGCATGTGCTTTTTGAACTAAGCGTCCAGGGCGGAGCGCATCTGTCTCGCGTGTCCCCGGTGCAGCACCCCGCACATCAACACCCGCAGTTGCACCTTCCGGACAAAGGATAACGGTACACCCAGTTCTGGCAGTTGCATCAGTGGCGTGCCCCACCGTAATACCTTCTATCGCTGTGATTGTCTGATTCGTTGAGTCCATTGCTTACAAAATGTTTCAGGTTTCTGAAGATTATTATAGCAGATTCCGATTAAATCTGCTACTGGTTTGTAGTAGCGGGGAAAGTTTTTGTCACGGCATTAATTTTTGGGATAGGAGAGATTTATTTACTATTTACATAGCACTCCGCATGAAGTTTAAGAATTTAATCGGGTAATTCCGAGACGTGTGATAACAAGTAGACCGGTTCGTAGTAGTGCGATTCATCGCACGTCGCGTCACCACAATTACCCAATTTATTTGTTAAACCTCATCTGGAGTGCGAAAGAAGGGGCGAATCTTTTTCTATAGATATATTGCTCCGCTGGAGCAAAGAGGTCTCTTTACGGATAAAGGAAACCTCTTCACGCCAGAGGCGTGGTATTGCTTCGCAGTGAGAATAGAAAACCGGATGCCAAAGTTTCCGCACTCCAGCGGCGTGCTATATGTGTTGACGCGGGGTCAGTCGGGGTAAAATCGCTTCTATAAGGGAACGCTGCCAAAATATTTACACACCCTGCATTTCAGACGGTATTGACAGTTTCCACCACAAGATGCTATAATTCAATCAGTGTCAAACAAAGGCCCGATTAAAGTTACAATCCATTTTTAGTGTAGGCACCACGTTCCGAAATCAATAGGAGCTAATGTTATGAAACGCTTTTACCCTCTTTTCTTGATTCTTACCGTTCTCCTCAGTTGCTCACTTGTAAAACCGAAAGTCATACCTGATAAAAACTTAGCCGCTGCCGTGCGAGAACAACTCGGGTTAGCCCCTAACGAACCTATCTTAGAAGAAGATTTGAGAGAATTAAACTTCCTGATGGCCATGGGTAGAGGAATCAAAAAACTGAATGGCTTGGAAAAAGCAGCAAATTTAGGGACTTTATGGCTTGAGCAGAACGAAATTAGAGACATCTCGCCCCTCGCTGATTTGACTGAACTTGATAGGTTAATCCTTCCCAACAACAAAATAGAGGACATAACTCCTATCGCAGGTTTAAAACAACTCACACATCTGGAACTTGAGCAAAACCAGATTAAGGACATCACACCGCTCACAGGCTTAGAACAACTCACGCACCTTGAACTTCAACAGAATCAAATCAGCGACACGACGCAGCTTTTCGAGGTGCTTAAGAAATTGACCTATCTTTCACACCTAAAACTTGAGCTAAACCAAATCACGGATATTACGCCACTCACGAGATTAACGCAACTTACAGCACTATGGCTCTACAACTGTCAAAATGCCGACATCACACCGCTCACTGAAATGCCCCAACTCACTCAGTTATCACTTTATAACTGTCAAATTACGGATACCACACTGTTTGCTGAAATGCCCCAACTCACAGATTTACTGCTTGACGGGAATAAAATTAGTGACATTACCCCTATCGCCGGATTAACGCGGCTTAAAACATTAAGCCTTGGTGGTAATGAGATTATTGACATTACGCCGCTCACAGGGTTGGCACACTTGACCTTCTTATCACTTGGGCATAATCGTATCCATGACCTAACATCTCTCAGTGAACTAAAGCAGTTGACCTACCTAACACTTGGGTATAATCATATCCATGACATCACACCCCTTAGCGAGCTAAAGCAGATGGAACACCTATCCCTTGAGAACAATCAAATCAGCGATATTGCGCCACTTACCGGAATGACAACACTTGAGTTCTTATTACTTAAAAATAATCAGATCAGCGATATTGCGCCACTTACCGGAATGACAACACTTAAGGGGGTATTACTTATGGGTAATCAAATCAGCGATATTGCGCCACTGAGCGGGATGACAACACTTGAGGGTGTATCGCTTGAGGGTAATCAAATCAGCGACGTAGAACCTCTCGCAAATTTGACACAACTGACGTACTTAATACTCGCGGATAATCAAATTAGCGATATCGCGCCACTTAATAAATTGACGGAACTTAAAGCTTTATGGCTTCAACATAACCAAATTAGCAATATCAGTATTGTTGAAAACTTTAAGAATCTCACACATTTAAATATCAAGGAGAACCCTATTCGGGATATGACACCTATTCGCAAACTCCGTAAACAGATTCCCCATTTGGAACTGAACACAGAAAATATCTACTTGACTGAGCATTGAAAAACACGGCGGATATGAATATGGCAAAATTAGCACTTAATGGTGGCGAACCTGTCATCAAAGGTGGTTTAGAGAAAAGCTGGTCCATTTTCGACGAAACCGAAGAAAACGCACTTTTAGAAATCTGAATCCAACTAACATCAACTATAGTGAAACCTAAAAATAAAGAGACACTTTCATCCCCTGGTAGGTTCGGTTTCCCAACCGAACCTACACAGAGGGTCCTATTAATTCTAAACTTTACTATAAATAGGAAGCTAACGTTATGAAGCATTTTTATCTACTTTTCCTGATTCTTACCGTTTTCCTCAACTGTTCACTTGTAAAGCCGAAAATAATACCCGATAAAAACTTAGCCGCTGCCGTGCAAGCAGAACTCGGTTTAGACCCAAACGAACCTATTTTAGAAAAAAATCTGAGAGCGTTAGAACGCCTGTTTGCCATGCATAAAGGCATAAAAGATCTGACCGGCTTGGAAAAAGCTACAAATTTACAGATGTTATACCTTGATGGTAACCCAAGTGCGAACATCACGCCCCTTGCACGCCTCACACAACTCAAAATCTTAAGCCTTAAGCACAATCAAATTCGTGACATTGCACCGCTTACGAAGTTGACTGAACTTCACACATTAATACTTACCAACAACAAAATAGATGATATTACACCCCTGGCAAGCCTAACACAACTCATACATTTAGAACTCAGTCGTAATGAAATTCGCGACATCACACCGCTTACGAAGTTGACTAAACTTCACACATTAAAACTTTCTGACATTACTACATTGAGTCCACCTAACAGATTAAAACTTGACAACGAAATAGATGATATTACACCGCTCGCAGCGTTAAAACAACTCACAGAATTAGAACTTCAACGGCATCAGATGAGTGACGCAACGCAAATCTTTAGCGTACTCGCAGAGTTACCCAAGCTGACAAAACTAAAGCTTCGACTCAACCAAATTGGGGACATTACGCCAATCACGAGATTGACGCAGCTGAGGAGTTTAGTACTTGATGGCAACCAAATTGTGGATATCACACCATTCACTGAAATGGCGCAACTCGCGAGCTTGTCGTTCCGTAACTGCCAAATTACAGACCTAACGCCGATGGCTGAAATGACACGACTCACAGAATTAACGCTCGTAAATAATCAAATTAGCGACATTACCGCCATCGCTGAATTAACGCAGCTTAAAAAGTTATGGATCGTGCGTAATCATATTCGGGACACTACGCCAATTGCCCGACTAACGCACTTGGAATCCTTAGGTGTCAGTAGTCAGCGAATCAAAGATATAAAATTTTGCAGCGAATTAAAGCAGCTCAGATCTCTATCACTCACCAATAGTCATACCAGCGATATAAACCCTCTCGCTGGACTAAAGCATCTGAGTTTTTTGGCTCTTGACCATAATCAAATTAGCGATATTTCACCACTTGCGGGGATGGCAAAACTTAAGTGGCTATCACTTTGGAATAATCAAGTCAGCGATATTTCACCACTTGCGGGGATGGCAAAACTTAAAGAGTTATATCTTTCGGATAATCAAATCAGCGATATTTCATCACTTATTGGCTTGACAGAACTTACGATGCTGTTACTCAGGAATAATCAAATCAGCGACATCAGCGTCCTTGGAAACCTTAAGAATCTCAAATATTTAACTCTCCAAAAGAATCCGATTCAAGATATGAGTTTAATCCCTGAACTCCGCAAACAGATGCCAAATTTGCAAATTATGGAATCTAATCACTAATCAGGGCATTAAAAAGGGCTTGGTATTATGAAACAAATATGTTTTCTTTTTCTGCTTCTCACTATTTTTCTCAATTGTGCGTCTCCAGAACCTGTTGAAGTACGGATACCCGATCCAAATTTAGCAGCGGCAGTGCAAGAAGCCCTCCGTTTAGATCCAAGCGAGTCGATCTGGCAAAGGAAGTTAGCGAAATTAAAGACTCTGAAGGTCCAAAGACGTAAGATAAAGAACTTGACAGGATTGGAAGAAGCAACGGGTTTAACAACATTAGATCTTTCTCAGAACCAAATTGAAGACCTTACACCACTCGCCGGGTTAACACAGCTTAAATCCTTGTATCTCCGGTATAATCAAATTAGCGATATAACACCACTGACAGGGTTAAAACAGCTTAAGCATTTATGGCTTGATGGGAATGAAATCAGCGACATCACACCTATCGCAAACTTGACGCAACTCACGGAATTGTGGCTTAGCGATAATAAAATTGATGACATTACCACTATTACTGCATTAACAAGGTTAACGCGCTTGGGACTTGGCGGAAGTCAAATCAAGGATCTCACATCACTTGTACCACTACTCGTGGATTTGACGAAGTTGACTGACCTATTTCTTGATGATAGTCAAATTAGTGATATTACGCCACTTGCAAGGTTCACCAAATTTAAGAGTTTAGGGCTTAGGAATAATCAGATAAGCAACATTACACCACTCACTGGAATAACGAAACTTAGATTTTTAGATCTTCGGCATAATCAGATAAGCAACATTGAACCTATATCTAATATGACACAACTTCAGCAGTTGTATCTTGGGTATAATCAAATCAGTGACATCACGCCACTTGCAGAGTTGACAGAACTTTGGCATTTATATCTGCAAGAAAACAGAATCACCGACATTAAACCTCTCACAGAATTGACAAAACTCGGTCACTTATGGCTTAGCAAGAATCAAATCAGTGACATCACGTCTCTTGAAGGATTGACAAAACTTAAGTATTTATGGCTTGACGAGAATCAAATCAGTGATGTTCGAGCTATTGTAAATTTGACACAACTTACGAGCTTAGGCCTTAGCGACAACGAAATCAGCGATATAAAATCTCTCATAGGATTGACAAAACTTACGAACTTATGGCTTAGTAGTAACGGAATCAGTGATATAAAACCAATTGCCAAATTAACCGAGCTGAGCATCTTAAACCTCCGCGACAATGAAATTAGCGACATCACGCCTCTCACAGAGTTAACAGAGTTGACAGGGTTACACCTCAGACATAACGAAATCAGTGACATCATGCCTCTCACCGGATTAACAAAACTTAAATCTTTGGACCTCCACGACAACGAAATCAGCGACATTGCAACGATCGCAAGTTTGACCGAACTTACAAGTTTATTTTTCTCAAAGAATAAAATCGAGAACATTACTCCTGTTGAAGGTTTAAAGAATTTAAGATCTTTACAAGTGAAGGAAAATCCAATTCAGGATATGACACCGATACAGAAGCTTTATAAGCGGATACCCAATCTACAAGTTGATATTCAAGTTGACCGCTAACTATGATGCTGAAAAAGAAGGAGGATGTGGACATGGCAAAATTAGCACTTAATGGTGGCGAACCCGTTGTCAAAGGCGGTTTAGGAAAAGGTTGGCCCATCTTCGATGAAACCGAAGAGAACGCACTTTTAGAAACCTTACGAAGCGGCGCATGGAACCGACGCGATAAAGTCGATGAAGCCGGTAAAAAATTCGCAGCGTTTCAGAACGCAAAATACGGCATTCCACTCGCAAACGGCACTGTGGCGTTACAGTGCGCGCTGAAAGCTGCTGGCATCACCGCGGGCGATGAAGTCATCGTTCCTGCGCTCACATTTGTGGCGACAGGGACATCGGTTGTCTGCGTCAACGCCGTGCCAGTAATCGTTGACATTGACCCACTCACCTACAACATTGCACCCGATGCGATTGAGAAAGCCATCACGCCACGAACACGCGCGATTATCCCCGTACATAACGGCGGCTATCCGGCAGATATGGACGCGATGATGGAGATCGCTGAGAGACACAATCTCAAGGTGATTGAAGATTGCGCACACGCACACGGTTCACAATGGCGCGGCAAAGGGATGGGGTCAATAGGACATCTCGGCGCATTCAGTTTCCAGATGGGGAAAACGCTGACTTGCGGCGAAGGTGGGATGGTGATAACAAACGACGAAGAACTCGCAGGAAAGGCAGGCAGCTTTGCACAGCTGAATATGCGGATGACAAACTTCCAAGCGACGCTGCTTTTATGCCAACTCGAACGGTTTGGTGAACAGGTTGAGACGCGCGAACGAAACATCGCGTATCTTTCTAAAGGCATGGAAGCGATAGAGGGACTCCATCCGATTCCGCGCGACGAGCGCGTCACACGCTGGTGTTTTTACTATTGGGATTTCCGGTTCGTCTCCGAAGAATTCGGTGGTATTTCACGCGGGCGGTTTATGGAGGCACTTCATGCGGAGGGTGTTTCATGTGGTGTCGGTGCACACGGTGAGCCTATCTATAACGAGGGACCCTTTGGTAATCCAGAGTTGTTTGATCAGTTGGGGTTACCGCGCAGGTATCTTGGAGAGCATGCGATTGACTATAGTACGCTTAATTGCCCAGAGGCGGAACGCGTTTATCGCGATGAGGTTTGCAGTTTCGGACACTCTATGTTTTTAGGCGATACAGACGATATGCAACTGATTTTAGATGCTTTTCAGAAAATTCGGACGCATGTGAATGAACTGTAACTTGGGGCAGCTGCTCAAAAATCGACGTTGAAGATACTTATCGCAGATGCGTAGAAAACAGGAAGAAATCGCCTAAATTTCTTTTATAGTAAAGCCCATAATTATTGAAACACATCAAGTCGAAGCGATTCCCATCTTATTCCCCCCT
>CAZQIP010000238.1:0-33349 GCA_964593655.1 uncultured bacterium | reverse complement strand
TCCGGTTCGGTTGCAAACCGAACCTACCGGTCTGGGGGCGCGCCGGTTATTTTTTTAAAATTGACACCTAACCTACCGAGTCTGGGTAGATAGTGCGGTTAATGCGATATAAACTTTTAGAAATGGTATAAGAATCTTGCGCCCCAGAGCGGCAGACACAGAAACGATAATTTCAGAGACACCATCAAATGCCAACTTATGCTTTTTGTGCGACCATGCTGGAGAGGATGCCGAGGATCCTGTCGCATCGTTCAAGCGTATAGGTTGCCATATCAATGTGCAAGCACTTTGCTTCTAACTTGAAGAACTGCCAATCTATTCCGGTCGTGGAGGCACCATAAACGTAAGAGATGTCATTTCCTTTTTCGGTATTAAAATGCTGCGCGGCAACCATTTCAGCGACACATTGCCCGATTCCAAGTTTCAAGTCAAGATTTTTTGCCTCAACAAGGATAATGACGGGTGCCTCCAAGTAAAATTGTTCTGGCGATAAACTGACCAAAAAATCACAGACACCAGTCAAACCTTTCTCAGCATCAACATTGAAGTCAATCCCAGAAAACAGACTAATGCGGCGATCAAAGTGCTCGAGAAGCTCAACGAGTACATCGGCGACAATCATTTCTGACCGAGCTTTCTCAGTGCCAATAGCGGTGGCCAATGATGCCTTTCTTGCTAATCCTGTCGTCAGATACGCGCTTGGCACCACTGGTTCCATTTCAGAGAAGATTCCTACAGCCCGAACTGTCTCCAGTTGGAATGTTTTCTGCACCGACTCTAAGGTAAATTCGCTATAAGCCATTGCTTTAAACTCCCTTACGGTCCTAAAGCATCTCTACCACATAACTTCAGAGTGAAAGTATAGAAGAAGATTCTCCGAACCTTCTACACTTCCATCCCAGTCAAGAAAGAAAAGGACTTTGTGTCCGTCCTATTAACTTTTCTTCTCATCCTCGTCAACGACTTCGTATTCAGCGTCAACGACTTCGCTATCTGGGGCATCAGGTGTTGCTTCATCCGCAGCGGCTGGGTCTGCCTGAGTAGCTCCCGGATCCGCGCCTGCTGTCTGCTGGTACATCTGTGCAGAGACTTCATGCCAGACCTGTGTCAACTCGTCTGTTGCGGATTGGATCTCGGCGTGGTTGTCTGCCTCTAACGCCTGCTTGACACGCGCAACGGCAGCGTTCACCTTCTCCTTGGAAGCATCGTCTACCTTGTCGCCGAATTCGCCTAAGTTCTTCTCAGTCTCGTAAACCATGGAATCCGCACGGTTGCGCGCCTCAACTTCCTCGCGTTTCTGCTTATCTTCCTCGGCGTGCGCTTCGGCATCTTTCATCATCTGTTCGATCTCGGCATCGGTAAGCCCAGAGGACGCGGTAATGGTAATTTTCTGCTCTTTACCGGTCGCGGTATCTTTGGCAGACACGTTCAGGATACCGTTCGCGTCAATATCAAATGTCACCTCAATCTGCGGCACGCCTCTCGGTGCGGGGGGTAACTCACTCAACCGGAAACGTCCGATAGTTTTGTTGTAAACCGCTTGTTCCCGTTCGCCTTGAAGGACATGCACATCAACCGATGTCTGGTTATTCTCAGCTGTTGTGAAGATATTCGACTTCTTCGTAGGAATTGTTGTGTTCCTATCAATCAACCGTGTGAACATCCCACCGAGTGTTTCAATCCCAAGTGAGAGTGGCGTAACATCCAACAAGAGGATGTCTTTGACTTCTTCATCACCTGCGAGGACACCGCCTTGAATCGCGGCACCGATGGCGACGACTTCATCCGGATTGACCCCTTTGTGCGGCTCTTTGCCGAAGAGCTGTTCCACGGCTTCCTGCACCTTAGGCATCCGTGTCTGCCCACCGACAAGGATCACTTCGTCAATTTCGGAGGGTTGCATCTCAGCATCCGCGAGAGCTTGCCGGCACGGCTCAAGTGACCGCTGGACGAGGTCATCTGTAATCTGCTCCAGTTTTGCACGGGTGAGCGTCAAGTTAAGGTGCTTCGGCCCGCTGGCATCCACAGTGATAAACGGTAAATTGATGTCCGTCTGTAAAGTGCTGGAGAGTTCACATTTTGCGGTTTCCGCTGCCTCTTTCAAGCGTTGCAATGCCATCTCGTCGTTGCGGAGATCAATCCCTTGGCTACTAAGGAATTCTTGCGCCATCCAGTCAATCACTGCTTGGTCGAAGTCATCTCCACCGAGGTGTGTATCGCCGTTTGTGCTTTTTACCTCAAAAACACCATCACCGATTTCCAGAATAGAGATGTCAAACGTGCCGCCTCCAAGGTCGTAGACAGCAATTTTCTTGTCGCCTTCGTTCTGTAACCCGTAGGCGAGGGATGCTGCGGTAGGTTCATTGATAATCCGCTCGACTTCTAAGCCTGCGATTTTACCTGCGTCTGCTGTCGCCTGACGTTGGGAATCGTTAAAGTAGGCGGGCACGGTGATAACCGCTTTCGTGACTTCTTCTCCGAGATACGCCTCCGCGGTCTCCTTCATTTTCCGCAAAACCATCGCGGAGATTTCTGGGGATGAGTAATCTTTACCCTCAATATTTACGGCGACAGCCCCATCCTTATCGGCTTTTAACTCATAAGGCACACGCGAAGCATCGTCGCCGATCTCGTTAAATTTGCGTCCCATGAACCTTTTAATCGAAAAGATTGTATTTTGTGGGTTCGTGATAGCTTGTCTTTTAGCAACTTGTCCAACGGGACGCTCGCCTTCTTTGGTAAAACCGACAACTGAGGGTGTTGTTCGATTACCCTCCGCGTTTTCGATCACCTTAGCATCGCCGCTCTCCAAGACAGCCACGCATGAATTTGTTGTTCCTAAATCAATTCCAATGACCTTGCTCATTTCTAATTTCCCCTTTTTATGAATAACTTTGAGATTAGTTGTAAAGTTTATAATATAGTTGAATAATCGCCACGGTGTTTGCTGATCAAAAGCAGACTGACAATATGCCTTTATTTAGGAAATAGCGTGCAATATCCGTGCCAATATTATTCGCTTGAAACAGCCGAAATTCTTGCTGAATGTCTGCCAAATTGGCACGGATATAAAAATGCGGTGAGTTCACAAGTCAATTTGACTTACTGCCTCTCATATCTCTGTTTGAGGTGTCCCCATGTTGTTGGCAATTTTGCGTCGGGATCAACTGCCAAAATTTCTTGAATACCACCTTGAATTTCTTTAATTTCACCCTGTGAGAGTCCACGGTTAAAGAGTGCGAAGTCATCAATGATACCGTTATAGTAGCGATTGAGAGCGGGTGGTTCCTCCGTGCCGAGCATCAGCGGCGCATCAATTGGCACCAGTTTATCGCCGGTCTTCGGATAATCTATCAACACCTCACCATCAAGATAGGTGGTCCACGACTCGCCGCTCTGAAATGAAACGGCGACGTGCTGCCACTTGTCTTTGACGACATCGCGCGGGCTCTGTGCGGGGACGTTGCGTCCGCCGGTTAATTTCCATCCCATCCAGATGAAGCCGTCGGGATGGAGCAGTACCTCGAAAAATTCTTGCACATCGGGTCCCTTCGCTGCGATAAGTTGCCATGTGCCGGGTCCAGCCTTCAAAGTCGGTTTAATCCAAGCGGCAATCGTAATTCCATCAGTAAACTCAAAAGCATCGGAGTGTTCTACCCGAACGATGCCATCCTTCCCACCGAAATTAACTGCTTTCCCGATTTTACCATCGGTCCACGACGTATCACCTTCTAATTTTCCATCCTGCCCGTTCCCAGACAAATCCTTAACAGTCTTACCCGCGCCCTCTTCAAAAGCGAAGTAGACGACTAAACCTTCCAATTCTGCGGCTGTGCTAATACTTTGAAAACTCCCCACCAGATACACAGCACACAAGCAAATTAATAATCGACGCATGAGTGTCCTCCAATTTTTGCAGGGTTAGTTCGTTAAGTAATACGGGCGGATGTGAAGTACACCCGCCCCTTAAGCACCAATGTATATCTCTAAGCAAACGGGAACGTGCCTTGATACCCCCGGGGTCGAGAGACGTGCCAAACGCCTTCATACATCGGAGTTACCTGATAATGGCACACGACATTGCTCCGTTCCATATCGTCCCTTTCTTTCGCACCTTGATGCGGGATGTGGTTGATGAACACGACACAATCACCTGCTTTCGGATACAGGATCACGTGTTCTTGTGCTTCACACCATTCCTCAAATTTAGGGCGATCTAACGGATAGAGATGCGGCGGTTCTGACAGATGTCCACCCTTAATAAACTTAAGATGCCCTTCACCGGGGGCGTTATCCTGAAAATAGTACGTTGTGTTAATCCCAACAGGTGCCATCGCAAACGGGTGTTCCTCGACATACCGTTGTTCCTGCCAGTAGCCGTAAAAATCCATGTGCCACTCTTGGAGATACGGACCTGGATTGATATGTGCGCGTAGACTTCGGAGCTGACACTGTTTGCCCATTAAGCCTTCAAGGTAAGGACGCACACTCGGATGCCCGACGAGCGGCTGGTATGTATCCGGTTCGCGGTCGAGCAAGGTATCAAACCACATATTTCCGACAGCGTTCAAGCCTTCTTCCCAGCCCTTTTCTCGTGCGTAGTTAACGCGCTGGCGGATATGTTCCGTCTCTTCTGGCGACAACGCGCCCTCTATTAAAACGAAACCTTCCTGTTGCAGTTTCGCGAGTTTATCTTTCATGTCTGCCATGGTTTCATCTCCTTTAGAATAGTTGTCAGTTATCAGTTGTCAGTTATCAGTAAGAGAATATGAGTCGGGAATCGGAGTTCCCTCCTACAGAAGAACTGATTGCTTCTAATTTAATTGCCAACGAAAAGTTTGACGCATAAGCCCCAGCCACTAATCCCTGCAAACGTAACAAGCACAGCAGCAGAAATTAAGGCACCGATGAACATAAATGGACGTGTTCGATACGCAGGTGGGAGTTTGGCGTTCAGGTACAACGCTGCAAGCATCATCAACGCGATTGAAAAATTCGCCAAAATAAAGCCTGCGATCTGCGTCAAAATATCAAACGGAATGTTTAACCAGATCAACACCATTGTTGTAAGGAAAATATAGAGACAGACCCATTTACGAAGCGTCCCGTAGTCCCATTCGCGGTGGGGCCAGATCGCCTGAAAGAACTCTTGCATCACGCGTGCGTAGATTTCTGGCAGCGCTTGTAGCGTTCCCCACAGTGCCACGACGATACAGATATAGTATACCCACACGAGCGACACGTGGATATTTTTCCAGACGCTTGCCTGATCGGTGAGCAGACTCCAGCCTTCAAACGTGCTTTCCATTCCATATAGGACCGCAGCACCTGAGATCATAAACGCGCCTGTCACAATGAATAGCACTATCGCCCCCATACCGATATCCCATCGTAACGGTGCGAGGATTTTTCGGAGTTGGCTGACCTGCTCAGGGTGTTCAGGGAGATAATCAATTCTATCACTGTTTTCGGCACGCTGGCGGATAGATTCAATATTATTATGGGATGTCATGCCCCAGCGATGCATACTCACCCAATTGGCGTAGACGACGTATCCCATGACAGAACCGCCGACGTAACCGAACGCTGTTGCCATCGTCAACAACGGATTCTCAACAGCGTCCTGTGGTGCCCATTCAGGAAACTCAGGGAGGTGTCCAAAACGGAGACTGCCGACCAGTGCTTTGCCAAAATCGGGACGCACCATCAACGTGCCGATAATTGTGCCGACAACAAGAATAGCACAGATAATGAGTTGCTGCTTTTCCAATCTTTCAAAGGAGATACGTAAACCGAAAAGGAGCGCGAGGGTGATAAAACAGGACGTGATTAGATTTTCCCAAACGGGTTGCGCGATCCCTGAAGACAGCGTGTCTCTAAACAGAAAATGGAGCAGTGCACCGCAAGGTTTGGCGATTGGCACCCATGCTAAAGGCGCGCCTACCATTTCAAAAATGACAATTGCAATCAGGAGCCATCCACGCGGTCCCGGCAGCTTGGCGAGCCGATTCCCGATATATTCACCACTGACGGCGGTGTAGCGCCCCAGCAGATAAGTGACGAAAACACCTTTCACGACGCAGCTGAGCAGTACAAGCCAGAGCAGATTATATTCAGCCCATGCGCCTGCGCGAACAACAACAATTGTTTCACCTGCACCTATGCTGACCGAAGCGACAATTGCCGCAGGTCCAAATACAGCGGCAAGCCCAACGATTTTCTTAAGCGACCACGGTTCAGCAAACGGACCCGTAACGGGTGGAATGTCCACATGTTCACTGTTTTGGTTCTCTTCTGTCTGCATATAATAGGTTCCCTAATAGCAATGAGCGGACTTGTGGAATCCGCTCACTATCAACGCGTTCTATTCTAAGGGTTCTAACGGCTTGGCATTTCCAAAGACAGGGGTTGGTGCGTTGCCGGGTGCTGCCCACCGTGCAGCGTTTGCGATCACATGTCTCACGTTTTCGTCGTAATAGATCGGATAAGTCTCATGACCGGGACGGAAATAGAAAATTTTGCCTCTCCCGCGATAATAACAACAGCCGCTTCGGAAGACTTCACCGCCGGGGAACCAACTCACAAAAACGAGCGTATCCGGCTCAGGAATATCAAACGGTTCGCCATACATTTCGGCGTGTTCGAGTTCAAAGTATTCGCCTAAACCTTCGACAATGGGGTGTCCGTGTTCAATGACCCAGAGGCGTTCCTTTTCGCCTGCTTCACGCCATTTGAGGCTACAGGACGTGCCCATCAAACGGATAAAGGGTTTAGAATAGTGGGCAGAGTGGAGCACGATAAGCCCCATGCCATCTAAAACGCGTGCGCGAACTTTGTCAGCAATAGCGTCTTCAACTGCGCCGTGTGCGGCGTGTCCCCACCAGATTAAGACATCTGTGCTTGCGAGTACAGCGTCGGTTAAGCCGTGTTCGGGTTCATCTAAAGTTGCGCTCTGGACTTTAAAGCCACCGGAGTCGTCCAAACCATCAGCAATTGCGGCGTGGATGCCTTTTGGGTAGATACCGCGAATGAAATCGTTCGTTTTTTCGTGCCTAAATTCATTCCAGACTGTAACCTGAATTGGTTGCGTCATAGATTTCTCCTTAATTTTTTGACAACAGAAATATGTCGAAAACCTCTGCTAAGATTTTCGTTTTCAATATAGTAACGCAAGTTGTCACTGGCGTATAGACATAGCAAGCCGAAGAAAGTGCGGTCACTTAAATACACTGTTTCTATTCTCACTGCGAAGCAATACCACCCCTACGGGGTGAGGAAAGTGTGTGAAAAATCTCCTTGAACCTTCAAAGCTTGTTAGTAGCAACTTGGGTTATAGTAAATCGTGAATATATCCAGTTAACGAATACCACTATTCTCAGTAGAGATTTCAAGATTCGGATCTGTGCTTTCTCTTGGTGCAACCGAGTCATCCTTGCCTGTACTGGCATTCGCATCCTTTAGCGGTTGAATAGACAACCGACATCCAAGTGCCTGAAGAATTGTATTGAGCGTATCCAGACGCGGTGCCTTTTCGCTTGAGAGCACGTCCGAGAGGAGTTGCGGCGCAATGCCGATTCTCTCAGCGACCTCCGAAACCCCGCCTTGTGCTTCTACAACAGTCCGGAGGGCAACTAAAAATAGATGAATATCTCTGTCAGCTTGATATTCTTCGAGTGCCACGTCAAGATAGTCAATTGCCCTTTCACGGTCGGCGGCCAGTTTCTCAATAAGATACTCGCGCCAGGTTTGATATTCACTCATTGGTGTGTCTCCTTATATTGCAACCAATAGTCCTTTGCGCGCTCAATATCCCGCGTTTGTGATGACTTGTCCCCTGCACAGAGTAGAAGAACAATGGCATTATCAATTTCACCAAAATAGATACGATACCCTGCTCCAAAGTGAAGGCGTAGCTCAAATACACCTTCACCCACAGCATGGCAATCACCCAAATTGCCTGCTTCAAGCCGGTCAAGCCGTGTTTGAATTCTGCTTCGCGTCCTTTTGTCTTGAAGTGATTCCAACCATTCAGCGAAAGGCCTCCTGCCGTTCGGTGTACGATAGACTTGTAGCCTTCTGGGGCGAACATGACGCATTAAGATTTTGACCTCTGGAGCCTGCTATCGTTAGAACGTTAATTCTGTCTCTACGGCTTCATCGTAGTCCACGCCTTCAACCTCAAATCCGAAGAGGTTTCGGAAGCGTCGTCTGTAGCCTGCGTAATCGGAGAGTTCATGGAAATTGTCGGTGTCAATTTGTGCCCAACGCTCGGTCACTGCATCGGTTATCTCAGGTTGTAACTCTCGGTCATCGAGTCGGATATAGCGTTCACTATCGAGTTGAGGTTGTAACCCGGGTCCGAGATGTTCTGAGAAGAGTCGCCGCATCTGTCCAATAGGTGCCTCATTGACACCCCTCGCGTCCATGATGTCATAGAGGATACTGATATAGAGTGGCACGACTGGAATCGCTGCAGAGGCTTGTGTTACAACGGCTTTGTTCACCGAAATATAGGCATTACCGCCGAGTTGATCGGCAAGTCGTTGGTCAAGCGCGTCCACACGTGCTTTCAGATCGTCCTTTGCTCTGCCGATAGTGCCATCTCGGTAGATGGGCCAGGTCAATGCACTCCCGATATAAGTATAGGCGACGACGGTCATTTCTGGCGCGAGCAATTCCGCGTCTGCCAATGCGTCAATCCACATCTCTAAATCCTCACCGCCCATCACAGCGATTGTATCGGTGATCTCTTGTTCACTCGCTGGCTCAATCGTTACCGGGGTAACGACTTCCCGATTCAGATTAATCGTCTTCCCTGTATAGGACGCGCCAATCGGTTTGAGCTCGGATTGATGTGAGACCCCTGTATTGGGATGTATCCGGCGTGGTGCGGCGATGCTATAGACGAGGACATCTATTTTTCCGAAGTCTGCCTTGAGTCGGTCAATAGCTTCCGCTTTCATCTCATTGGAAAACGCGTCTCCGTTGAGACTCTGTGCGAGAAATCCGTCCGCCGCTGCTTGTTGATGAAAAGCAGCAGTATTATAGTAACCTGCTGTTGCAGTGCGTCTGTCATCGGCTGGACGTTCATAGAGAAGTCCAAGCGTTTTGGCACCGTAAGCATAAGTCAGGGCGATGCGAGAGGCAAGCCCGTACCCCGTTGATGCTCCGATAACAAGGGCATTCATATCTGTCTCTTTGTGCGGGATGCCGTGCTTAATGCTGCTTATCTGGTTGTTTACATTCGTCTGACAACCCGCTGGATGGGCATTGGTACAGATAAACCCACGTATCCGAGGTTTAACAATTTGAACTGCCATTTTTTTTACTTTCCTTGCGGAGTCATAAGCGTGGTTTCATACTTAGAGTCTTCTTCTCTCGAGTCGCCCTCCACTTCGTTTCGGGCTGCGCTTTCGTGACTCATAATATAATACCGAATCCTCAAGAGATTAATCCTCAATTTCGACGACCATCTCAACTTCAACGGGGATCCCACCGGGCAATTGCACCATGCCGACTGCGGAGCGCGCGTGTTTGCCTTTATCGCCGAATACCTCAACGAAGAAATCTGATGCACCGTTGACGACCGCGGGTTGATCGATAAAGTCGGGTGCTGAATTGACGAACCCGACCACTTTGACGACACGTTTTACTCTGTCCAAATCGCCGAGTGCGTGTTTGAGGGTGCTTAACAAGCCGATCGCCACCTGTCGCGCCGATGCGTAGCCTTCTTCGATCGTTGCATCGGTACCGAGTTGGCTCTTATAGATTGTACCTTCACCTGTTCCGGGTCCGTGTCCTGACGTAAAAATGAGATTGCCGGTCTGTACGGTTGTGACGTAATTCGCTACAGGCACTGCTGGTTCCGGTAATTCGACACCTAATTCTTCAAGTCTTTGTTCTATTTTCATTGATCCATCCTTTTGCAAATAGATTATTAAGTTAAATACGACATTTTCGGCATCACTCGCAAGCCTATACTTGCCGTGATTGTTACATCTGCCTCTATTATTAAACAGGGTACCGCCAATTTTGTCAAGTAAAGTTTTTACGGAATCCACAGTATCAAAACCCACAATTTGCTTTATAGGTCAACCTATGCTAAAATGTGTGGAGATTTACCCAAAATCATTCTATACCCTTAGGAAAATAAGGAAAGACTATGAAAGTAGCAGCAATTTTAGGTGAGAGGCAAGCCGGACTCGCCGAAGTGCCAGATCCAACGCCGAAAGAGGACTGGGTCGTCGTAAAAATCCACGCATCGCCGATGTGTACGGAATACCACGCTTTTGAGTATGGCAGTAAAACGGATCGACTTGGGCATGAAGCGGCTGGCGAGGTTGTCGATGTCGCACAACCCGGGAAAGTAGAGATAGGCGATAGGGTGGTCGTGATGCCGCAATACCCTTGTGGGAAATGCGTGCTTTGCACAGATGGTGACTATATCCACTGTGAGAACAATTACAATTTTGAGGAATTTGTCGGATCCCCTTACGGCAGTGCGACAATGGCACAGTATATCCTGAAACCGTCTTGGTTGCTCCCGAAGATTCCAGACAACGTCTCTTACGAACACGCCTCACTTGCGTGTTGTGCATTAGGGCCGTCATACCGCGCCTTCGACGAGATGGGCGTTAACGCGACACACACCGTGCTCATCACGGGTATCGGTCCCGTAGGTTTCGGTGCGATTACCAACGCCCGGTTCCGCGGTGCGAAGGTCATCGCAGCAGAATTGATTCCGTGGCGTGCGGCGCGGGCAAAACAGATGGGCATCGAAGCGGTCATCAATCCGACCGATGAAGATGCTGTTGACCAGATTCGTGACCTGACAACAGACGGGCGCGGTGTCGATTTCGCACTCGATTGTTCTGGCAACGTCCAAGCGCATCGGCTTTGCATTGACGCGACGCGTCGGCGCGGCACCATCGCCTTCGTCGGACAAAGTGGGAGAAACGATACTGTAATCCATGTGAGTCCGGATCTCATCGGCAAAGGGTTGCGTCTCGCTGGCGCGTGGCACTATAATCTGAACCAATTCCCCGGATTGATGAAGGTCATCGAAGGTTCAACGCTGCTTGATCTACTCATCAGCAACGTCTTCCCAATGAGTGAAATCCAAGCGGCATTTGAGACCTCCGCATCTCACGAAAGTTCTAAGATTATCCTCAAACCTTGGGAATAATCTGATTTAGCCCGATGTGCTATGAATCACGAAGTCTATGTTAAGATATATCCTTGGGTCTATATTAGTATTGTAAATTATCTTGATATTTAAAGCAAATCTTTATATCATGTTTAGAAAGAGCAAATAACCTCATCTCGCTTGAGGAACAGGCATGACCCCGAAACAGAAATACCTCTTTGACCTACGCGGCTACCTGCATTTAGAGAACGTCTTAACACCCGAAGAACTCGGTAACGCACAAGCAGCCATTGAACAACTTGTGCAGGCAGCACCAGATGAATTGCCACCCGGAATTAGTCGAGGCGGCGAAGGTTTTTCAAACGGGTTTTCAGCGGATAAATCGCTCGAAGCGTTGACGCTCCATCCTACCACATGGCCCATCATTAAAGAACTGACCTTTAACAAACCGCGTTTCAATCGCGGGTCGCTCGTTGTCAATACACACGAACGCCAAGAGATGACACCCCTGCATTGTGCCGGTGAGGGTTTCCGCTGGACGCGACGGTATGAAGTCAAAAACGATCAAATCTTCACGAACGATGTCGTTGCCTTCTTTTATTTTTCGGATGTCTACCCGGGGGACGGGGGTTTGATAGTTTTGCCGGGTTCTCATAAACGCAATTTTAAGCGTCCGGAAAACCTGTTTTTCCCTGAACCTGACAATATAGACGCTCCGCTCCATCCGGCTCTTGTCAATGTGACACCGAAAGCAGGAGATGTTGTGGTTATCACCGAAATGTTGACCCACGGGGTGCTGGTGTGGAAACCGGAAGATCGGGATCGGCGATTTTTGATCTTGCGGTATAAGACGCAGTTTTTTCAGGACGATCGCGGTATTCGAGAACTCTTTCCACCAGAAGTGATGGAGCGGCTGTCTCCTGAGACGAAAGCGTTGGCGGCTTACGCTTCAGAATGGGAAGAGAAGGAACTCGTTAAACAGGACACTGTAACGTTGACCGTATAGACGAAATTCACAGGAAATACACAATGCTCAAGGAGTTAACAAAAAATGAATGGTTGTCCCTTTTAAGTATTCCTGAGGACAGGATACCGACTGTCTTAGTTCTCCGGGGAACACGCAATCTGAAAGTTAATTACGCTAAATACAGTACTTTTTTCACGAACATTTATGAAGTCGGTTCACCGAATGGTATTTTTGAGGACGTGTTGATTGGTGATTATAAGAACATCAGCGTCGGTTACGCTTCCGTGTACGGTGATGCGATGGCTTCTGAAATCACACATCTTTTCGGTGTGCTGGGAACATCCTTAGTCATACAAACAGGTTGCTGCGGTGCGTTGAACGATAGTATTCAAGCAGGCGATATTGTTTGTGCAACATCGGCATATTGTGGTGAAGGGGCATCGCAATATTATTTACCACAGAAGCGAGAAGTCAGTGCTTCGCTCGACCTTGTTGAACAGGTTACGCCTTCACACGTTGCATCCGTTGAGATACACAAAAGTCCTATCTGGACGACATCGGCACTGCTTGCAGAGGGAAAAGCAGAAATCCAGCGTTGGTCGCATCAAGGTTATATTGCCGTAGATATGGAAACGGCTACCACTTTCACGGTTGCAGAATACTTTGGGATGCAATGTCTATCATTGCTGTTCGTTTTTGATAATCCGAGCAAGGGTGAGCATATTCTCTTGAGCGATGTTGAAAAGCAAAGCCGTAGGGAAAACGGAGAACAAGCCGTTATTGATACGACCTTTGCTATCATAGAAAATTACGAAAATGGAAATCATTAAAGCAAAACTGGGCGATGTCAAAAGGCTTGCTGAACTGAACAGATGCCTCATTGAGGACGAACAGCATCCGAACTCGATGAACATAGCCGAACTCACCGAACGGATGAACGAGTGGTTGGCAACCGACTCTATCTGCTATACGGTGAAAGAAAAAGGACATATCATTGCCTACTGCCTATATAGAGATGACGGCGAACATTATTATATGCGGCAATTGTATGTGGATAGAGCGCATCGACGAAAAGGCATCGCTACGCAGTTGCTTGACTGGTTATACGAAAACGTATGGACGGATAAGAAAGTCAGATTGGACGTACTCGCCCACAACGAAGATGCCGTCGCGTTTTACAAGCGTTATGGCTTTAGAATCGGTGTCTTTAGAATGGAGAAATAATCCATAATTCACTGTACATTTGACACAGATTCTTTGTTAATGTTATTATATATCAAGGTAGTGTTATTTATTAACAGATAATAAAACTCAGGACTAAATCAATTTGCCTCACGAGATTCCCTGCCTAAAATATTGAGATTACCATCATGGCTGAATACATTAATGGGATCAACCCTGACATCCTCAAATGGGCGCGCGAACGTTCCGGTTATGCCGTGGAAGCGATTGCCGCGTTTGTAAAAAAAGATGCCTCAATCATCAACGATTGGGAATCGGGGGAACGCGCGCCGACTTATATTCAACTCGAGAAATTAGCGGATAAATACAAGCGTCCCATCGCCATTTTCTTTTTCCCAGAACCTCCTGAAGAGCCGAATATTGCTGAAAATCTTGCGTTACGAAGTTCTGATAACACTCCGTTGGAGCCACAAATCCATATTCTGTTGAGACAGGCTTATGCGAGGCAACTTTCCTTAATGGAATTAAATCTCGGGACAAATCCATCGGAAAAGAAACTTTTCCGTGATCTGCAGGCGAAATCTGCTAAATCAGTTGCATCATTAGCACAACAAACTCGGATTTACCTGGACATAGACGTTGATACACAAGCGGAGTGGAGTGCTGCAGCAGAGGCACTCGAAAATTGGCGGGATAGCATCGAAGAAGCAGGCATTTTTGTTTTTAAGGACGCATTCCAAGACGACTCAGTTGACGGTTTTTGCCTTGTTCATGATGAATTTCCGGTGATTTACTTAAACAACAGTAGACCACCAGTGCGACAGATATTCTCACTCTTTCATGAGTTAGCACACCTTTTAATCGGTGAGAATGGCATCACACGAAGCGGTATTTTTAGCAGTGGTGCCTTTAGCGGTGGTATCATACGTAGTACTAAGTTAACTTCCAAAGAAATTGAAGATTTCTGCGATCAATTTGCCGCTGAATTTCTAGTTCCATCTGACGATCTGAACACTCGTCTCAATTACTCCATTTACGATGATGATGAAATTGAGGAGTTGGCAAATCACTATAAGGTGAGCCGTCCGGTCATCTTACTGAAGTTAGTCAAAAAAGGTATTCTTACACAAGAAAATTATTGGGAAAAGATGGATCAATGGACTGAAGATTACAAACGCAAAAGAACAGATAGAACAACCTCAAGTGGTGGGAGCTATTACAACACTCGCGCAGCGTATTTGGGTTACAGATTTATGGAACTTGCGTTTGGAAAATACCGTGATGGACATTGTTCTATTGAACAACTTGCGGAACATCTAAACGTGAAGGTCAAAAACTTACCTCGGTTAGAAGATTGCCTATTGAGAAAGGCTCTACGTTAATGGCTTACGTATTCGACACAAATTGTTTCATAGTAATAGGGCACTACTATCCAGAACAATTTCCACGTTTTTGGGAAAAATTCAATCAGGCGGTAGAAAATGGCAAAATAATTTCTGTGCGTGAAGTTTACAGAGAATTAGATAGAAATGCGGCTGAAGATCACTTAATCGAATGGATAGAACTCCAGAAAAATATATTTGTTACGCCAAGTCCAGCAGTAACGCAATTGGTCAAAGAAATATTTTCAGTGCCACATTTCAAAGCATCGCTGCCTGATAGAACACAGTTGGGAAATAATCCTTTCGCGGATCCGTTCGTTGTTGCTCAAGCAAAGGTTATGAACTATTGTGTCGTTACACAAGAAAGTGAAAGACCGCGTGCTGCAAAAGTTCCAAACATCTGCGGGCATTTTGATGTGGACTAGACAAACCTGCAAGGATTCATGGAAAGAGAAAATTGGAGTTTCTAACGCTAACTCAGGAAACCTAAGGAATCAACAATGAAATACGACGAAGTAAACCGCACCTTTGACTGTGAACCGACGCTTACTGATTCACAAGTACTGCAGTATTGTCGAGACGGCTATTTGCAACTTCAAGGGGTTGTCCCTGATGAGATTAATCAGCGGACGTTCGACTATCTCAACGGCGATGTGCCGATAAATCCGTGCTTTATTCCGCCCGGTATGACACACGCCGATTTAGAACGCATGCGGGCTACGCATGAACCGAGTTCCATTCTGTTGGAGGATTGGTATATTGAGCATGTGCTACTAAATCGTGAACTCGCCGGAGCATTGCGTTCGCTGCTTGGTAAGGATGTCGGGTTGCCTGTGCTGGTGAGCAACCACCGCGTTGAATGCCCGATGCCTGCACAAGGGTGGCATCACGACGCCGATCACGTCTTTGGACCTGAAACCAATTTTGTTGAGGTCTTCTACTTCCCACAAGATACACCGTTGGAAATGGGCCCGACGGAACTGCTACCCGGTTCGCATATCCGCTCCACAAGTCGGGATATAGCCGAGAAAGGTGTTACAAGTGAGGGACCCGCGGGTTCTTTTGTTATCCATTCGCAGAGTATCCTCCATCGCCGCGGTGAGTCTACTGCGGAGGGGCTGCGCCACATGCTGAAGTATAGCTACTGGCGGACAGTGCCACCGACACGGGATTGGAAGGAAGAACCCGATTTTGATTTCCAGATGGCGGAGTATGGTGGACACGGCATCGCGAGATATGTGGCACATATGCTCTATTGGCTCTGCGGTAAAGGTGATGAATTTCGTTTGATCGGTGGGCAAGCGTGGCCCTGGTCAAGCGTGAACCAAATTGGTCCGTCTTACGGTTTCGGACACACAGAAGGGTATCTCCCGAATTGGCGGAAAGACAACCCAGACGATTACGCAGTGCCATAGCTGATCACACTATTTCTCCGAAATAACAAGCACCTGATTCGTTTCAACACCTTGTAAGGTTTGGACTTTGCCACAAAGCCACTGCACCGTCAACTTATCAACCCGTGTCGCGTCGCCTAATCCGAAATGTAGACGGAGATCGTTTTGACTGAGGTACCCCGAACCGCTTTTGACCTCACGGATCTGTGTCAAGTTTCCAGATATGACCGTTACCCGCGCACCAATCGCATCTCGGTTACAATGCGTGCCGACTAACTTGACACTTAACCACTGCGATGTTTTGTCACTGTCGTTCCGCAAAAGAGTCGGTGCGTCTTTGAGATTAGAGACAACAATATCGACATCGCCATCGTTATCTATATCGCCGAATGCGGTGCCACGACTCACCTTCTGATTCGCTATTGCCGCATCAACGGATTCCACAAAATTGATGCCGCCATTGCTGAGAAAAAGTTGATTCGGTTGTGCGTACGTGCCAATCGGATCAATCTTCGCAACGTTATCGTCCAAGTGTCCGTTGGCAACGAACAGATCCAACCAACCGTCATTGTTAAAATCGACGAAATCTACACCCCACGCCAAATAGGGGAGACTTCTCTCACCAATTCCCTTGGCGAAACTCACCTCGTTGAAAAACCCACTCTGCGTATTGTGATAGAGGCTATTCGTCTGATCCTGAAAATTTGTGATGACAATATCGAGATAGCCATCGTTGTCGAAATCGCCAAGATTCGCACCCATTCCGCTATAGGCGCGTCCCTCCTCGCTGAGTGCAACGCCTGCGAAAAGTGCGTCTTCTGTCATCCGGATAGCAGTATCACTGTCATTCCGATAGAGGAAATTCGGCGTAGTATCGTTTGCAACGAAAATATCGACATCGCCATCGTTATCTATATCGCCACAGACAATTCCCAACCCCTTTCCATCAGTACCACTTATACCTGCCTTTGCCGTCACATCTGTAAAAGTGCCGTCCCCGTTATTCCGGTAGAGGATATCCGTAGCACCTTGCAGTGCCTCTGGCGTGCAATACGTCCGAACGCCCTGCCGAGTGCATTCGGGATTCGTCTCCAGATCAAATTGCACATAGTTAACAACATAGAGATCCAGATAGCCATCAGCATCAAGATCAAGAAACGCGCAACCACTACTGAATCGATCGCCTTCAACACCAGCGGACACGGTAACATCTGTAAAAGTACCATCGCCGTTGTTGTGATAGAGGACATTTGCCCCGTAATTTGTTACATAAAGATCGGTGAAACCGTCGTTATTATAGTCACCAACACAGCACCCCAACCCGTAGCCTGTATCGCCGACAGCGGCTTGTGTTGTCACATCGGTGAAGGTATCACCATCATTGCGATAGAGGCGGTTTATCGGTGGTATTGGCGCGGTTGCCCCGGGCAAGTCGCTGCCGTTCACGAGATAGAGATCCAAATCTCCGTCATTGTCAAAATCGAAGAGGGCAACGCCACTGCCGATGGGTTCAATAAAGTATTTTTGTCCACGTTCACCGTTGGCATGCCGAAATTCGATACCCAGCTGCGCCGTAACATCAGTGAATCGCACGGATTGGTTTTGTGAAGGCGCGGGCTGTGCAATCACGTGGAAAATAAAGAGAAAAAAGGTGAAACGGATCGTCGATATTTTCAATTTTTTCTAACGCCTCGTCTATGTATGTGCTATAATAGTCATCAGTTTTCAGTTTTCAGTAGTTATCGGTTAAGAATTGGGATTTTAATAGATTACCCACATTCGGCATCCCGCAGAGGAAAGATGCGCTATGACAAATACGGCTCTTAACTGATAACCAACAACCGATAACTGACAACTTAAAAAAAAGGAGAAATTCTAATGTCTAATAATCTACGTTTTGGCGTTGTCGGTTTAGGTATGGGTATGAACCGCTCCGGTGTCATTCACAGCACGGACGGTGCAGAGCTCGTCGCTGTGGCAGATCTCGTCGAAGACCGGCGCAAAGCGGCTGAAGAACGTTTCGGCTGCGAAAGCCACGGCGATGCGCTTGAGATGTTCGATCGCGACGATATTGACGTGGCGATGATCATGACTCCGAGCGGTCTTCACGGCAAATTCGGCGAGGAAGCGGCCCGCCGCGGCAAACACGTCATCACTACAAAACCGATGGATGTCAGCGTCGAAAATTGTAACTCCCTTATCAAAACTTGTGAAGATAACGATGTCAAACTGCTTGTCGATTTCGGTGAACGCTACGGTACGCACAATCGCCGCATCCAGCACGTCCTCGAAACTGGGGGGCTCGGTAGACCGTTGCTCTGCGAACTCCGTATGAAATGGAAGCGTCCAGATAGCTACTACGTCGGTTGGCACGGCACATGGGAACTCGACGGCGGTGGCTCTATCATGAACCAAGGCGTGCATTACATTGATTTAATGCTCTGGTTCATGGGTCCCGTGAAACGGGTCATCGGTGCCCATTTTGATGTCTATGACCACGAAAATTGTGAAACTGAGGACATGACCTCGGCGATTCTTGAATTTGAGAACGGCGCGCTTGGACACGTCCTGACAACGACAACATTCCCCGGCAGTAGCGTTTCAATGATTCACGTCCATGGCGAAAAAGGGATCGTCGGTCTCGGACCGGAGATGTGGCAGTTCGTCGATGATGATGAGCCCGAGATTGCGCTTCCGCCTTATCCGAATAATGTGATTGAAGACGCACTCCGTGTTATCAACGATGGCGTGGCTCCGGCAGTCGATGGTTATGAGGGCAGACGCTCTGTCGCGCTCAATATGGCTATCTACGAGTGCGCACGCACCGGTAAAGCCGTTGAATTGTCATAATACAGAGTTATCAGTTTTGACCAAGAACTCGCGCCTTAGCAAAATTATCTGTAGACGAGTTCTTGGTCAAGGTTGTCAGTTAAGGGAGACTTTTGATAAGGATCTCCCCACTGATAACCGACAACCGTTTAAAGCTGAGTGCGCCTGGCTATATCTACATCTCACTTGCAATTCAAGCGAAAAATCGGTATAATATTTACCGAGAAACCAGAAACTCATCTGATAGATACAAAAAAACGGACTTCCTCGCGAAGCCGCACCGAATGTAACAGAAAACCATTTTTTTGACAACGTCAAAAAAATGCGCGAAAAGGCCCACAGTTAAAAAAATGAAAACCGCAAAACTGATTACGATGGGATGTAAGGCGAACCAATACGATACGCAATCCATGCGTGAGACACTCCAGCGCAACGGATATAGACTTGTTGACGAGGAGATATCGGACCAGCAGACAGACCTCTATCTCATCAATACATGTACAGTAACGAACGTCGCTGATCAGAAGGCACGGCAAGCGATTCGGAGAGCGATCCGACAGCATCCGAACGCGAAAGTGCTCGTCACAGGCTGCTATGCCGAAAGCGACCGTGCGGCACTCGAAAAGATACCGGGTGTTACGTTCGTTTTCGGTAACAGAGAAAAGGCTGATTTTCAGGACTATTTGGACATATTGAATGCCGAACTGCCATCATCCACTGAAGAAGCAGCTCCGACACCGAACCCACTTCTCTCCATAGAACCGGTCCAGCACGATGCTATCCGTGAGCACGCACGTTTCAGCAAAGGCGTTAGCGATGCTGGCAAACGCACGCGCGCACTTATCAAGGTCCAAGACGGCTGCAGTGCCTTTTGCACCTATTGCATTATCCCGTACGTGCGAGGACGGATGACCAGCCGTCCGCTCAATGACATCGCTGCGGAAGCACATCGCATCGCTGACAGCGGTATCAAAGAGGTTGTCATCACCGGTGTGCATCTCGGTGCCTACGGTATGGATACCGGTAGAGACAAGGACATCGCCGATATTTTAGAGCATATCCACGATATTGAAGGCATCGAACGCATCCGCTTCAGCTCAATCGAACCGATGTATTTTCCTGATACGCTCGGTGCGCGGATGGCGGCCCTCCCGAAATGCATGCCCCATTTCCACCTCCCACTACAAGCCGGTTCGGACGCGGTATTGCGACACATGCGGCGACGTTATACGACAGCAGCGTTTGCACATCTCGTTGAAAACTTGCGCCGTGCCTTTGGCGATGATGTCGGGATTACGACCGATATTATGGTTGGGTTTCCCGGCGAAACGGATGAACACTTCAATGAATCGTGCCAATTCGTTGAAGAGATCGGCTTCAGTCAACTGCATGTATTCCGCTATTCTCCCCGAAAAGGCACCCCCGCGGCAACTTACCCGGATCAGGTGTCACCACACATCTCTGCTGCACGGAGCCGAGCGATGATTGCGCTCGGTGAACACCTCAATACAGCGTTTCGACAACGGATGCTTGGAAAACAGAAAGAGGTGCTGATCGAAGCGAGCAGAGAAGGCGAAAACAACCGCCTTGCCGGTTTCACGGACAACTATCTCCGCGTCCTCGTTGATGCGCCAGAAAGTGCAATCAATCAAATTCAGCGCGTCACCTTAGGTTCACTAAAAGGCGACTGCATCGCTGCCGCCTAACCCTCAGACTCTTCCGCTTTTGCTTTCAGATCATAAAGGATATTTACTGCGTCTAACGGTGTTACCTGCGTGAGTTCCAAACGTCGGATCTCTTCAACGAGCGGATGCGTTTTCGGTGTAAAAAGTGCCATCTGCAGCGCATCGCTCTGCATTGTTTTTCGTGAGATACGACGGCGCGGCTTTGGCATTGTCGGATGCGCTTTCGGCGGTTGTCCTGTTGCACCATCTGCCTCAACACTGAGGTCCTGTTGTTCAAGCACCTCAAGTACCTGTTGTGCGCGCGCAATCACGGCTTGGGGTAACCCCGCAAGGCGTGCCACATGGATACCATAACTCTGGTCTGCGCCTCCGGGAACAACTTTTCGGAGAAAAGTCACCTTCTGCCCATCTTCATGGACAGCGACGTTGTAGTTTTTCGCGCGTTTATATTTGCTGGCGAGTTCCACCAACTCATGATAGTGTGTCGCGAAGAGCGTTTTCGCACCCATCCGTTTCTCATCCAAGAGATACTCCGAGACCGCCCATGCGATACTGAGTCCGTCAAACGTGCTGGTGCCGCGCCCGACTTCATCAAAGATGACGAGACTGTTGCGGGTGGCGTTGTTGAGGATATTCGCCGTTTCGTTCATCTCAACGAGGAAAGTACTCTGCCCCATCACGAGGTTATCTGACGCACCGACGCGTGTGAAAATCCGATCGACTAAACCGATTTTCGCTGCAGCGGCAGGCACGAAACACCCGACCTGTGCCATCAAAACGATGAGTGCCGTTTGACGTAGATAGGTGCTCTTACCGCTCATATTCGGTCCTGTGATGATATGTAATTGCTCTTCATCACAATTGAGGAGTGTGTCGTTCGGAACAAACCCCTCCTGTGTAAATAGCTGCTCAACGACGGGATGCCTGCCGTCGCGGATAACGATCTCGTCTACAGCTGCGACAGTCGGTTTCACATAGTTGTATTTCGATGCGATATAAGCGAAATTGGCGAGTACATCAATCATCGCGAGCGCAGCTCCGATTTTTTGGACGGTTTCTGTCCATTTCGACACCTCATCTCGAATTTGTCAAAAGAGTTCGTATTCCAAAGTCTGGATCCGATCTTCTGCGTTAAGGACTTTTGCCTCCTGCTCTTTAAGCTCAGGTGTAATGAACCGTTCGGAGTTCCGAAGTGTTTGCTTGCGGATATAGTGTTCAGGCACCATACTCAGATTTGGCTTCGTCACATCAATATAATAACCGAAGACCTGATTAAATCCGATCTTCAAGGACTGGATACCGCTGCTTTTACGTTCCTGTGCTTCCATAGCGGCGATCCACTCCTTCCCTTGCCCCACAATCTGTCGAAGGTCATCGAGTTCCTCGTTATACCCGTCGCATATTACACCGCCTTCACGAACCGTTACGGGTGGGTTCGGATGGATACCGCCTTCAATCAGCTCAACTAACTCAGGCAGCGGGTCCAAAGTGTCATTGAGAGATACCAGCAGTGCGCTACCGCAGTTTTGGAGCTGCGCTTTGACATCAGGAATTAGGCACAGTGAATCCTTGAGCGAATGCAGATCACGTCCGTTCACAGAGCCGAGACTGATCCGCGAAATGAGACGTTCAATATCGTACATCTGTCCGAGTGCCTCGCGGAGTTCCTCCTGTAAGCCAATCTGGGTTTTGAGTTCGTCAACTGCGCTGAGCCGTTCCTCAATCTCTTTTTCATCGAGCAAGGGTTGCAGGAGACACTGACGCATCTTTCTGCCCCCCATCGCTGTCACCGTCTGATCCAAGACTTCAAGGAGCGTGCCTTTCGTGGAGCCGTCGCGAATAGAGGTCGTGAGTTCCAAGTTGCGCTGCGTATCGGCATCGAGCACCATAAAATCCGAGAGTGTGTAGGTGTGAAGCGAAACGATGTGTTCGACTTCCTGTTTCTGTGTCTCGTTTAGGTAGTAAATAAGCGCGCCAGCTGCAGAGATAGCGGTGTGGAGGTGTTCGCACCCAAATCCGTCAAGCGAAATCGTCTGGAAATGTTCGAGGAGTTCCGTCCGAGCCGTATCGTAGTCAAATCGCCAATCGGGTAGGTCATTGAGCGTCGCTTTGAGTTCGGTTTTGAGGCGGTCAGACATCTCCGCATCTTCAAAGGATTCCGAAAAGAGGCACTCTTTTGGCGAAAAACGGTGTATTTCTGCCCAGAGCCGTGAAGGGTCCGTGAGTTCTGTTACAAGAAACTCGCCTGTAGAGAGATCGGCGACAGCAACACCGTAGACATCTTTATTGAGATAGATCGAGATGAGATAATTGTTCTGTTTATGCTCAAGGACTTTCGGGTCGGTCACGGTGCCGGGTGTAACGATCCGGACGACATCGCGTTTGACGAGTCGGTTTTCATCGCGTGCGACTTTTGCGTCTTCGGTCTGCTCAAGAATAGCGACTTTATGTCCGGCTTTGACGAGTTTGTAGAGATAGGAGTCGAGTGCGTGGTGTGGGATACCTGCCATCGGCGGTGGCGGAGATTTCTGATTTTTATGGCTTCTCGTTGTCAAGGCGATCTCAAGGAGGCGTGCGATGAGTTCCGCGTCTTCAAAGAAGGCTTCATAAAAATCACCGACCCGGCACAGGAGGATCGCATCTTCGTGCTGTTTTTTTACCTGTTTGTAGAGCTCCATCATCGACAGGTCGGACGGTTTTGAACGTGGCATAGAGTTTTCCTTGCTATAATTGGCGTGGTTGTCTTTTATGCGAAAGGTTAACTTTTAATACCATAGCACATTCAGAAGTTTATGTCAAATCTTTTCAGACCGCCCTTGGGTTGCATGAATTCAGATGGATAGTGGATCTTGTCTTCAGGCGTTATGTTCTTCTTACGTTCTCTGTATTGTGTACTGTCGTTTCTGACAACTTCCGCGCCACGAGTGTATAAAGGCCTATCCCTGCTTTCGCTGCTTCGTCCGCCAAAGCGTAATAAAGTTCCGCATCAATGGGAACATTGAACGGTCCGTCGTATCCATTCCGCGAAGGTGCTTTCGGAATAGGTTCACCATCCTCTTGATAACATTCCTTCATCAATTCCCACGCCGTTTTCAGTTCACGTAACGCTTCAGCAGGTGTCGGTCCGAAAGCCGAAACATTAGGAAGTTCCACGAGGTGTGCAAGATAGTCCCCGTCCTCATCGAAAAACACATTAACCATAAAGCCATCAAAATCGTCGTGGTTATTCTTCTTCATGCTATAATTTTAACCGTTTACCTAACAGGAATCAACCCAATCGTCCAATTTCTAAAGGTTTATATTCCGTTAATTGCACCGTCTACTCAGACCCGGTAGGTTCGGTTTTGCGGTGTACTCACCCAAATGCGATCTGCATTCCTAACCGAACCGGATACTAAGCGGAAACCTTGAAGACTTCAAAACTCTGCGGAAACCTTGAAGACTTCAAAACTCTCTTTAGTCCTGTAAGGACGGTATGTTTATAGAAAAATGGTAAATAAACGCATCAGCCCTATAAGGGCGGCATGTGTATAATCGTCTATGCTAAAACGCTATTGATAATCGCTAAATTGACACCTATGGTATGGTTTCCCAGCTGTACTGATGGTGAGCGACATTAAAAACCTCAACTTTCAGAGGCAACCAGTTTATTCAATTCCTGTCCCAATAGTTGTGGGTCTCTACAGACGAGGAAATCCCATTTTTTGAGTTTGCCCCAGTTGTTGACTGAGGAGACCCACCGTTTGGCAGCGGCGTGTTTGGCATGGACTTGGTCGGGTTCAAAGCCTTTAATCTCCAAAACGACGTGGACACCGTTTGTGAGCCTAACAATAAAATCAGGTTCGTAAAGGTGTGATATGCCGTCATGTTCATAGGGGATTCCGAGACCAAGGTGATCGTTGCGTACGTAACATTCTACGACCTCTGATTGCTCAAGCCGAAACTTAGCTGCACGTTCCCATGTATCGGTATCCAGTACAACTTGGTTCACATGGCTTTTTTGGGTTTCGGTGCAGGGTCGCGGTGTGAGGAAATCGACATCCGCAGACGTGCCGATGGGTGCATAGCGGTTCAGGATTGGGAGGAGTGGGATTTCACCCTTTGCCTCATCCGGTTGAATTGCTGTCATGAGTCGCTCCACGATACGGGTAACGTATTTCTCTTGACCAAGTTCACACGGATTACACCCGCGGAAATCGACTTTTGTTTTGACATAAGCATTGACGAACCTGAAGACTTGTGGAAATAGGCGGTGCCGAGAGAGTAGGCGGAGTTTCGGGTTGCTATCTGGATCCGGTGCAGTTTGGCTATCACCGACCAATTTGTGGACAATCCGATGTGCAATCTCAAACTCAATGGCTTGCAAGTGTGTCGTTCGGTAATATTCTTCGCGATCTTGTAGGACCGCACCCCCGGGACCTGATGCGGAAGGGGTACCGGTTTCGTAGCCGACAGCGGCTTTGACGTAAAGCGCGGTAGGGTTGATTTCGGGGCGGATGCTGAGCGGTTCTGTGGATTCGATGTCCGCCTTGATCTCGTTCTTTTGGAGTGCAAAAGCATATCCTTCGACGACCGGAAATCGGATTTCAAGATGTTCGCGCTCAGAGAGTGCTCGGACGTGGTTTTTCGGCTTGTCATCAGGGGCACGTGCACCTTTGGCTCTACCTCTGAAGGGAATCACTGAAAACGGGATGCCGTAGACATCGACGTATTCCTCAGTGAGCAGTCCGGTTTCAGGGTCGGGTATGTAATTCATGCGGCGCAGCCCGCGTCCGACGACCTGTTCACAGAGCAGTTGACTGGTAAAGGCACGGAGTCCGAGGATATGTGTGACGTTGTTCGCGTCCCACCCTTCGTTGAGCATCGCAACAGAGACGACGCATCGGATCTGTTCCCCCGGTTGTCCACGCTTACCGATGGTTGCGACGACCTGACGCAAATCTTCGGCAGCTTGGCTCCGGTTTTTATTCGGATCTTCGCTCTCCGCTGCTGCCAACATTTTGCTGTCAATGCGGAGGGTTCGCGTAATGCCTTCGCTGTTGCCGAATTCGGGAAAAACCGAGCTCTGTTCGTAGACCGTTTTCATCTGCTTTTTCTTGCGTCGGCTGTTCGTGGTGTTTTCATCAACGACTTCCGTCTCACTTTCACCAGAAATTTTTCGGTAAAAATATTCGGCGATATCGGTATCGGCACAGACAACGATGAGGACCGGCGGCGTTTTCTCTTGTGCATCCGATGCCTCTTGGATGTATTCAAAGCGTTCTTTCCACTGGCTTGCAAGTGTGAGGAGTGCAGGTTCTGCCTCGCGATAGATGGCTTCTGGGTTCGGTTTTCTTCTACGCCTGCCCGGTGTGGTGTCTGCAGCCGAGAGGTCGTCGTTAATCGTTTTCCATAACCGGAAGAATTTCGGTTCGGGTCTACCGGTAGTATCGCTGACAGGTAAACGCGGAATTTTGGTGATACCGCTCTCTATCGCGTCTACCAAACCGAAATCACTGACGAGCCATGGGAAAGGTGAACCCTCTGGATGTCCGCTGCCTTGGATGTAGAACGGTGTAGCAGAAAGATCAACGCAGAACTTCACGCCACAAGATTGGTTAAACCTGTCTAAGCCGCTGACCCAGACGGTGGCTTCTTGGCGTTCTTTCTTTTCCTCGGCGGAGAGTTTTTCCTCGGTTGGTTTGGGACGGTAGGCGTGATGTCCTTCGTCGTTCAGGACCATAATCGGGGCGCGGTCGTAGAGTTCGCCTAAGACGCGTTTGGCGAAAGCGTCCGGTGTTTCCTCGCCTTTATTGACAACAGTATAGGTTTGACCGCCTTCGCTATGTGGAGACTCCGGTGCGAATTGATGCCAATTGGTGACCAGCACTTTCCCGCTGTTAAGGAGTGGACGGAGTTTTGTCGGGATGAGTTCAAAATCATCGTAGTAGTTATCACTATCTTCAGGACGTAAGACTTGCAGCCGTTTTTTGATTGTGAGGTTCGGGCAGACGACGAGTGCTGCTTGCGGAAAACGTTCATCGGACGGTACTTTGCCGCGGTTGCAAAATGCCCAAGCGATGAGCATCGCCATGACGACGGTTTTGCCGCTGCCGGTTGCCATTTTGCATCCATATCGGATAAGGTCTGGAATATCGGGTTCGTTGGGTGTATCTACTAATTTGGCGAGGTTTTCATCGGTGAATTGCGGCGTGAATCCGATCCGTTTTCTGCCTTGACGGATTTCGGCGAGGTAGATGATTGTTTCGACTGCTTCGCGTTGACAGAAAAAGAGTCGTCGTAGGAGGTCTTCGCGTGCCCAGTGCCGTAGGAGTTCGCGGGTTACGGGTGTGGCGTTCCGGTAGTTCGTATCACGCCAGCGTTCCACATCTGCGCGGAGGGCGTTAACTAACGGGAGGTCAGCCCATTCTTCTTGCCCAAAGAGTTGGAGTTGTTGGCTGCTTGTAGGTTGGGTTTTGTACCAGTAGCCTGCGTTTCGTCGTTTGCGTTCCTTGACCGCTTCGCCGGTTTCGGTGTCGTAAATCCAGTGTGCGTTCGGTTTATCGTAAGGACTACAGAGGATGGGTTGTTCTACGGGTTGGATTGGGATGTCGAGTTGGTTTTGGTTCATTAGGATTCCTCGTTTTGTGTGTTAGTGGCTTCTTTTTTTGCTTTCCATTTTTCTACAAATTCGGGGTTGTGGTTTTGTAATAACTCTAAGCATCGAGTCTCTACGTCAGGCATTCCATCTGTTAAACCGTTCGTCAAGATATCTTTTATACCTTCTGGTTCGTTGAATCTACCAAAATGCTCAGCTAAGTCCCTTAAGGCTTGGTCGTCATGTATTATAACAGCCAAGTGCGGTATAGCACCCCTTAGTATAGGAATAGAATCTCCCTTATTTAATTCATCACCGATATAGGCAAGTGTAAATACTGTCCATGTTAGGAATAAGTCCTTATGCTCAGGAGATTCTATTAATAAACGGTTGAGAAATTGCATAAGTCCCTCATAAACCTCCGGTGCTTCTATTCCTACAAGAAGGGCTACAGAACTACGCAAGCGGTTCTGTCCAATTTCAGTAGTAATGTCTGAATCAGGATCAATCGCTAAATTTAATAATTCTAACAAGGGGGAAACTAATGGTGGAGATTTCCTAGTTAAAACCTCCGCTGCTTTATGTCTGACCGCAAGGTGATACTTTTTATCTCCAAATATGTTTAAAAGAGCTTCTTCTGACAATTCTTTAAGAGCTTCCTCTCGGCGCGCCTCATTTTCTTTCGGAAAACCAAGTTCACTGCCAAAATCAGGTTGAAAAGTAGCCTCTAACATAGAGGCTGCTCGTTCCTTTTCTAATATCCTTATTTGATCTTGCAGTATATTTACCTTGTCCACGGCTGCTTCAAATCCACTTAGACTTTTTTCCACTTCGTTTGCTATCAATTGATCCGCCCTATATCTAAGCCAAAACCAAAAAACGCCACTAACACCGAGAAGAATTACTACAAAAAAGCTAATTATACCGATAAACCAAAGACTCCATGTTCTTAGCCATTCATCGTTAGTATCCTTCAATTTTCCTGTATACTTATCAATTTCAGCATTAAGTAGTTTGGTTTGTGCATCAGCGAATTTTGCTTCTAACTCGATTTTCTCGACGTTTTCTACAGTTTGGAGTTTTCTTTCGAGTGTTAATATTCGTTTTTTGAGTGCATCAATTTCGGAATTTGGTTTTTGAGTGTTTTGGTTCTGTTGGGCAAAGGACAAAGTAATCCCTATTACGAATAGTGCTGTCAGTGGTAGATATGCTATAAATTTTTTCATTTTCTGTGCCTTTTTATATCAAACTGAATTAAGCAGAATACACCATAGTATGAAGTTTTGTGCTTGGCATTATCGATATGAAATGATTCCTATAGGTAGGTGTTACTCCATTCATCCCAAAATGGACTACTTGAAGAATTACCAATCGCATTGTGGGAACGAACCCCTGCCTTGTAAACTGAAGTATGCCAGGAACGGCTATATCCTTTAGCACTGCCATCAATACTTGTGCGCAAGTAATAGTCAGCAAGGTCCCGCAAAGATGGATCCTCCCAAGCAAGACGGAGTGATAGACGTGAAATGAGGGTACCAATTGGATTGAAATGTTTAGATTTTCTATTATGACAATGTGTGTGTTCCCAGTAAGTAGTTTTCGCTCCTACATCTGGTTCATCTCTCAATGGAAAACAAAAAGCTGACTTAACCCATGTACCGAAGTCTGCTACACAAAGCAAATCGAGACTTAGGCGCGGATGGGATACGTACGAATAATCAGATGCCCGTAACTTTGCTATAATATTAACTTCAGGTGTTGAGTTAGGTTTTTTCCAAGAATGGGAATGTGCTAACAATCCATAGACAATAGGAACATGCAATTCCTTGTAAGGTGTTCCTGTCCGTACCGGATATAAGTTTTTGACTTCAACACAAGTCTTGATGGCTTTTTCAATATGTTCTGCTTTTAGTGTAGTCTTGCATTCAAATGCGGCGGCGACACCGGCTGCTAGAAATATCTTTTGACCTTCGTCGATTAGTTGTTTAGGATATATGCTCTTTAGAACTAAAACATCAATTTGTGGACTTATGTGGCCGTCTTGACCGATGATTCTTCCTTTTGTAACGATTTCATAGGTGCGTGGAAGCCATCCACTCAATAAATCACGCCAATTCTCTTCTCCTTGATCTCCAGCGGTACCCGGATCTTCAGATGCTCGTTTTTGAATGTGCTCGTAATTTGCAGCCATCTTGTCCTGTAGCCGCCGCATGAAATCATGTAGATCGTGGGTTTTTTCTTCAGACATTATGTTCCTCCTGTGTTATTTGTATTGGCAGTCGTTGTTTTGAAAATTTTAGCGGCACGCGTGCATAAATATTTACGGCTCTTTCGATTCTTCACCTGTCGCCCCGCTGGGGCTGAAAAAGGTGCGGCATCATTTTCTATACACCTGTCGCCCCGCTGGGGCTGGAATAGCCATCAGTTGTCAATAGTCCATTCGTAGGTTGGGTTGAACGAAATCTTATCGAAGACTGCGGATGGAAAAAATTTTTAACTTCATTGAGAAACCTAAGATTACCAAAACATGAGTGAAACCCAATGGATTCGCACACCTATAGCGTTTGGTTCGTTGGATTTCACTATCATTATGCACATGGATGATTCATCGCAAATCAGCGTTTTGGTATAAACTGATGGTTTTTTAGTATTTACCGCCCAACCCAACCTACGGGCACATTCGTATTTCTCTTATCGAACTTACGAGGGATCTAATGTGGTATTGGTTCCGGTGCCCAGTATGTCCTGACTGCTTTTAATACTGCTTCTTCAAATTATGCAAACTCATGAGTTCGTTTCCACGTGGGTCGATGACTTTGATGGCGACGCAGGCGTGTTTGCCAACGGGAAAGGGTAACGATTCTGTGCCGCTGAACTTTTCAAACTGCTCTTCGTCAACGACACCTTTGAGGTCGCGGGCGATTTTGTCCCATGCGAATTTGTCGGGAAAGAAGGCTTGCGTGATGCAGAAGGTGCGACCGTCGTAATCGGCATCAACAAACCATGCGGCAACCTTGTCCGCGCCCGCAGAACTCACGGTGTTATCTATCGGATTGTAGATGTCTACACCTTCCATCTTCACGAAGTACTCACCATCGACTGTTTCTTCAAGCTGCGTGCGTGGCATGCCAATCACAGTAAACAATTGGCTGGAGGGGGTTTCTTTGAGTAGATCCCCCATTGTTACCCTGTTATCTATGTTTGTCATGTGAACACGAACATTCGGGTTCATATCCTTTTGGATAATTCCTTGTGCTGTACCATCAAAACCACCAACACCGGCAAAAACGAGGTCATCGTATCCGCGTTGATATGCCGCACGCAAACATTGTTCAACTTGCATTGCCGTTACGGAACCATATTGTGGACCAAATGATACTGCAACGCGGCGACCAGTATTATCATTTTCCCAACTTCCTTCCGCATGAAGGATCCCTCCATAAAGTGGTTCAAGTACTGCGAACTTGAGTGTTTGGTTACTCAAGATTTGTACGTCGCCATTTTGCAGGAGACGAAACATTTGATGAAGATACGCTTCGGCGTTCACAGCATTGTCTCCATTCATCTCGGTATCATAGGTATCCAGAGATTTTTCAGGCATGCCACCGATGGGTGAATCAACATCAAGGGATTCTTCGACGGGTTGCACCGCTTCAACTGTGAAGGGACCACTGATTCGTATCCGTTTTCTATCCACTTTTGGTTGGTCAACTAATTCCTCACCTTCGGAGGATTTGGCGATGCAGTCGTTCACTTCGTCCATCTTTGTGCGCCACGCTTTACGGTAATCGGTTAACGCTTCCTGCAGTGCTTTGGGCCAGTCAGGGTCGGTATCAAACGGCACTTCCCACTCTTGCCATACTGTCTGCGGAATTTGCCAACGTCGTAGGTCTGCATCTGTGATGGAATTTTTGCCCTCTCGATCCTGTTTTTCTACCAGTTTGGAGAACATTTTTGAACGAATTTCCGGTGTAACTTCAGTTAAGGTGTTGTTGAGAGTATTCAATCTCTCTTTGAGAACTGGTTCATATTTTTTGCAAATCGGGTCAAGAGCGGTATTTTGGGCAATACTCTTGAGTGTAGTGTGTGGTACCATTTTGTAGGCGAAACCACCCGCGATGCCTTTTGACGAGTCTTTGATTTCATAGTAATCGAAAGATCCAGTCAAAAGACGTTGTCGCGCTAAGGAAATTGCGATACGGCTTGTATCAATTGTGATCCAACGCCTACCCCACTGCTCAGCAACATAGGCAGTAGTTCCACTTCCACAAGTAGGATCGAGAACAAGATCTCCAGGATCTGTAGTCATGAGCATACAACGAGCAATAACTTTTGTCATGGTCTGGACTGTAAATATCTTTTTGTCACCTGCTGATTTTCGAGTGCCTGTTGCAGTAGTATCGACCCACATATTGTCCATAGGAACGTAACCAAACTCATCTGCATATCTTTTCCAGAAAATATTTTCACCTTTGCGGTGAATCCTATCAAGCCTAACAAGTCGATTCATTCCATCTTCACTGGTAGCCCACTGTCTGCCTGTATGAGGATAATATGTTGTTTCCCTGAATTTGAAGGGGCCAGATCTTGTCCTTGATTCATGTTGTGATGTCAAGCTATCCAACTTTACACGACGGTAATTATTAGAATCGGTATTTGTTTTCCTGAACTGAGTTACCTTTACTAAACAACCCTCTTGAAGTTCTACATAATCAAATTGACGATCTAATAATTCGTCCCCTCTTTCAATTAAAATTTTTCGCTTCTTTGCTTGCGAAACATCCTTGAAGTACCAAATAATATAATCGCAAACATTTGAAATATCTTCAGTAGTTTGAGCACTGGTCGTTTTAAAGGATATGACTGATCGAAAATTCTCACTTCCAAACACCTCGTCCATCAAACATCGGACACGATGGATATTTTCATCACTAATCTGAACAAAAATACTTCCGCTGTTTGTTAACAACTCTTTAGCCATGATCAAACGGTTTCGGAGGTAGGCGAGATAGGAATGAACACCGAGTGTCCATGTATCGCGATAGGCTCTAATCTGCTCAGGTGCCCGAGTCAAATCTTGCTCTCTATCTTTCACCTCTCGCTGAAAGACGGTTGGTTGGAAGTTGGAGGCGAATTTGATGCCGTAGGGTGGGTCAATGTAGATCATTTGCACCTTGCTAGCGAGGTCTTCTCGGTGTGCGAGGGAACTCATGACGGTGAGGCTATCGCCGAGGATGAGGCGGTTTGCCCAATCTATGTCGTGTTGATAAAAGTCAACTGCCTCGCTGTAATCTTGCTGTGGATCGGCGAAGATTTCACGCTGCACGTTTTGGCGTTCTGCGACTTTTAAGATGGCTTTGGTGCTGACGCGTTCGTGGGTGTGCAACGCTACCGGATCAACGGTGAAGGATTTCGTCTCCTGTTTGCCTGCCCATTCCAGCCATGGTCCATGGTGTTGGAGTGCATCAGCAATGGTTTTCGCTTCCTCGGCGGTGAGTGCTTGCTGTTGTGCTTTTTGGAGCAGTTCAGGGAGTTTGTCTGCGTTGCCGTTTGGGTCAAATCGGAGGTTGGGTGGTAGATGCGGATTGTATGCGTATTCCTGCTTCGGTGTCTCTTTGATTTTCCCGTGTGCTGCGATGCCTGCGGGTGGATTGTTCTTTCGGGTTGCGGTGTCGTGCCGGTAGTCTTGGACTTCTTTTTGTTGCGTACTGCGTCTGTTTCTCGCCATAATGTAACCTCGTTATGAAAATTGAATACGTGGGTTGATTGTGAGAATTTAATTCGTTTAAAAGTGAAATCTATGGTATAAAATATATATGATAAACGTTCTTAAGTCAAGGAGGAAAAGCATTTGGACCAGGACTATTCAGTTTTCGGTTCCAATCTTGGTTTTGGTTGACAGAAGTTAACGTTCTGGCGCAATATCGCGAGCACAGCTCGCTCCTACAGGGAAAGCATATTCACATTATAAGGAGGTATATTAATTATGATTGATAATTGTTTTGTCAACTATAAAGCGACTAAGATATTAACTTTTCCTAATTTATCCATAGTCCCTATGGAATATAGCTACTTGAACAAGAATCCAACATCAGGGTCGGAAATAAATATTGAAAGTGGATTTGAAGAATTGGATATAATTATCAAGAATAGAGGACTTCGAGAATTATATGATATTCAGCAATCA
>CAZQIP010000237.1:0-16263 GCA_964593655.1 uncultured bacterium | reverse complement strand
CCTAATTCGCGTACCTATCATCAACGGCACCCTTCCGCATGAAATTACATGCGAATTCAAATCCGCAAAAGTTTTGTTGAAACCCGCAAGCCCCGGAACGGGGATTATCGCAGGGCACGCAACGCGCGCTATTCTCGAATTCGCAGGCGTACGAGACGCATTGACAAAATGCCTATCCTCTCGGAATGTGAAAAATATCGCTGAAGCCACTATACTGGGGCTAAAGAACCTCAAAGATATCAATGAAGTCGCACGACTACGAGAACTATCTGTTGAAGAGCTACTCAAAAAACGCTAAATATTAGCAATCAGCGATCAGCTGTTAGCGGTCAGAAACGAGGGCATTGAACATTTAAATACCTCTTAACTGACAACTAAAACCCGACGGTTTCCGATAGTCATAAAGGAATGGAGTAATCCTCATGAAATTGAATGAACTTAAACCTGCCCCTGGCTCAAAACGCTCAAGAAAGCGAGTCGGTAGAGGGAACGCTTCAGGCTGGGGGAAAACCTGTGGACGCGGACACAAGGGACAAAAATCTCGATCCGGTGCTTCAATTCCAGCATGGTTTGAAGGTGGACAGATGCCGCTCGTGCGACGTTTACCGAAGCGCGGCCCACGGCGAACCGCTCACAAACGATTTGCGTATGATATTATCAATGTAGAAACTCTAAATCTTTTCGATGACGCTGCGGTCGTCAGTCCCAAATCCCTTCGCGAAGCAGGCTTAATCAAGCGAAAGAACGCACTGATAAAGATACTCGGCGATGGCGAACTCGAAAAACAGTTGAAGGTCCAAGCGCACCGTTTCTCAAAATCAGCGATCGAAAAAATTGAATCCAAAGGCGGCACAGCCGAGGTACTCGGACTGCATGCTAATCCGGACAACGCTGCTTGAGAGTCCGCTGGCGAGGAGGAAAAAAATAAGTGATTAAGGCATTCCAAAACGCTTTTAAAATCCCCGAATTGCGGAAACGTCTCATTTTTACTGGGCTGCTCTTGATTGTTTACCGCTTGGGTGCGCACATTACACTGCCTGGGATCGACGACGTGGCACTTGAGGCGTTTTTTCAACAACTCATGGAGCGTGGCGGTAATGTCATCGGCTTCATCGATCTATTTTCCGGGGGCGCATTTAGTCAAATGACCATTTTCGCACTCGGTATACAACCCTATATTAGTGCCTCGATCATTATGCAGCTCCTCGGGGTCATCGTCCCCTCTTTGGAGAAACTCTCCAAAGAACCTGATGGCAGAAAGAAAATGACGCAGTATACGCGATACGGAACTGTTATACTTAGTATCATTCAAGGTATAACCATCAGTATCGTCTTGCGCAATCCTGAGAACATTACCGGACAAGCAGGCGAGATCGTCAGAGATCCGAACTTATGGTGGCATTTTCTCGTAGTCTTGACACTCACAGCAGGCACCTCTTTCGTTATGTGGCTGGGTGAGCAGATCACGGAGCGCGGCATTGGACAAGGTATCTCGCTAATCATCACCGTTGGGATTATTGCCGGCTTACCCGGTGGTGTTACGACCGTTATCAATAATTTAATAAATAGAACAGAATTTGGAATCCTCCACCTCGTGATACTCATCGGACTCATTGTTGTAGCCGTCGCTGGGACCGTTTTCATCACA
This sequence comes from uncultured bacterium, assembly GCA_964593655.1. GTDB lineage: Bacteria > Poribacteria > WGA-4E > WGA-4E > WGA-3G > WGA-3G. Next base: position 14,615 of record CAZQIP010000237.1, on the reverse strand, counting down.
CTCTCTGTCCGTAAGATTCCAGTACAATATGGTAGACAGATTCGCGGACGTAGAGTGATTGGCGGGCAATCAACGCATCTGCCACTCAGAGTTAACGCCGCTGGCATGATTCCTATCATCTTTGCTATTACACTTATTCAGTTCCCGCCAACAGCTCTCAGTTTCCTGCCACGAGACTGGGGATGGGTAACAGGCGCGCAAGCACTGATTGATACGGGAACACCCTTGTGGCTTACATTTTACGCATTGTTAATCATCGGCTTCACCTATTTTTACACAGCCGTGCAAATCAACCCGATCCAAATGGCAGAGGATTTACAGAAGTATGGAGGGTTTATCCCAGGTATACGTGCTGGAAAACAGACTGCTGATTATATCAATACAACGCTCACACGGATCACGCTACCAGGCGCAGTTTTTCTTGCCGCTATCGCCGTGATCCCCATAATTATCACAGAGCGTCTCAACATCGGAGCAACCATGGTAGATGGTGCTTCTATTTTGATTGTCGTCGGTGTCGTATTAGATACAATGTCACAAATTGAATCCTATTTGACCGTCCGACACTATGAAGGATTCCTAAAAGATCGGAAACTCAAAGGCAGACGACGTTAAGTACTTGCGCCTGAAAGAGGATATTATGAAAGTCAGACCTTCTGTTAAAAAAATGTGTAACCAGTGTAAAATTATTAAGCGAAAAGGAGTTGTCCGAGTCATTTGTCCTTCAAACCCGAAGCACAAACAGCGACAGGGATAACCCTTTAATAGTTGGCAATCATCAGTTAACTTCGGATATAGAGGTTGCCAAAGAACGTTATCGTTTCCCAAATCTCTTAACTGATAACTCACACTGCGAGGCAAACCGATAACTGATAAGTATTAAAAAGGAGTATACGCATGGCAAGGATTGCTGGGGTTGATTTACCCCGAGATAAACGGATAGACATCGCACTGACAGCAATTTACGGCATCGGTCGCTACACCGCATCCCAAATTGTCACCGACCTCGATATTGATCCCGGAAAAAAAGTTGACACACTCGCTGAAAATGAGATTGGTCAACTCCGAGACAAAATTCAAAACTATAAAATTGAGGGGGACTTGCGGCGTGAAATCGATCAGAACATTAAACGACTGATGGATATCAACAGTTATCGCGGCTTACGGCATCGCCGACAATTGCCAGTCCGTGGGCAGCGCACCAATACAAATGCTCGCACCCGTAAGGGCAAAGCAAGAACTATCTCTGTCGGCAGAAAAGCCAAAGAGGCAGCACGCAAGAGCGGCTAGTCTTAAAAGCTATCAGTTGTCAGAGGGAGTAGTTATCGGTTATCGATTGACAACTGATAACTCCAAAAAAAAAGGAGAACCGTTTTGCGTGGAAGAAGAAGAGAACGCAAGAATGTCCCTGAGGGTATCGCACATATTCAAGCGACCTTCAATAACACGATTATTACGATCACAGACTTAAACGGAAACACCGTTGCATGGGCGAACGCCGGAATGACTTTCACCGGTTCACGGAAGTCAACGCCTTTTGCCGCACAGCAAACAGCAGAAGCGTGCGCACGTCGAGCAATGGATCACGGCATGAAACGCGTGGAGGTGAGAGTCAAAGGACCCGGATCCGGACGAGAATCTTCTATACGGGCACTCGCCGCAGCCGGACTCGAAATTAGTTTGATGAAAGATGTGACTCCTATCCCACACAATGGATGTCGTCCCCCTAAGAGACGACGGGTTTGAGGTATTTGAGGAAAACGAATGAGCAGATATTTAGACGCAGTTTGTAAATTATGCCGGCGGGAAGGCGAAAAACTATTTCTCAAAGGACGGCGATGCAACGGCCCCAAATGTGCTTTTGAACGCCGCAGCTATCCACCCGGAGAACACGGACAGACACCACCCCGCAGAGGGCGGGACAACTTCCGGCGGCAGCTACGCGCCAAACAGAAAGTCAAACGGACCTACGGCGTTTTTGAAAAACAATTTCGGAACTATTATTTCAAAGCTGCCCGTCAATCAGGGATCGCAGGTGAGAATTTGATTAGTTTCCTTGAACGCCGATTAGACAATGTCGTTTACCGACTCGGGTTCGCGACTTCTCGAAATCAGGCACGTCAACTCGTGAAGCATAATCATTTCACTGTTAACGGCAAGCGGGTTAATATCCCTTCCTATATTGTGCAGATCGGCGATGTCATCACACCACGTGAACGCAGCCGAAACCTCGCTACTATTCAGGAAGCACTTGACTATGCCCAGCAACGCGGCGCACCTGAATGGCTTGAAATCGATACGGATAAAGCCGAAGGGCGTGTTCAGGGTGCACCCGTCGTAGAGCAGATCGCCGTGGACCTTGAAACGCAACTCATCATTGAACTTTACTCCCGATAGGCACATCTCTATATTTCGTGCGTTATCGAATAGCGAGCGTTCCATGAAGATGTAGGCGAGGCAATAGCACGCCTGCACTAAAATGCTCGTCGAAATCAGGGGATGTCCAATCATGCGACTCCGACACAGAATTAAGTGACACATGTGCAACTTTACAAAGCACTGTCCCTCAGTTCCTATGTGTGCTAACATCCAGTGTAATCCTATAGGAGGAAATCGATGATAAGGTCCGAGCTAGAGATGCCCGAGCGGCTCAGAACTGACACAGAATCTTTACGGCCCGATTACGCAAAATATACCGCTGAACCTTTCGAGCGCGGATTTGGAACAACCCTCGGCAATTCACTCCGCCGAGTCCTCCTTTCCTCAATTAAAGGCGCAGCGATCACCGCTGTTCAAATTGAACAGGTTAAACACGAATATGCCACGATTCCCGGGGTATTGGAAGATGTGGTACAAATTATTCTCAACCTCAAAGAAGTGCGGCTAAACATCGCAACTGATGATCCACTGCGGCTTACATTGAACGCTGAAGGTTCCGGTGAGGTCACCGCTGCTGACATCCTGCCCAACGCACGCGTTGAGATTATAAACCCTGATCAGCATATCGCAACGCTTGACGAATGCGAGGGATTGGATATAGAAATCTACGCGCAAACCGGTAGAGGATATTCTCTCGCTGAAGAACACAGAACCCCAGCACAGAACATTGGGTTAATCCCCGTTGACGCAAAATTCTCACCTGTCGAGAAAGTCAACTTCTGGGTAGAGGAAACGCGCGTCGGCGATATGACAAACTTTGATAAACTTAACCTCGAAGTCTGGACAGATGCAACTATCACAGCAAAGGAAGCTGTTACGCGCGCAGCGACTATTTTGCTACAACAACTCGAACTCTTTACAGAATTCGATGAAAACTACGTCGAACCCGAACCTGAGATTGACGAGGCGAAACTCAGGCGAAACCGATACCTCGCAAAACCTGTCTCCGAACTTGAACTCTCGGTCCGAGCCAGCAACTGCCTCGAAACCGCAAACATTAAGACCATACGCGAACTCGTCGCAAAAGAGGAAAAGGATATGTTGGAATACAAGAATTTCGGGCGAACTTCGCTCAACGAAATTAAAGAACAACTTGCCAACATGGGACTTAACCTCGGAATGGACCCAGACGATATGGACGACGCAGACATCGGTGAAGATGATATGGACCCAGCGGCCTTACAGTCATAACGCTTCACGAAAACGTAGATATGGAGGAAGAAGATGCGTCATAGGAAACGCGGACGAAAATTGGGACGAACGTCAAGCCACCGAAAGGCTCTTTTTCGCAACCAAGCCACCGCGCTATTTGAACACGAACAAATACGGACTACGATCCCTAAGTGCAAAGAACTCCGCCGAGTCGCTGAAAAATTAATCACACTCGCGAAGCAGGGCGACCTACCCGCACGGCGACAAGCCGCAAAAATGCTCTACGGGACAAACTTGCACCATAAACCCGCAAGAGGCGAGAACCCTACAGCTCTTGACAAGCACGCCGTTCTACGCAAACTCTTCGATGACATCGCACCCCGCTACCAAGACCGGAACGGTGGATACACGCGTATCATCAGAGGCGAACTCCGAAAAGGCGACGGCACACAGATGGGCTATATCCAACTTGTTTGACGGTGTTCATGTGCATATCCAATAAAATAAACGGGCAGAGTTATCCACTCCGCCCGTTTGTTTTTCCACCCTTCCAACGCTTCCATTCTTCTCCCGCCCACTTAGCATCAGAACCTATATGCAGCAGAAACGAACACACGATGGGTTAGCCGTTCTGTTGTCAATTCATACCCACTCCGCTGCCAGCTGCCAAGCATATATCCAACATCACACTTCAGTGAGTCTTCAAAAATTTTCCCCACACCCATCGTTAAGAAGTCACGTGCATTTTCAACTTCAAATTCTGTGAACGGAATCGTATCCCGAAAATAACCGACACGGACCTGGGTGTCAATTACAGGTATTCTATACTCCACGCCAAGCCGTGCCTGAAGCGTTACCGCATAGTATTTCTCAAAATTATTCTTTGGAATGTCATCTGCGGGTGCTGGATCGTAACGGGTCTGGGTCCAATCCGTGAGTTGAACATCGCCTGCCAAAATCAGCTGCTTGTTTAACAATTTCACAGCGACCCCGGCACCAACTTCAAAGGGACGTTCAATGTCATACGTCTGTTCACCATTTACGGAATCCGATAACTTTTCGCCATCATCAAATACATCTACCGTAGATTGATACCAGACCTCGTCAACTCCTAACTCAACGGGCGCGACCAGTGTCAATCCGAGATTGATAGTATCTGTCAGATGTGCAAGTAACCCTATCCTACCACCGACACCTGAATATTCTCTGTCAACTTCGTCACCGTATCTAAAACGCGACCACTCATTATCCACGTTTAGGATGTCCGTGGCTTCCGTATCCAACGCATGCAGGCTATTACCGCTCCAGAAATCCAACGAACCACCGACCAGCACCCGTTTTGTGACATACACACTCGCGCCAAAACTCCAAATCCCGATGCCGCCGCTGTTTATATTGCTTTCGTCAACAGCAAAATCACTGAAATAGGTATCAGAACCCGGATCAATGCCCTGAATCGCGGTTTGGTAATCGAAATTTTGGGGACGATTGTAACCGAAACCGACCGCCAAGCCACCCTGTTTTGTCTCCAATGGATAGACAAACCCTATAGAGTTCGGGCGCATCTGTGATCGGCTCGTTCCCGTTGTCTCATCACCCGTAAAAGAGGTATTCGTCCTTGCCCTGTTATGTGAGAAACTACTAAAAAACTCGAACTTCTGAATCTGTGCCATACCCGCGGGATTCCAGTAGAGCGCGGTAAAATCATCAGCGAGTCCCAATGAGGCACCGCCCATTCCCATCGTCCGCGCACCAACGCCGAATGTATTCCCGATCGCCATCTCTTCTACCTGCGCCATACCAACACTTGTAACGAACACTGTGGCGAATAAACAGATAAGACTTGCATACATTGCACGTTTCATCGTTCCGATTCCTCCATTATTATACTATTTCCAAATAAACGCCTCTCATTAACAAAAAACTGGCTCGTAGTCGCGCAATTCATTGCGCTCTTACATGCGGAAACTTTTACTACGTTTCAAAACCACTGAAATGCGACTTTATTTTTTATTCCGATCTCTCGTCCGCAGTCGTTCGGATCTCGACCTTGGCGACGGTGAAGTTACGCTGCGTGAACTTCGCGAACGCCGATTTTCAAGCCGTAAATCGCCTTTTTTGTAAGTCCGTCGTGAAAGCGGTGTATACCGACTGCCTCCACCGTGATACCGACGATAGACGTTTCTATACGGATAGTAGCCCCTGTAATAGCGGTAATACGGCGCATGGTAACCATAATAATAGCCGCCCCTATAAAAAGGACGATACGGATAATACCAAACCGGCGGATATGCGTAGGACGGATACGCGCCGTAAGGGGACCAATAGGTGTCGTACCTATAAGACTGGGTGTACCTGCTACGATAACTGCGTTTCCGTCGCCCGTAATACCCTTCCGAATCTTCGTCATCCGCATCCGTTAATTCAGATGCTTCCGACTCGGCTTCCTCAGCATGTTCTGCCTCCGGTTCCGCTTTCGCTAAACCTTCATAGTGTTTATGGTGTACCCGACCAAAATCTGAAGACGCATGGTGACCGAGTTGTGTATAACACCCGGCAAATACCACCATCGCTAAAAGCAACAATAGCGCAAAAAATATTTGCAACCTCATCTCTCTTTCTCCTTTGGATTTACCCGTCAGTATTGACCATTATATCATATTATACGAAAGACCCACCAAAAAAGTTTACATCGGTTCACTTTTCCCTTTGAATCCCGTCTCAGTCCCAGGTCCGGTAGGTTCGGTTTGCAACCGAACCGGATACAACGCGGAAACCTTGATAACTTCAAACGCCTCTTAAATCCCGTCTCGGTTCCCCAGGTCCGGTAGGTTCGGTTTCCTAACCGAACCATAGGTGTCAATTTAGGGGTTTTGATGGCGTTTTAGCAAGTGTGGATATAAACATACCGCCCTTACAGGGCTTAGGTTTTTGTTTCAAACCGCTGCTATAAACATGCTGTCCCTACGGGACTAAAGAGTGGCTTTGAAGGATTCAAAGTTTCTGCTCAAAGTCCGGTTCGGTTTCCTAACCGACCCGGATCCTTCGCGAAACGCTTGATAACTTCAAACGCCTCTTGAATCCCGTCTCGGTTCCCCAGGCCCGGTAGGTTCGGTTTCCTAACCGAACCGGATCCTTCGCGAAACGCTTGATAACTTCAACTCCTCTTGAATCCCGTAGGGATGGTATCTGTGTAGAAAAACTACAATATTTTTATTAAATTTACCTGCTTTTTTGCCTAAAAAAATACCATATAGTATTAGTTAGATACAGACTTTATAATTTTATAATTTAAAAAATAAAAAATTAACCAGATATGTCGGAATCCACCGTAAATCGGTGTCATGTATATATGAAGGCAATTATAAAACCGTTGCTGTATGCATGAGGTAAATGACCATAAAGGTGGACGACGTTCGTATAAACCGGCAATTCTTAGAAACTGATGACGAAGAAGAGGCGTGTGAACTGCTTTTCAACACGTATCACAAGGCCGTCTTTGCCAAAATTGACAGAATGATGCGGGATCATCCCGATCCCGCTGTAGCTGCCGAGGATATGACACAGGAAACCCTTATCAAAGCCTTAGAAAAGAGGAAGACCCTCCGAGAACCGGAAAAGTTGCGAGGGTGGTTGCTCACTATCGCGAAAAACTTAACGCTGAATGAGATTAGAAACGCGGAAAAGCGAAGGCGAGCAGGAGATTCGCCACTTGAATCAATTGACAATCTTTCTATCGGCGAAAGAGAGGCACGCTACGCAACATCTCTCGCGGAGACCGATGCCGAACAAGCCGAGGCAATACAGTATCTGGTGAGGCAGCTCCTCTGTCTCCTCCAAGGTAAGAACCGAAAAGTCGTAGAACTTAAGATTCTGGAGGTTGAGACTGAAGAGATAGCAGAAACGGTAGGCCTAAGCACTGAAGCAGTTCAGAAAAGATGGGAACGAGCTCTTGGATGGTTGATACCTATCGCACGCAATTTAGACGCGTTGCTGGACTGCCTTCCCGAAGAGAAAGACAGATGGGTTATGGAACGGTACTTGGATGAACAACCTCTCTCGGAGATTGCGAAAGCAATTCCGACCTCTCGTTCTAAAGTTGAGGAAACGGTGAAACGTGTGATAAAGCAGTGGAAGAAAGCCACTGAGGAAAATCCTACGGATCCCGTCTCCGCAATGGTTAAGAAGGAGAGATAACTTTTCACTCAAATGACGACTCAGACTGATTCCTGTTTAGTCAGTGTCTGCAATCAATTAAGGAACTTCGCAATTGGTGTGAGTTCAATCAAAGACTATGGTTTGGACCGTGCCAACACTCTCAAAAGGAGAAACATTATGAGACAACATAAAGGATACATCCTTTTTCTTTTACTTGGTATTATCTTTTTCGCTGTTGGTAGCACTGCCAAGGCACAAAACGCAGCGGAACTACAGGCAGAGATTGACGCACTCAAACAAGATATGGTTGATTTAACAAACGAACAGGCACGGCTTGCAGTAGACATAGAACAAGCATATCAAGACTTGACGGAGATCAGCGAAAGACTTGATAGTGCCGAATACTGGCTCGCTGCAGCGGAGCAAGAACTCTCTGATGCCGAAGCAGATCTTGCAAATGCAAATAACGACGATAGAGCGGATGCCGAAGAATCGGTTGCATACTGGAAAAGTGTCGTCATAGACTTAACCGATTACCTACGCGAGGTCCAATCCGAATACGGAGATGCCACCGACAACTTGAGTAACTTACAAGAAGAATACCAGAAAAATAATGTAAGAATTGACAGTTTGGCGAACGAAATTGCCGCAAAGGAGGCTGAATTAGCTCGAATCCAAGGGAATTAATTGATTTTTTTCACATTAATTTCTAAACCTTATATGAAATTTATTTCTCATTGTTATCCATTGCAGAAAGGGTCCATAGGATTCTGCCTCGTGGCTTTTTCCAATCCGAAGTGGCTAAGAATGAGGGATAATTTTTCACCAAAATGGCGACTTGGACTGATTTATGTTCAGTGAGTGTCAGCAATCAATTAGGGAACTTTGCAATTGGTGTGAGTTCAATCAAAGACTATGGTTTGGATAGAAGTTATATCCGAATGTGAAAAAATCGTTTCTTGACAATTAATTTTTTAAATTTGATATAATGATAGGAAACAGAATAATGATAGATAGAAAACACCGGATCATTGCAGCGTTGTTATTGTGCATGATGTTATTTTCAGTCATGATTGTGCCAATCAGTCATGCAGTAAACTGGCCTGCAGTGCTTTTGGGGCTGTGGATTGTTTATACAACGGCATTAGATATTTTAGATGGCATTGAGCGTCTGATAGGTATCCTCACACAGGAGCTTGATGAAATGGAAGATGCTGTTGCCGAGGCAAATGAGGAATTGAGGGAGCTGTATAAGGAAAGGGATAAAAGGGAGAAAGAGATAAGAGAAGCTCAGGACGAACTTGACAAGCTGAATTCGGAGGAGTCAGCAGCGTTATCGAAAAGGAGTAATGCCGAATCCCGCATTAGCAGCTTGAAGCGCGATATTTCGCAAGCCGAAGCCGACCTTGCCATGCTCTCACCTTACGAGTATTCGGCACGCGAAGCATTAGAACACCATCTCTCAATGCTAAAATCCTCACTTAAGAGTGCTGAACAAGACGTTAAGGATGCCAACAAGATTATCCATAGCAACTGGCGTTCTTTAAAACAGAGTTTCTATGAAAGTACGATCTCTCGCTTAGAACACCTACTGAGTGTGCAGGTCAAGTCAGACATCTACCGCTTGGAAAGTCTGACGGACAATTTACGTCCCAAGATTGCCGCGAAGCAGAAAGAGATAGATGACCAAGAGCCGGCACGTCAAGCCGCCCAAGCAGAGGTTGACGCAGCACGCGCAGCGTATGACGAAAAGAAAAAAGAAAGGGATTCCAACGCTCAGCAATAAGGAGGTCTGAGTCTCATGAAAAAACCGATGTTCACCATAAGCATCATAGCTGCTGTGGCAATAGGGGCGACTCTTTTCATATTTTCACAAGGTTTCTTTTCCACAAACGCGAACGCCATAGAAACCTACACCGCCTATGAAAAGGATCTGAGCAACCTATTTGTCAAGTATAGTGATACCATGACCGAAGAAGAACTTGCCGCGTGGCAAAACGAAGTGGATGCGGCGGCTGACAACGCCGCGAACGCCCTGATTCGGATTCAGGAGGACCCAGATGATTGGCGAGAGTACTTGGCATCAACCGGACAGCCTTACCGTCCTTCACCCTTTGCGCCGTTAGAATTTACGGGGTTTGCCGCCAAAAGTCCAAAAGAGGTTACATCAGACGAGTTTTATGATTGGTTGGCAGCGCGTGATAAACAGATGGATGATCGTCGCCGCGCCCGACTTAAAGCAGATGGTATCTGGGACGATGAAACGATTGAGCAAATGATCGCGGACACGAACGAATCATTAGCAAACGATCCAGAGCGACAAGCGAACCGCGAAAAATGGCGGCAAACTATTATCTGGGACGAAAATTACGCACGCGAAAGGGCCGAGCGTGCGAGTCGGTCCGCCGAAAATCAGGGGAAGCTTGCCGAAGAGAAGGCGTGGCGTGCTGCCGAAGAAGAAAGGCTCAATCAGCTGCTATCTGATGATTCAGAAATGTCGCCCGAAGCGGATGGAACACCCGAAGGTGATTTTATCCCGGAGGGTGATTTTGATACCTTTGAGTCGCTGCCGTCTTTGGAGTCGGCACCTGTCGCAGATGAGGATGCTCATTCTGGCGATGGTATCGAAACATCGCAACCGCCGCCGTTCGTGCAGGAGCCTCCTTCGGTGTTGCCGCCGGAGAATGCTTTCAACGCCGATGCGTTTGCTTTGACGTTCTCTGAAGATATGTCTCACTGGGATGATGTCCTGCGAGAATCGTATCAAGATGTTTTTGCCCTTGATGCCTCATTTGAGGAGAAACTTCCAAGGGAAGCCCGTACCATTGTCAACGAACGCCGTCACCGGTTACAATCTGAATACGTCCGGCGTATAGACGCTGTGCTACGCGAGGTCCCCAAAGAGAACAGATCGGAGACGCTGCGCGTTGTCCGAGACAGACTTTCCGAAACATGGGGTTCGGATTTTACCGATGCGGTGATTGAGGCGTTAGAACGCACTGATGAATAAGTGCTCATCAGAACACCGACGCGCCCGTTATCTTTCTATAGCGGGCGCGTTCGTCTTACTTTCAATCGTTTTTGTTTTACGTGTTCTGTCGCCTTCGCCCTCGCCCCCTGAACCCGTCAAGGAGAGAACAGAGACCGAACCGCGTCGCGTCCAGCGAACCCCGCCTCCAGTCCTTGAAGTTTCTGAAACCTACTACCAGACCATCATTGACAACAACCTGTTCCGTCCGTTAGGGTGGACACCGTCCCGTCGAGTAGAACCCTATCGCTTACTGGGAACGATCTTGCCTCGCAAAGCCAACACACCGCCAAAAGCCATCCTACAATCCACCGCAGGAAACACAACATATATCGTGTCGATCGAGAAAATCGACGCGGAGACGGAAGTTGTCTCAATAGAAAGCAAACAGGTGACGCTTTCTACAAACGGACATCGGAGAACGCTCCGTCTGGCGATTGGCTTCTGAAGCGATTTTTGATAAATTTTTGAGAGTGTGTTAACATTTTCTGCATGAAACAGATCATAGATTTCATCGAGGCCTCGGATTTCTTCATAGATTGGTTGCTGTTGCTGTGTGGTTTGACAGCGGTTATTTTTCTCCTGGTGCTGTTGTATCGGTGTTGGGTGGTTTTGGGGCTGCTTCAGCGGATTGCGAAGGGTTTGAAAGCCTTCTTTAATTTTTTGAAGGAATTAATCACTTCTGTAAACAAAAAAATAACAGTTGGAATTATTGTTTTTGCCGCGATTTTTGGGATGGACACCTTGAAATACTACCAGTGAGCTCGGTTTAAGAATTTTGGATCAGGAAATGGACTGCAAGTCCCCCGATAAGGGGATTTGGGAGTTTTTTTCACTGCCAAACCATTATTTGCACAATATTCCCACTTATAGCCCACTTGAATATTTATACACAGCTCACGTTACTAAGATAAGTCATTATGATTCAAGCAAGTTCTGTTCTCAAACTCATCACCATTCCTCTTTTTCTTAGTGTATTTCTATTTTTCGGGTGTACGGATAAATCCGACGATCCTTTAATAGTTTCGTCTGAGGAAATAGAATCCGTTTCTATTCTGGATGCTGTGCCTGTCGCCAACCTTGAAGAAAGAACTTTTTCTGAACTCCGAGCAGCATTTCCAGGACCACTTTTAGATGAGAACCTTAAAACACTTCAAACCCTTGCAAACTCAGATACCTACTTAGCGTTTCTCTCCCGCATTTCCAAGCAGGTAAAACCCTTTCAAACCTTTGATGAGTTCCTTGATACAACACCACCGGATGCGCAAAAGAAAATCCGTCCTATTTTTAAGCAACGCTTGCCACATCTCGTAATTAACGATCAAGATATAGCAAACTTTCATAAACTCGCCACTATAGAACAAAGTCTGGCTATCCTTACTAATCTCCGTGTAGATCCCAAACCACCACACCTAAAAGAGGCAGAAGCTCGCGCAATTAAAAATGCGGAATTTTTCAGATGGCTCCCACCAGAAATCCAACCGCACATACGCCAGGCTTTCTGGAAAGCTTATGTAAAATTTGTCGTAGATGCGAATGAGATAGCAAGAAAAAAAATGCAAGACACCTTGCATGAACATGGGCAAGACGACGGACTGATTTGGCTCGCGATCCAAGAACCCAGAATTCTCGGCGTTATCCTTAACGCTTTTATGGATCCTTTAACCCCTGCTGACTTCCTTCGCTGGGTGGCACTTGAAAAACAAGAAAATTAGCCAAAAGTAGACGTTCCCCGCCAATCCAATAGCTATTGCGAGAAGCCTTCATTAGAATTCCTTACTTTTTTCGATGCTGAGTCCACTGTCAACATGACTGGTTTTTCGGAAACAATCTGCTGGGGCACCCGTGCACATGAGATCAGGATCCCTAACATTAGTAAACCCAACAAATATTTTCTGTTCGCTTTCATAAATAGACACCCGATCCGTTTTCTCTCAATTATACGCGAAATTTAAGATTGGATAAAGGTCAGTCCATTGAACTGTTCACAGACGCATCGGCTCTTGCGTTCTGCAAATTTAACCCATAAGTGCTGAGTGCGAGACTTCTGTTGTTGCTTTAAATACCGAATCAACAGCACTAAAAAGCATCGGTAGGTTATCCACGCCAAAACTCGTTCGGTTCTGGGTAAAAACATCGCCAATAAGCTGCCCAAATTGCCACCATATTCCGTCGCTCACAATACCGTAGACCGGAAAATCTGGTGCATCGTTTATCTTTTGTGCAGCGATCAACTCCGCTAAACATTGCCCCCACCCTTGTTCAAAATCATTTTTTTTTGCCTCGACCAGCACAATCAAAGGTATGCCGACAACAGGTTTGCCCAATTCCGATTTTGTTGAAATCAGATAATCCGGTGTGCCACTCAACGTCTCATTATACGCGATAGGTTTCTGTATCCAAAGCGCGTAAATGTCAGCATATTGTTTATAGATTTCCTTTAAAACTGGAAAAATAATTGTCTCGCACCTTGCCGCTTCGGACGCAAAAACATCAATGTGCTCTCTACAAAACTCAAAATCTTGCAGGAATTGTTCTGAGGGATATGAGGGTTCCTCAACGTTAAAGAAATCATTTTCTGTGTATACGATCCTGAATTTCTCCAGAACTTCAGAAATTGTCTTGAAATCACTAAATGCCATTATCCTTTCCCCCCTATCCTAATTATACTCTTATCTGTAGAATGTGTCAAAATTTTCCAAATCCAAAACTATCTATTTTGAAAAAAATAACCCGATATGTCGGAAGCGATAGACGCAACATCCGGGATCGTATATCAAAAAAATTGCTTTTCTTTTTTGACATCACTCCGTATCCATGCTAAACTGATGGCATGAAAGTCTTTATCCAAATCGGACACGGCATTGTCGGTGCCGCTGTTATCTCAGGTTTATGTATATGGCAGGCAGGGAGTTTTGGTGAGGCGAGACATACCATTAGCATCATCGGTGCTATCGCTATCGTCATTGCCAGTCTCTACCTGCTGCGAAGTCGCTGGATTCGATGGGGTAACCGACAAACATGGCTCAAATACCATCAACGCCTCGCCTCTCTGGGGTTATGCTTGGTGCTATACCATTCAGCGTTCCAACCGCTCGTGTGGCATTCATGGCTGACGTTTCTGCTCGCTTTGTCGAATTTAGGGACAGGTGTCGCTGTAAGTCTAACTGCTCGTAAGACGAGACAGATTCTGCTTCGATGCCACCTCATCCTTGCACCAATCCTACTTGTCAGCATCGTCCTTCACGGGCAACAGAAATTGGAGCACGACGAATTCTTCCCACTCACCGAGGTCCACGATGTGCCTTGCGCAAGATGCCATACACCTGAACGCTTACTGTTTCACGTCAGTACAACCCTTCCGCAAGATTTGGACACGTCAGACACTGTTCCTGAAGACTTGCACTGGTGGTTCTTACAAAATGAACGCAGAGTCCCTACAACGGCGCCTATCGCAATCAAGGAAAAGGGAAATGCTTGGACGGTTACCGATACTGAAGATGGACACACTTACCACGTCCGGAAGGTCGCAGACCAAATCGCCATCTACGCCGATAATGATTACCGGAGTTATACTTGTCTCAAATGCCACGTGCATAACACAGAAGAGATTCAGTTAGTGCATGAACTGCACGGTGTGACTGAAGCGCATAGATGCCTCATCTGCCACCAAACCGAAATTGACGGCAAAACTTACGGACGACAGCGTTTCGATTGGGAATATGCCCCGCACCGGTAAATTGACATAAAAAAACGGCTCGAACACAGGAGATGCCGTGCGCAAGCCGTTCAGTTGTATTTATAGTAAAACTTAGAATTATGTAGACACCTATCCTTT
>CAZQIP010000236.1:0-16992 GCA_964593655.1 uncultured bacterium | reverse complement strand
TAACTGTACCATCCACCCAGGCCCGGTAGGTTCGGTTTCCTAACCGAACCGGGCATAACCCAAAAATCGTGGCACTTTTAAGAGGAATCATCAATTAGATTTGGTATAAGACAATCACCGCAAAGTCTTGTTCTCACGCGCCTCTATTTTTTTCTAACACTATCATCCGCGATTTAAACAACCCTAATATACTTTTTCGTAAAAAAAATTGACTTTTTATATTGCAAAATGTATAATGCAGGAGAATGTGACAAATTTTTCCGTTTTAGGAAGTGTAAGGTAATTTCTTGTTTCGTTAACGAGAGGCTAAAAACCTCAAACTTCATCCACTAACAATGCTATCCTTAAATCCATTTTCGGATAGGATTTAACTGGACCCAATCACGGAATAAGGAGAAATTTTCATGGAAGCGTTCAAGCGATTTATAGGGGTTGTGCTTATCGTCATTGCGGTGATAGTCGCTATCCAAACAATACTTGAGCCGATTTACCACACCTCTACTGATGATAGTCCGCACAGTTCCGTTTGGGACTACATCAACCCACTCTCCGCGATTTCGATAATCTTGGGGGTGATATTCGGCTACATTCGTATGCGTGGCATCGGTGAGAACTCAAGCGTCCAAGAGTTTATAGCAGCGAACACGTTATTCTACGGGTTCATCTTCGCAGGCATAATATTCTTCTGGAACTGGTTCGGCATCATGGGTGTCGCATCAGACTTTACGGCTGTCGGTATGGACACCCGCAGTTTAGTATGGATCCTCTTTGATGCCATACTCCCGCCCTTGAATATCGCAATGGGTATCCATCTGCTGCGTGCCAGTCCGAGTAGTGAATAGACAATGGAGTCTATTCTCAGCCTTGACATCCAGGTTCGCAGTCGCTCCGTTTATCGAATAAGGCCACTACTACGAACCTAAGTGCAAAGTGCGCGCTTTTCAGGTGCGCACTTTACTTTTTTATAGACAATTTTCGAGATTACTGATACCCTTTATTGCTAAGATAACACCCTAATAGGAGAAATTTATGGAAATAAGACCAAACCGAGTCAAACAGAAATTAGCAGATGGTGACCTCGCGTATGTCATCTCAGGATTAACGAACGCTGACGATATAGACATCTTCGGTCCGAACGGATACGACGGTGTGTGGCTGGAAGGTGAACACGGTGCAGTCGATGCGTCGCGAATCGGCGATCTAACACGCGCATGCGATCTCTGGGGCATGACCTCGATCACACGCGTCAATCGCAACGATCAGGGACTTATCTACCGCACGCTTGACTGCGGTTCGATGGGGATTGCTGTCCCGCATGTCAACACGAAAGCGGAAGCACAAAATGTCGTGGACGGCACAAAGTTCGCACCTGTTGGTCACCGCGGGATGTATACCAGCCGCCAAGGCTATGGTGTTGATAACTATTTTGACGTCGCTAACTCACAGACACTTGTCATCGTCCTCATCGAAGATATCGTCGCTGTCAACAATCTCGACGAGATTCTTACCGTCGATCATATTGATGTGTTTTTCGTCGCACCCTCAGATTTAGCGACTTCTATGGGGCATATCGGGAACCTGACACACCCAGATGTCCAGAATACGATAGATTCAGCACTCGCTCGCATCCAAGCGGCGGGACGGGTTGCTGGCACCTTGGCACTCGATGCTATGGTTGAGAAGTATGTCAAGGCAGGGGTGCGGCTCTTAATGACAGGCGTTGGTGGATGGATTACATCCGGCGCGGCGGCATATAAAGAACGCGCCGAAAGTGCGAAAAACTGACCCGTCGTTTGACGAATTAAACAGGGGTAATCCACATGAAAGATTTTTGGACAGAGGTAATCCACATGAAAGATTTTTGGAATTTCAAAAAAATGATTGCGCCGATCATTATCCAAGTGCTATTTTGGCTCGGAGTTCTCGGTTGTATCATTGGAGGTATTGTTCAAATCGTTCTCGGAATTTTTGAAGGTCCTGATCCTGGGATGATTTTCGCAGGAATCGTTTGGCTTATCCTTGGTCCCATCGTCGTTCGTATCTGCTCCGAACTCTTGATAATTCTGTTTTCTATTAATGATACACTGATAGATATCAAAAAGCAGTTGAACCGATCACAAGATCAGAACGACCAAACCAATTCGCAAAATGAAAATTAAAAAGTTGCTTGATTATGCCATAGGTAAAGTTTTACGGGTGAAGGCGCGCTGGCATAGCGCGCCTACTTGTATAGGTTTTGGGTAATTACGCCAAAAACGTTATCCCTCCAGATGCCTCTCTGCCTTGCCAGACTGAACCTGTTGGATAGATATGTTTCTCAACAAAGTCTGGGGACATCTCAAGCCCCCAGCCCGGCACTGTTGGTGTAACATAGGCACCATCCCGAACTTGGATCGGATGCAGGAAAACCTCTTCTTGCAGGAAGTTGAGGTACTCAACCACCTGTGCCTCCGAATGTGCCGCAACGCAGATTTGATCCCATATCGCGTAGTGTTGAATCATATTGCATAATCCGATGCCGCCCCCGTGTGGACAGACAGGTATATTATACTTCGCCGCCATTAAGATGACTCCCAACACATCGTTAACGCCTCCGAGCCGTGTCGCGTCAATCTGGCAGTATTGAATCGCACCACTCGTAATCAACTGCTTGAAAATAACAGGGGATGGCACCTGTTCCCCTGTAGCAACACCGATACCGTACTTCTCCAAAGCACGCGATATTTTTACAAAACCGAGCACATCATCGCGCGCTGTCGGTTCTTCAATCCAGGTCGGCTTAAACGCTGCCAATGCTTCCATATACGCGATGGCTTCATCGACACTCCAAATTTGGTTTGCGTCCAGCATCAAGCGTGCTTCTTCTCCGATCGCCTCGCGAATGAAGCCGAGTCGTTTCTTATCAAAGTCCAGATCCTGGCCGACCTTCATCTTAAAGCAGTCAAGACCCGCCGCTTTCACTTGGTTCACTGTCTCAATAATCTGTTCATCTGTCAGACCGAGCCACCCTGCAGTGGAATATGCCTTCGGTCCCTGTTGACGGAGTTTCTGTTCACGGACTTCACGGCTGTCCCAATGTGTGCTAAGTATTTCCACCGCTTCATCAGGTGTGAGTGCATCTCGCAGGTACCGCCAATCAATGGACTGCACAATTTTCTCTGGCGGTAAATCGACCAGCAGCTTCCAGAGCGGTTTATCCACCAGTTTTGCCCAAACATCCCACACCGCATTGACAATGCTCCCGATCGCCATCCGATTCACACCGTCCGCGAGCCAGCGTAACTGGTGATGGTCTATGAGCAGTCTGTGAAACGCACCCGGATCATTAACGAAAGTGTTCATCTCCATTCCAACCACGAGTTGTGCAAGGTCTTCAACACCGTAGGCGATCCAATCGTTTCCGGCACCGGCAGTAAAAGCGACAGAAATACCGAGATGCCCAGTATCTGTTTCTATTGTTGTTAGCACTGCAGAATAGTTGGGTTTTTTATGGAACGGATCCGAACCGAGTAGCGTGTCCGATGTCGGCACCCGCAAATCGACAACGTTAACCTTTTGAATTTTGCCCGATATTTTCATACTTGACTCCTTTTTTCCCAAAGTATATAATGGATTGATATGAAAATCTACACTAAATTTGGTGATTCTGGGGAAACCGCGCTTTACGGTGGGACGAAAGTCGGAAAAGATGCCCCGCGTATTGAGGCGATCGGGACTGTTGATGAACTGAACGCTTACATCGGTTATGCGCAAACGCTCATCAATGATACAGACCTCTCCGATCTAATAGTGCAAATCCAAAATCACCTCTTCGCGGTCGGAGCAGATTTGGCAACGCCTGCGACACACACGAGATCCGCTGAATTCCGCATACCAGCAGACTTCACAACAGCGATGGAAACCGCGATAGACACACTTTCAGAGGAACTGCCGCCACTGACGAACTTTATTCTACCGGGTGGATGCGCTGCCGGTGCGATTTTACATATTGCGCGCGTCGTATGTCGCCGAAGCGAACGCCGTGTCGTTCAACTCGCAAATGAAACGGAAGTTAATCCAGAAATAATCCGGAGTTTGAACAGGCTTTCAGACCTCCTATTCGTTCTGGCTCGGACGGTAAACTGCCGTGCACAGGCTCCAGAACCGATTTGGAAGTCGTAACCAAGTTAAAAAAAAAGAGTTGTATTATATCAAATAATATGCGAGGATTGAAAATACCTACGCTTCATTCATTTATTTTTAAAGGAGACGAAACGATGACTTTGAGATTAGCAAATCTGTTTCTGATAATTCTCATCACGCTCGTTGCATTCGCAGGCTGTGAGAGAGCACAAGATATGGTTACAGATACTATGCCGTCAGCTGATGCCACCATGGATGAGACTATGACTGACATGGAAGCGATTCCAGTGAGTTTAGTCTGGTTAGTTGATTACCCAGAGGGCGCAAAGGATGTGTACCTTGAATGGATTGCGTCCGTCGCACCAACACTGCAAGCCCCCGCAGAAGTCAATCGGATAAGATCTTACGACAATCTTGAGGAGACGACGCCACATCGGTTTGTTGAGTTTGCATTTGATAGTTTTGTTGATGCAATGACATATATGAATCGTCCAGAGATAGCCGCCGTTTTTGAAGACCTGCCCAACCACGCAACTCAAGTGAGCGCACACACCTTTATTGAGCGTTCTGACTACGCGAAAACTGAGGCAGACGATTGGCCAATTAAAGGGATTATTTTTGTTGACTATCCCCTTGGTGGGAAAGCAGCATATCTGGAATGGGTTGCTTCCGTTTCTTCTACATTGGTCGAGCCCACTCAAGTGAAAGCGGTATCCTCTTACGACAACTATAATGGTGAATCTCCACACCGGCTTGTTGTGTTGGAGTTTGCGACCCAGGAGGATGTCACTGCTTATGAGGAATTGGAAAAAATAATGGCTATTGAAGCTGAACTTGATGTCCAAGCAGGCAGCTGGGTGCTATATACATTTGAGTTACGATCAGATTACATCAACGAATAATACTTCGCTGTTGACTTTTCCCCTCAGAGGCGCGCTTTCCGAGCGCGCCTCTTTTTTCTTCCATTTCACCGTGCAGGTCCTGGACCGCTGTATTCCCTGCCAAACGACAAACTATGCGGCTCTTCAAAGGGTCGGAACGGCACCATATCCGCTATTTCCTGAAGCCGTTCTAATACCTCCAAGGGCAATGGACCCGCCTCAACCGCACGGACATTCTGTTCGACTTCCTCTACAGACCGAGCACCCACCAGCACCGTAGAAATATCAGGATTGGATATAACCATACGGATACCGGCCTCTGGAAGCGAGAGTTCGACTTCATCCAAAAACTGATAGAGTGCCTTGAACTGCTCCTGACGCGGACGGCTAAGCCACCATGCCCCCGTTTCTACTTCGGCGTGACGGCGTGACAAGGCGCCTTGTTGTAACGGAGCACCGATGACAATTCCCATATTCTGTTGTTTTGCTTCTGGAAAGATTGAGATTGCCGCTTCACGCCAGAGTAGACTATAATTCTGCGCTGCCAGCACCACATCATAGACCCCCGTTGCCATGATTGCCGGTAATTGGTGTGCGGTTGTGCCGCCCAATCCTGTGAAACGGACAACTCCTTCCGCTTTGAGTTCTGCCAACAGTTCACAGACCGGTCCATCAAATGTCTCGTGGCTTGTCCACCAATCATATTGTCCCGGGCGATCGGGTTCATGCACCATCAAAATATCAATTATATCCCTTTTCAGCAAGCGTAAACTCTCTTCAACCGACCGACGCAAAAGTTGTTTATCCTTTGGATCAAAAGGTTGGGGTCTACCACCGATTTTCGTGGAGAGATAATGCGGTTGCAACACACCATCTAAAGCTTCTCCAACGACTTCTTCACTGTTCCCGTAGCTCGGGGCGGTATCAACATAGTTGACACCGAGTTCCAAAGCGCGTCGGATGGCGTTATGTCCATCAGCACGGTTCCTACCGCCAGCCGTTGAGACAAAGAGTCCGCCCATTCCTAAGACGCTCACTTCAAGCCCTGTTCGCCCTAAAATTCGTTTTTCCACAGCTGCTCCTCCGGTTATCTTTGTAAAGTTGGTATTCTAATAAAACCGAGTTTACAATAAATTCTACCGAGGGTCAACACTAAAATCAGTCGCTATTGCAGCAAGAATTTTACTCCATCGTTCCTGCTACGGCAACAAGGTCAAGAATATTGACAACACCATCGTCGTTAACATCTGCTGCATCGCCTTTTCCGACATGTCCAAGCCGAGCAGCAACAAACGTTAAATCGTCAATATTGACGCTGCCATCACCGTTGACATCTGTCGGTATTTTGAGGGGTTTAATTATGCAAGGACCCTCAATAGTAAAATCCAAACGTTCACCATCACTGTTTACGATGGTTACCTCAGATAACGCTACAGTAGAAGGTTTGGTGCCGATGGCTTCATAAGTGAGGGTTGTCAAGGTGCCATCGCCCGTATTACCTCCTGTGAGAGAAGTCACAACAAGTGACACGCTATTCATATTCACACTGGGAGAAACAACAAACGCATCACCAGGTAAGTAATCTCCATTGGTACTGGAAACAAACCGCAGTGCAGTTGCATCGAAGTCTATTGTGAGTTGATAACCAACGACATCCTTACCACCGATAATGTTAACGTTAAGGGTGAACTGTTCACCAACTATAGACGATTCCACTAACCTGGGAGTAATCTGAACACGAGGTTGGGTCTCAGCATCCGGTGTGACATGCCATAGAAGGATTGTTCCATCTGAACTGGCACTCGCCAACGTTGTGCCATCGGGTGAGAATGCTACCGCATTAACATCCCATGTATGTCCATCGTGCGTGTCTCGGTTCTCGCCGGTACGGATGTCCCATAAATAAACTGGAGAGCGTCGATCCCAATTCCAACTTGCACTTGCTAAAGTACTACCATTGGGTGAAAACGCAAGCGCGTTAACTATCCGCGCCCCGATATGTCCGGTGATGAGTTTCAGGCGTTTTCCGGTGTGTGCATCCCACAACCGAAGCGTTGCACTACCACCACTGACAAGGATGCTACCATCAGGAGAAAAGGCGAGGGCTCTGCTGGAATCTCTATACCATGTGAGTGTATGTAGATGTTCACCGCTCTGTGCGTCTCTTAACCAGATACCGTCTAAACCGGCACTGGCGAGCGTTTTCCCGTCCGGTGAGAATGCTATGTCAAAGGTCCAACGTCCGTTGTTGCGAAACGTTTCCTGTAACTGTCCAGTGCGTACATCCCACAAACGTACCGTATAATCACTACCACCACTGGCAAGCGTTTTCCCATCTGGCGAAAATGCGACGGCAAGGACAGCATCCGTATGATCTGTAAGTGTATTTACGCATTTTCCGGTATTCAGATCCCATAGGCAGATTGTATCATCACTACTCCCACTCGCGAGGATACTTCCATCTGGCGAAAATGCGATGGAATTAATCGTTGCTGTATGTCCCGCGAAAACATTTAGGTATTGTTCGGTTCTCATATTCCATAGACGGATCGTGTCATCACCACCACCACTCGCGAGCAGCACACCGTCGGGAGAAAAGGCAACCGTTCTCATCTCATCCGTAAATCCAGTAAGGGTTTTTAGACGTTGCCCGGTGTGTGAATCCCAAAATTGAACACTGCGCCAATTTCCGCTTGCAAGCGTCCTTCCATCCGGAGAAAGCGCGACGAAATCACCATTTCCGGTGAGCGTTTCACGGAGGTTTCCAGTTTGTGTATCCCAGAGTTGGATGGACTGTGAATTTCCAGTGGCAAGTGTATTTCCATCCGGAGAAAACGCGATGGAAAGTACCGATCCACCAGAACCGAATGTTTCTCGAAGCTCCCCAGTCTGAAAATCCCACAATCGAATTGTCTCATTCTTCCAATCGCCAACACTTGCGAGCATTTTCTGATCTGGGGAAAATGCTACGGCACGTCCGCTAAGTGTATCTCGCGGTTCTCCAGTCTGAAAATCCCACAACCGGATGGTTTGGCTACGACTCTCGCCACTCGTAGCAAAGGTATTGCCATCTGGAGAAAACACTATCTTCTCAATGTTATATGTGTACTTTTTGATAATTCGTCGAAGTTGTCCGGTGTGTGGATTCCACAAACGAATTATCTCATCGTCCCCCGCGCTCACAAGTGTACGCCCGTCTGGCGAAAATGCAACGGCAGTAACAGCCCGGGTGTGTCCGAGTAACGTCCACCGAATGTCGCCTGTGCGAACATCCCACAACCGAATAGTGTTGTCTGAACCTCCACTCGCAAGTGTCGCACCATCGGGCGAAAATGCAACGGTATTAACATGGTTTGTGTGTCCAGTGAGCAGTGTGAATTCTTGGTAGGTATGTGCATCGTGGATCCACACCCCGACTGAACTTGCAACGGCGAACCAAGCACCATCTGGAGAAAACGCAAAATCGGTTATCTGTCCTTTTCCGAGACGCGCTTTAGCACCTTCAGGGAGTCCGATTCTCGTCCAATCTTGGGCGAAACTATTGACCAGAAATAGAACAACACCGAAAAATAAAGTGGTGATTAAAAACAGGGTCTTTTTCACGCGGTCACCTCCTTATTAACATTTTCCGAGTAGAAGTGAAATTCCCGACCGTTAGTGTGTGAAAATAGATACCACTTGCTGCAGGTTCACCGAGCTCATTCTTGCCATCCCAATACGCCGCACGACTTCGGTGCTGATAGAGTCCAGCGGACTGATGTCCCAACGCTAAAGTCCGCACTACGTTTCCGTTCGCGGCACAGATAGTAATTGTGACCGATCCAGACTCCGCTAAGTGGTAAGGTATCCATGTCTCAGGGTTGAACGGATTCGGGTAATTCGGTAACAGCACTGTTTCTGTAGGAAGCCAAAGATTGAAGGTGAGGGCTGAAAGAAGTTGTTCAAGCACCAGAACGCCCCTTTGAAAGGTCGGGTCTGTTGCTACGGATGTGTTGTAATTATCGGTCGCGTCTACCGCTTCCCTAAGCCATTCCCGAACATCCGCTGCTGAGAGAACCTCACTCCTAAAGGCTGACGGGGCACCTATTACTGCATTCATCATACCTGCTACCAGGACCAGATCAATAATATCAACGACTTCGTCACCATTCACATCCGCAACATGCTGCGCAGTCTGCCCTAAATGTGAGGCAACGAACACGACATCGTGGAGGTCTACCACACCATCACCGTTGACATCTTCGGATATTTCGACGGGTCCTGTCTCAGGTCCGGTTCCCCATAGGAGAATCGTGCCGTCCCAACTGGCACTGGCAAGGGTTTTACTATCTGGTGAGAATGCCAACGCAGCAATCTCCTCTGTATGCCCCATCAGTGTCTTGCGAGGTTGGAGTGTCTTTGTGTCCAATAACTGTATATGACCGTTTACCCAATTGCTTGAACCGATAGCAAGGAGTGTCTCATCTGGTGAAAACTCAACAGAGGTGACATAACCCGGATACCGCAATGTCGCCCTATGTTCTCCAGTATTCGGATCCCATAGTCGAAGCGTCTGATCTTGACTTCCACTCGCAAGGGTCTTACCATCAGGCGAAAACGCAACGGAATAGACAGCTCCTGTGTGCTGTGTTGTAAGACTCAGGCGGCGTTGGGCAGTAGGGATATCCCACAATATAATTTCCGAATCTTGATTTCCACTCGCAAGCGTTTTACCATCAGGCGAAAACGCGACACAATTCAGCAAGCCATGATACGGACCGAGCACATAGCGCAGCTCACCTGTGTGTGGATCCCACAATCCTATTGTTCCGGTAATGCCATCTCCACCACGCGCATTAGCCAGCAGTTTTCCATTCGGAGAAAACGCAACAGCATAGCCACCACCCCTAAGCGTCGCAATATGGTGTCCAGTGCCAGCATCCCACAATCGGAGGCGACTGTCAAAACCGCTACTTGCAAGCAATTTTCCATTCGGTGAAAATACGACCTTGTAGACCTGATCGATGTGGTCTGTGTAATGCGTCAGATGCTCTCCAGTCCGAGCATACCACAGCCGAAGCGAGGCACCTTGTGTATCCCACATACGGATTAAGCCTCCATTTGCACTGGCGATGGTCTTTCCATCCGGTGAAAACGCAACAGTATTGGCTGAACTTGGATGCTCCCCAAAAATCTTGCGAGGTTTCCCGGTGAAGGTGTCCCACAACCGGAGCGTCCAATCCCAGCCTGCACTGGCGATAGTCTTTCCATCTGGTGAAAATGCGATGGCAAAAACATCCCGTGCATGCCCTTCGAGAATTCCGCGAAGCTGCTTCGTGTGGGTATTCCATAACCATATCTTCTCTGCCTTCGCACTTGCCAATGTTGTACCATCTGGTGAAAACGCGAGTGCCCTGATTCCTTCAGGAAATTTAGCGTCTCCTTTAAGAATAGTAAGCGTCTCACCAGTATGTGCAGCCCATAACCGAATCGTTCCATCATCACTACCACTGGCGAGCGTTCTGCCATCTGGCGAAAACACAACGGAATTAACGTCATCCCAGTGCTCGTCAAGTAGACACTTAAGTTCCCCAGTTTGTATATTCCACAACCGAACCGTGTTATCCTCACTTCCACTCACAAGGGTTTTGCCATCCGCTGAGAACGCAAGGGCGGAGATCCAATGCGTGTGTCCAAGGAGAGTCCCTTCAAGTTGTCTATTCACTACGTTCCATAACCGAATCGGATAGTCGGGGCCTCCGCCGCTGCTGGAAAGGACTGTTCCATCTGGTGAAAACGCAAGGGCTAAAATCTCCTCGTATCCGTCAAAGATACCACGAAGTTCTCCGGTATCTATATTCCATAATCGAATGATATGGTTTGGCGAATAGCCACTACTGGCTAAAGTTCTGCCATCCGGCGAGAATGCGATTGCCTCAACGTAATCCGGAATTTCAGAGAGAAGGTTAAGTTCAGTATCGGTAGATGCGTCATAGAGCCACACCCCTATAGAAGTTGCTACGGCAAGTCGAGTGCCATCTGGAGAATACTTGACATCATTTATATACCCTTTGCCAAAGCGCGCAATCGCACCCTCCGGTAGTCCGAGCCGCGTGTAATTCTGCGCGAAACTGCTCAAGGAAAAGATCAAGGAAAAGAGAAGAAGGATCAGTAGCCACATGAAAATAAAAAAAAATCTCTGTTTCATAGGTCGGTGTTCCCCTTTCAAGTCATAGCCTCTTGTTATGACTTTAGCAATTTATATGCCATACCTGAAACGCCAGAATATACCGCTGTTTCCAGTCATAACACAGATAATCTGCACAAAAATGGGCAATCCCACTTTCACGCTGCACAGTATAGGGCATTCACACGCCATAAATGCATAATATGTTTGACAAAGTCCGACCAATGTGCTAAATTGACTGTCAACGACTATTCAAACTATTTCACAGTTAAATTTGAACCTGTAGATAATAGGAGAGTCAACGTATGAGCGATCTACAGTTACAACAGTACCTCTTTGATGTACAAGGCTACCTCGTCATCGAAAATGTCTTGAGTCCAGATGAACTCGCAGCACTCAATCAAGGCATTGATGAGCAACAACTCCCGACACCCGGAAAAGTCCAAAGATTTGGGAGCGCGCCAGATGGCTCCGGTTTTCTGCAATGGGGGAAACCGTTTTGCAGTTTGCTTGACCACCCCAAGATTATGCCGATACTTCAATTTCGGTTAGGAGATTGCTTTCGTCTTGACCGGATTTACGGCATGTATATGGAGGAAGGCATGCCGAGAGGCGGACTCCACGCTGACTACGGTGCGACATCACCAACAGCAAAAGCACAACCGGGGGAATATTATTCATTCCGAGATAACGAGATCCACAACGGGTTCGTCGTCGTGACATGGAATCTCGCGGATACTGGACCCGAACACGGCGGGTTTTGCTGCATTCCGGGCAGCCACAAAAGCAATTATAAACTGCCACAACAGATAGCTGCTTCACCCGAAAATGCGCATTGTGTCGCCATTCCGAACGCACCCGCAGGGTCAGCAATTCTATTTACTGAAGCATTAACCCACGGCACCGCGGCGTGGAACGGAAAACACCAACGCCGGTCTTTACTCTATAAATATTGTGTCTCACACATTGCTTGGACTTCACGGCGTGTGGCACCACCGGAGGATATAGCATTAACGGAGCGTCAAAAAATCCTTTTCCGGGACCCTGCCGACCCATATCGCCATTTCCCATCACTCTTTGACGCAGCATAGTAGAAACAGAGGTAGAAACGAACCCAGATATGCCAAATTTCACACAAGAACGGTTACAAAAAATCACTGCCGATATTTTTCAAGCAGGAGGTGTTCCGACTGACGAGGCAGCGATTATCGCCGAATTGCTCGTCGCTTCAAACCTCGCGGGGCATGATTCACACGGCGTTATCCGCATTCCGCAGTATATGGGGCTCATAGCATCTGGACTTATTCAGCCTGGGGCACCGATGGAAATTGAACGTCAATCCCCTTCACATGCCCTCATTAACGGCAATTGGGGGTTTGGGCATGTGGTCGCACAGAAGGCGATGGCGCTCGCAATTGAGAAGGCGAAGTCAAGCACGGTTAGTGCAATCAGTGTCTACAACTGTAATCATATCGGGCGGATCGGGAGTTATCCAATGATGGCAGCCGAAGCCGGGATGGTAGGCATCACGATGGTGAACGCTGGTGGGACCGCGCTGTACGTTACGCCATTCGGTGGACGAGACGGACGATTGGCAACAAATCCCATCGCAATCGCCACACCGACACGCGAAGGCCAGCCAATCCTGCTTGACATCACAAGCAGTGTTGTCGCACAGGGAAAGATTCGGGTTGCCCTGAATCGCGGGGACTCCGTGCCGCTCGGTTGGCTCATGAACAGTGAAGGTAAACCGACATCAAACCCACAAGACTTGATGGCTTCTCCACCCGGGGCGTTGTTACCACTCGGTGGGATTGTCGGACATAAGGGGTACGCCCTCGCCCTGATGATTGACATTCTTGGCGGTGCGCTGTCTGGCGCGGGCTGTAGCGGATCAGGGAACACACGGCTCCAGAACGGCATCTTAATGATTGTACTGGACATCGCCAATTTTACGCCACTTGACGATTTTTATGACCATGTTGACGGACTCGTCGCACACGTCAAAGCCTCACCGACCGCACCGGGATTCGAGGAAATTCTGACACCGGGTGAGATTGAGGCGCGTCAAACGGAGCTGCGTTTACGCGAGGGCATCCCTATTGACGACGAAACGTGGCGACAGATTCAAGAAACAGCAGCGGAGGTCGGGATACCCGAACTTGAGTTTTGAGGCAATTGAAACCGCCCGTTCAAGCCATCATCTTCGACTTTGACTATACGCTGGCAGACTCTTCAGAGGGGGTCATTGAGTGTATCAACTTCGCACTTGATAGACTCGGTCTTCCACTCGCTGCGGATGCCGAGATTCGGAAGACAATCGGTCTATCACTACCCGATGCCTTGGTGATGTTAGTAGGGCGGGAATATGTCCGGGACACCGACGCATTTACACGACTGTTTGTTGAGCGCGCTGATGAAGTAATGACGGACATGACGGAACTCCTTGACCCTGTTCCAGAGACAGTCGCAGCGTTGCGGAATTTCGGGATCCAGCTCGGTATTGTCACACTAAAATACCGTTATCGTGTCGAAGCGGTGCTCAAACGAGATCATCTGTTAGACGCGTTTGAAGTCATCATCGGTTTTGAAGATGTGTCTGAGCAGAAACCGAACCCATCGGGTTTACTGACAGCAGTTGAAAGATTGGAGTGTGTCCGCCAAAATTGCTTCTATGTTGGAGATAGCCTGACCGATACCAAAACAGCACAGCAGGCTAAAATAGACTTTATCGCGGTGCTGTCGGGTGTCACGCCACGAGCAGTTTTCGAGGATTATGACGTTTATGCTGTTCTTAAAGATGTGTCTGAGTTGCTAAATTTAGAGTCGGTGAGAAGATAGCAACGTCGTTAACAACCAAACAACATTGTATAACACGAAGACCTTCTGTTACGCAGCATTGATGGGTCTCTCAAACCTCGAACTCTGGGGCATTTATAGTAAAAGGGGGCACTAATAATGCAAAATGGACAGATTACTATCGGTGAGTACCTTCTGAGAAAATTGCAATATTACGGTATTGATCACATTTTTGGCATTCCGGGTGATTATGTAGTGCAGTTCTTCGATATGATCGAGAAAAGCCCTATTCAACACATCGGCACGACGCGAGAAGAAACTGCCGGGTTTGCTGCAGATGCCTATGCCCGGACAAAAGGCATCGGAGCTGCATGTGTGACATATGGGGTTGGTGGGCTATCAATGATCAACGCTGTTACTGCCGCCTACGCTGAAAAATCACCTCTCATTGTGATTAGCGGAAGCCCGGGGATAGAAGAGCGTGACGCAGAGGGACTTTTGCACCATAAAGGTAAGGATTTCTACACACAACAACGTATTTATGACGAGATAACCGTCGCATCCGCGCTCCTTGATGAACCCTTTACCGCCTTTAACGAGATCGATAGAGTACTCGACGCTGTGTATTGGCACAAGCGTCCCGGCTACATTGAACTGCCACGCGATAGAGTAGGGATGCTTGGAACACTCTTCCAACGTCCTTCAACGAGAGACCGCCAGAGTGACCCCGAGACATTAGAGGCCGCCTTAGTAAATGCAATTGCCTTCATAAATCAGAGCGAAAATCCTGTCATTTTGGCAGGTGCGGAGCTCCACAGATTCGGATATCAAAACAAATTACTCCAGCTTGCTGAAGAAAAACAGTTTCCCGTGGTGACAACGCTGCTCGGTAAATCGGTAATGCCAGAGGCGCATCCGCTCTACTTAGGTATTTACGGCGGCGCGATGAGCAGGGAAGAAATCACAGTACTCGTTGAATCTTCCGATTGTCTTATCACCCTCGGGGTATTTATGACCGATGTCAACCTCGGCATCTACACGGCAAACTTAGATCGCAGGCACCGGGTATACGCAACTTCGGATAAAATTTCGGTCGGCTACTCTACCTATGAAAATGTCACCTTTGAAGATTTTATTGATGGATTGTATTCTCCAGAACTCCATGAACGGGGGAACATAGATTTGGAGTGGGTCATGGAAGTGCCAGAACCTTTCAAGATGGTGCCCGACCAGCCGCTTACAATGCAACGCCTGTTCCAACAACTCAATCTACTGCTGTCTGAAGACATGACAGTTATTCCTGACATCGGTGACAGCCTCTGGGCGGCTTTAGGCTTACGGCTTCCGGCACGTACCGATTTTATTGCGCTTGCCTACTACACCTCAATGGGGTTTGCAGTTCCCGCCGCAATCGGTGCCCAACTCGGCAAACCGACAGCCCGACCACTTGTCATCGTAGGCGATGGGGCATTTCAAATGACCGGGACCGAACTCTCAACGACTATTCGCTATCGACTCAATCCGATTGTTCTGATTTTAAACAACCAGGGATACGGCACCATCCGCCCCTTTATTGAAGGTCCCTTTAACGATATAGAAAATTGGAACTACACCCATGTACCGAAACTCTTTGGCGCAGGACGCGCATTTGCTGCCCGTACGGAAGGCGAATTTCACACTGCCATGACAGCAGCACTTGCTGAAACACAACATTTTGTCTTGATTGAGGCGGAACTTGACAAATTGGACATTTCACCCGCACTTATGCAGTTGGCAAAACAGGTGTCTAAGAAAGTTTAAATCTGCAAGCAAAATGTTCGTTTATGTCTTCATTTTTTTTCTTGCTCTGCTGTCGGATGCCACGCCACAAACGGCTTTTGATGATTACGATGTTTATGCGATTCTTGAAGATGTGTCTGGCTTATTAAGTTTAAAATCTGTGAGAAAATAGCAACACCGTTAACAATCAAACAACACCAAAGGAGCTGAATCAATCATGAAAACGATGATTTTATCTATCCTCTTCGGGTTTCTGCTCGTTTTTACAGTCAATGCAGACTTTCTGCCAGAGGATAACAGCGATGCGTTTGGGTTGGAATATGGAGAATCCATCGCCGGGTTTATTCCGAACGCACCCAAGATTGATGGAAAACTTGATGATTGGAAATATGCTGTCTGGGTCGCGTTTGACTCAGAAAAGGAACTCCTCCGCGGAAAAGGCGTGTGGGACGGAAAAGATGACCTCACAATGACTTGGTCAACCATGTATGACGCGAAAACCTTTTATTTTGCAGCGGCAGTGCGCGATGATATTTTCGCACCAGCAGCCAACGCCGGACAACCTTGGATAGGCGACACAATTTTCTTGTATATTGATTGGGAGAAAGTCGGAGTTGGGCAGCCCGTATGCAAGCCCAATTTCGCTTTTATCAACAAAAAAGCCCTCGTCACTGATTTCAGCGCGATCAAGAATCCGGATCTCCCGAAATCCGATATTGCGATCGTGCCGACACCTGAATTGGGCAAAGGCGGTATGATTTATGAGGTGGCGATGCCGTTTACGTCGCTCACAAAAGTAAAAGTCAAGGAGGGAACCGAAGTCGGGTTTACACCCGGATATGAGGAAGGCACAGATGATCCAGAGAAAAAAGGTGAGCTTGTGTTTATGGATTGGCACGGTCTGAATCCAGACGACTCCGCGAATCTTGGCACTCTGACCTTTGGAGAACCGCTTGCTGTTGATCCCACAGGCAAGTTAACAATAACATGGGGACAGTTAAAGAAATTCGTTCCATAATTACGGAAAATCCTACAATCACATCAAGGAGGGTATCAATGGGCGGACCAGGCTTTGGAGAAGTCATATTATTGATGCTATTAGTATATCTGATATTTCTCAAAAGTTATTGTAAAGCAGTGATTATCAAGGTTCTTTTGGTATTATTGTATGAAAATGCGTTATGAAGTCCGTAAGTATCTGTCTTTCTCCGGTGAGTTGAAGCTGTATCTGATGAAATGTGCGTC
>CAZQIP010000235.1:0-6229 GCA_964593655.1 uncultured bacterium | reverse complement strand
GCTAAAGAAGAAACTGAGAACGGAATTCAAGAGGTTTTTGAAGTTATCGCGGTTGCCGCGTCGTATCCGGTTCGGTTAGAAACCGAACCTACCGGCCTGGGGGTCGCTACGGTTATTTTTTCTAAAATTGACACTTATGGTGCGGTTTGGAACCGCACCGGGCTTCGCCAAGAAATTACCGAATTAAAAA
Source organism: uncultured bacterium (assembly GCA_964593655.1). Classification (GTDB taxonomy): domain Bacteria; phylum Poribacteria; class WGA-4E; order WGA-4E; family WGA-3G; genus WGA-3G. The sequence continues at coordinate 6,039 of CAZQIP010000235.1, read as the reverse complement.
ATTAATCTTCATCAACCGAACCGGATTCTACGCGGAAACCTTGATGACTTCAAAACCCTCTTGAATCCCGTCTCGGTCCCAAGGACTGGTAGGTGCGGTTTTGCGGTGTATTCACCCAAATTTGGTTTCCCACACGCGGAGACCAAATTTTGCTTCGCAGTGAGAATGCTTTACATTTGCGATCTGCATCCCTAACCTCGCCAACGCAAAGTGTATAAGTAATTCTGAAATCTACTATAAAATACGAGTCGCTGGTGGTCTAAGCTCTCAATCACAAGGATTGAAAATATCATTACATAACCGAAAACTAACCGAAAACCCTCGTTTTTTTAAAGGAAACCTAATCCTACTGCAACAAAGGAAACAAAATAACGATTGGAGTTTATGATGAAAATACGACTTGTAAATCGAAAAAATGTTGTGTCAATTCTACCAATTTTGGGTTTCGTTATACTTGTTTCTTTGATATTCCCTATAGTTCCTACTTCGGCTATTGATTTCGAGATCGGCACGCAATTTGGGATATCTCACCTTGTTCCTAACGTTGATGATGATTACGCCGTAAGTCTCACCTATACCCGGGTACCTTCAGGCTCGTTTTTTGATATAAGTTCCACCCCGCCTTCGATTTACGCGACGTGGTTTCTAGGACAACATTTCGCCATGGGTCCGGAATTCAGTTTCGGGAGCACCGTATTTCATGAGGATTCGGAACATTTTGAGAATGCTTGGGAAGAGGAGAATACAAACATAACGTCACTCTATTTTGGCGGTAGGGCGGCGTACTTTTTGCGTAACTACACAATGTCGAGTCCTTACGTTCTGGCGCGGGTTTCTATGGCAACATTTCATGGTGAAGGTGCTTTATTTATCGACGGAAATGCTACCTTGACAAGTTTCGGGGTAGGCTTAGGGCACCAGTGGCGTATCGGACAGGCTTTTGTGCTTCGGACAGAAGGGCAGTACCAGCGAGTGTCCCTATCCTTTGAGGATGACTTCAACGGCGACGAAACAGCGAATGAATTCTCTTTTATTATCGGGATTGGCACGCGGTTCGGAACCGATAAACTTTAGCAATTCGACTCACTACATCGAAATCCCCAATAACCCGCGCGTCAACTGAAAATCCGTATTCCCTTTGCCGTGCAGCTTCGGTATATATTGCCGCGAAGCAACTTCCACAATCAACGCCAATAGGTCGTCAAAATCGACAGACTCTGAATCGAGATCTGCACCGTAGTTGCTTTGCGTCGTGGTATCCGTAGAGACCTGAATGAGTGGCACCATCACATGCGATTGCAACGGCGCACCAACGATGTGTGCAAGTGCCATATCCACACCCGTCGCGCCTAACCCCGTCAACGTCTCCGTCGGTTGATCCGTCGGTGTCTCCATGACGTGAAACCCCGCCTTTTCAACCCTTTGTCCATACGCCAAAGTAGTAGGCACACGCCGTGTGCCGTAACACAAGAAAGTCGCATTTTCAGGCACGATAACCGTCCCACCCGCGGCAACAATCCGGTGCGTCAATTGCATCAGAGATTGAGAGACTTCCTCAGTCGCCTCACCCGTCGAGGTCACCGCTATGCAAAGGTGTTCCAATCCAGCATCGACAACCGGTACAGACGGTTTATCCGCAAGCGTTTCCGAGAACCAGTCTTGTACCTTCTCAATAACGGCATCAATCCCGCCATCTAATTGCACGCTCGCCCAACCGTAGCGTTCCGGCGATATACCGAGTTTCTGAATCTCATGTCGGACGTGGTCGTTGTGCGTCTTCTCACAGCCGTGTTCAAGGAGTAGACCGAGCGCAACCGTCGGATGCGTAAGGTGTCCAATCATCGTGCGGGTGTAAATTTCTTCCGAACGTCCACCTGAGACACCACACCCCTCCGTATGCGGTAGTGCCACAAAACGGGATATACCCTGCTTCTCGCCGATCCCACGTTCATTACAGCGGTGCGCAATCATCTCTGCAATCTGCCCAGAGCAGAGACTCGTAGGCAAGATGAGTCCAACCTGATCCGTGCGGTAACCCGCCTCTGTTTCGAGAGCATGAAATCGTAAATCATCGGAACTCACATTTATAGTGGAAGTATCAACAGCGATAGGTTCGCCAGACTTCAATTCGGATGCTGTCAGGAACGGATCTAAATCCACAGGCCCCGTCTGTTTCCAATCGCGCCATAGCGAGACTTGCGAATGTCCAGCTTTCTCACCGACTGAACGTTCACCCGATGCGACATCCACTGTCAAGTCTAACATAGACTCACCGAGTACTTCCATCGGTGTGCCGTCGAGATACGCACCGGCGTTCACGTCCATATCCTTGGAAAGCATCTCGTAACGCCCCGTCGTCGTGACGATTTTAATCGTTGGTACAAACGGGAAATTCGTAATAGACCCGTTGCCTGTGACAAAGAAAATCATGTTGGATCCGGATGCTACCTGTCCTGCGATGCTTTCTAAATCGTTGCCGGGACTATCCATGAAATAGTAACCCGGTTTTTCCATACGTTCACTGTAATTGATGACATAATCGAGACAGACATCGGGGTGCCGTTTCATCGCTGCACCGATTGATTTAATGGCAATGTTGTAAAGTCCACGGAAATTGTTGCCGCCAGACGGATTACCTTCAGCGGAGTGTCCATGCCATGAAACGCGTTCTTTGAACCGTTCAATCGTCCCGAGAAACGTGCGCGCCGTCGGCAGGTCGCGGACGTTTTGAAGTATGTATGCCTCAGACCCGATCAGTTCATCGGTCTCCGCAAGGTTGGCACATCCACCATAACGGATGACCTCTTTCGCAACGTAAGCGGCAAGCGGATTACCAGATACACCAGAGAATGCATCGGAACCGCCACACTGCAGGGCAATCTTCAGATTTTCCAGAGGTTGTTCGGTGCGCGGTACGCTGTTCACACTTTCCAACCACCCGTTGATAATCTCCGTACCGTTCGATAAATCCGTGTCAAAACTCCCCTGTAGCCGATAGAAACGGTGAACGACATCATCCAAAGCGTAACCTTCGCGGAACATATACGATTTGAGCATTTCGTTCGGAACCGCTTCAGTACCATAATCAACAAGCAGCATCGCACCGATATTCGGATGGACAGTGAAACCAGCAAGCGTTCGGAGTAACATATCAATGTTATTCGGAGTCCTGCCTTCACCACCCTCTGTATGCGTCACGGCAACAATGCCGTCTACGTTCGGATAAGCCTCGGCACTTGCTGAACACATCTCGGCAAGTCTTCTCGCGAAACCGGAGGTCCGGGCAGTTGTGCCCATAACAACGATATAGTTTCGCGTGCCAACGCCACGGTCGCCCGGACGCTGATAACCGAGGAAGTGCCGCGCATGCGTATAACGTGGCATCTGTGTACCCGGGCGGAATTCAGCCTCATCTAACTGATAGGGTGCCATCTTGTCGCTGAAGTTAGGTGTTTCCGGCAATGCGAAGGGTAAGTTTCTAATCGACAAAGAATCAATCATCTTCTGATTGCACACGTAATCACCGGGGGCAATGGCGCGTATAGCGAAACCGAAGGGTAAACCCCACGACAACAGCGGCGATGTCTCTGAAATCGACTCGATAGCAAAGCGATGCCCTTCTAAGATAGTATGCGATAACTGAAATTGCTGCCCGTCATAGCGGATACATGTCCCACCTTCTAATGTCTGCGTAGCAATAGCGACGTTATCATCCGGCGAAGGCAACCGTGCAACAGTCATAAAATCATAATCCATACAAACCTACTCCCCTTCTAATAACTTCCTCATTTTTTTACGGAAGGATAGGCAAGCACTTCTTCCATCCTTCCACACTTCCATTCTTCCAAACCTATCTCACCAATTTCGTCTGAGAGACAACTTTAAATTAAAATTAACGCCGGTAGATACTAACCTCAATCGCGTCCTGTTTCACCCACGGCAGATCGATGTCAAACCAGTGTGTCTCAGATTCATAACGTTCGCGGACATGTCCGAGATAATCCGCCATCGAATCGGCACCGATACCGACGTTATCCGCCACAACGGTTGCGGGATCCGTCAGTCGCGACTCAATCGCCTGAAAACACGGGAAATAGTTGCTAAAGTTGTTATCAAGGAGCAGAAAATCAACAGGATCTTGAATGCTTTCAAGTACCTCTTGTGCATCACCGATACGTGAGTCAACGAGGGCCGCCATACCCGCGCGTTCAAAATTGGCGCGTGCTTGTGACGCTCGGTCAGCGTCTATTTCGATTGTTATCAAGCGTCCAGCCCCAGCATCTCTTAACACGCGTAACATCCAGAGCCCAGAATAACCGATAGCCGTGCCACATTCAACAATGAGGAATGGCTTCGCTGCCTCAACGCAGGCGGAAAGAAATTTCGCCTTTTCTTCCCCTAACATCGGGATGCTCTCTGCCTTACACTGTGCCTCAACCTCTTGTAAAACCTCATCAAACATATAAGCCTCCATTAGAACTCAGGTTGTCGTGTTCTAAACTTGACATCTGTCAATAGATATGCTAAATTTTTATTATTTCGTATAAGACCCTCTTAGAATAATCATACATGAAAACCGCTTTGAGGTCAAGACACGCATCCAAATATACCTAATTTCCGTTTTTTTTTAATAGAGAAAAAAAATTTGCAACCAAATCCCCTGCTGGGTGTGTATCATAGATAAGCACCTCCGGAGGGACCTGATGCCTGAGTTAGACGATGAACTAATGGAACGCTACCAAAAAGGGGATGAAAACGCGTTTACGCTTCTCGTGCGCCGCCATCAGCAGCCGCTTGTTAATTTCATTGCTCGGTTTATCAATGACAAGGATAGTGCTGAGGACCTGGCGCAGGAGACGTTCATCCGCATCTTTAAAGCCGCGAGCCGCTACAAATCCGAGGGCGCGCATTTTAAGACGTGGATGTATCACATCGCCTCAAATCTTTGCAAAAATGAATTACGCAATCGAGGACGGCGGGACCGGTACAGAGTCGATAATGTTGTGAACAGCGGAAGCGATAGTAATGGCGACACAGAACAGATTGACTTAATTGCAAACGCGCCCGCGAACCCCGAGCTCCAACCCGAAATCGCACTCGAACGCAAGGAACTACGGAACGCTATTCAAAAAGCAATCGCAGAATTACCAGAACAGTATCGACTCCCGCTTGTGCTCCGTGATCTACAAGGACTCAGTTACGATGAAATCAGCGAGGTACTCGAACTCCGAAGCGGTACAACGAAATCTCGCATCAACCGCGCCCGGCTTATGCTTAAGGAAAAGTTAAAACCTTTTATTTAACGTTTTAGGAGCGACTTATGAACTGTTTACAGGCTGAGGAACACTTCTCTGCCCACTTTGAAGACACACTCGATTATCAGACACTGCAAGGTTTTGAAGGACACCTCGCAGAATGTGAGGCGTGCCAACACGAATATGTCCGATTTCAGGAGTCTGTGAAGGCAGTACAACAATTGCCGCAGATAGAACCCTCGCCGTACTTTATGTCAACGCTACAGCAACGACTCGCCACAGAAGAACGCGATCCGAGCAGCCTTAAGGCAATTGCGGCAACACGCTGGAAACAACTCTTAGATGTCCTCCGTCGTCCCAAATGGGCGTTCGGTGGTATTATGGCATTGATTCTTGCCGCCGGCACCTATTTCTATCAAGCGGGACCTTTATTCAATCAAGACTCGCATCAAGTGTCAGTATCACCAACATCTCAAAAACAACAAATAGTACCATTGCCAGAGGTGTTTCCTTCAGCCCAACAGTCAAGACGCTTGGTCGGAGACAACAACCAATTGCAGCAACGCAGTATTCTCTCAACGCCAACACGACCGATGCAGCAGCGTTATATGTTAAAGCAGGTAAGTTACACCAACGCCTCCACCAGCGGCGGGCTCTAAAAATAGTTGTCAGTTATCGGTTAAGCGGTTTTCGGTATCCCAAACGCTCTTTCTGAAAACTGAAAGATTTTTTTCGCAGAAAAAATCGTATTCTCACTGCGAAGCAAACTGACAACTATTAAAAA
>CAZQIP010000234.1:0-7039 GCA_964593655.1 uncultured bacterium | reverse complement strand
CGGTTCTCACTGCGAAGCAGTGCGATAAATCGCACTACTACGAACCAATCTATCTACAATCTAAAGATGGACAGACTATTAGTCGTTCAATGTTGAGTTTATGGATGATCCTGTTCGTAGTAGGGCAATTCATTGCCCGTTATTGGCTTGTGGACGTGCGATAAATCGCACTACTACGAACCTGCCCTCAAATTCAAAGTTGAAAGACTACTATTAGCGGTATTGGTTGGGGATTAAGGTTTCTCTGGCTCGGGGATATGGAAGAATAACACACCCAGTTTAACTTCTCGGTTCCGATCATCGTTGATGTGGAATCGGTAGTTAAACCATGTATCTTCCTTTTTATCTACAAAACCCAAGTGGTTTGGATGGTCAGGCGTTACCTCTTCGGCAGTCTGTAGGACCGATGATAAATCCTTGTTCCGCACAAACACTACTACTGCAGACTTTGAGTCGCGCCACGTGAGGTATCCTAATAATTGCGTAATCGTTTCCAAATATCCTTTTTGTCCAGTCCAGAATTTACACTCGGCAATAAACACATTTGAGTTTTCATGCCGGATGAGAATATCCGTTTTTCCACTCTTATTGAATGTTTCACCGGTTGCTGAGCCTTCAAAACTGGGTTCTAAGAAAAAGAGGATATGATCTCGAAGGGCTTCTTCATCTTTACGGTTTCTGAAGCCTGCCGCTCTTTTTCAAGCATTTCTAAATAGTTGCTAAATGCGTCGAGTGTATCGCGCTGATACGTTTTTAATTCCAGCATCTTCTATCCTCTATCTTTCATGTATGGCATAAGGGAGTTGGCAAAATGCAATTCCCATCTTTGTGAGTTCACGCTGTCCGATGTAGTTACCCGCCGCATAGACAATCGCTTTTTTGCCGTTTTCATGACTGGAATCCTGGATCCGTTTTGCATGCGCCAGATTGAGTATTGCCTCGTTGCTGCGTAAATATTCAAGGTCGGGTTTGTAAATCAGGTAGTAATCGTTTTTGTCATTACTGTAAAAAAGTCCGTCATCATTTTTCTGCTCCAACGTATCATCCTCAATAGAAATACCTGCAGCGGTAAACAACAGATTGGTTGCAAGTGCTGTGTATGTTGGTAACTTCGTTCCGGTAAGCATTGCTTCAACCTCAATCGGTTCACCCAAGGTGCAGTAGGTAAAAGAACCACCCAACCCTTCACGCAATGTTTCGTCAGTCGCATTGGGAACACCGTTGATAACGCGACGAACACGCTCAGCAGTGGTAGTGTCGGCATAATCTTCGCACTCAATAAGGATAGACTTACGGTTACCGCCATCTTCCTTGTTCAAGGCAAGGACAGCGTGGGCGGTTGTGCCGCTGCCAGCGAATGAGTCGAGGATAATAGAATCCGGATCAGTCCCGATTTGTAAGATGCGTTTTATCAGAGTATGTGGTTTGGGGTTTGAAAAAGCAACACCAATTTTATTGAGTCCTTGTGTAGCACTCTGAGTATGTCCAACATCTTCGTGAAGCCACACAGTTAGTGGTGTGATACCTTGTTTTACCTCCGATAGAAACCGTTTTATTCGAGGGACATTATTGCCATCTTCACCAAACCATATCCGATTGTCGTTTACCAATATCTCAAATCTCTCTTTGCTGTATCTCCAACATGTACCACCGGGTGGGTTTACGACTCGACCGGACGGAGTAGTGATAGGATAATCATAATCTTCTTGATAGGTTTTAACATCTAATCCGCTTGAACTCCAGGGGCCTCGAGGATCATTATCGGGATTGGAATACCGCTTGTTGTGTTTTTCAGTTCGCGGTAGTAGAACAGGTCTCCATGTCTCTTTATTTTTTGCGTAACATACTACAAAATCGTGATTATCCGAAAAGTACTTAGCATCATTTTGCGGACTAAATTTTTTTTGCCAAATTATATTGGTGACAAAGTTTTGTCCTCCAAAAATATCATCCATCAACATTCGCAGATGGTGTTGTTCGTTATCGTCAATGGAAACAAAAATTATGCCATCTTCGGCAAGAAGTTCTTTTAGCAGGTGCAATCTCGGCCACATCATGCAAAGCCATTTGTCATGTTTCTCAAGGTCTTCATTATCAACGGGACTATTTTCCTTGAACCATCCTTGCATAAGTGGACTTCTTACATTGTCGTTGTAAATCCATCCCTCATTACCGGTGTTGTAAGGTGGATCGATGTAGATGCACTTGATTCGGTTGGTATAGCGAGGCAGCAACGCTTTGAGAGCATGTAGGTTATCGCCGTGGATAATCAGGTTGTCATCTTCTCCGGTTGGGTTGCAGGAGCGGGATTCGTCAGTTTCAAGTGGGCGGTAGGGGACGGTGAGGTGGTGGGTGTAGATGTGGTGTTTTCCGTTAAATTCAAGTGTGGGCATAGGAGTTCCTTACAAAATAGGAGATCAAGTGGTGTAGCGAATAACAAAATCTTCGCTGTCAATATCGGGTTGCCCTTGCCGGGCATAATATGAAGAAAAGCGTGATACAATATCCTTTACGAAAGATGGAGATATTTGAATTGTGGGTTTTCCAAACTTTTCTTCAAAGTTGTCTTCATTCAGCGTCTTCAGTTTTCTGAAATTAAGAATTCCACCGTCAAAAAAATCAGTTTCCGGTAGCCAATGGTAGTAGTCACGTTTGTTAGTACAAAGTTCTCTGACTTTGCCTTTACTTTTACTGCCCGCTAGTACCTTATCTACGCTTTCGATCTCGACCAAGAGGATGTAATCTGTATTGCGCACCCCATTTTCTCCTCTCGGAACAAGGTCACAAGCTGGACTCAGAACCACAAACCATTGGTCATCTATTTTTATCATACTACCGGTTGTAATTCTATCCAACACTGAAGGATATAGGTATACTTCTTCAGGAAAACAATCTTCTTCGTCTTCCTCAAGAAGTTGAAGGAGATGGTTTAGGGTATATCGGAGAAGGGCCTTTTCGGTTTGTTCTGAATTTTCTACTCCATAAGACACCCATGTTGGTATTTGTGGCTGAAGATTTTTGAGGAAAACTTCACTAAGTTGCTGTTCAATTAATCCTCTACCGCCCATAATACGAGTGAGTCCTGTATTATAAATCTCCCAGAACTGGTCCAGAAGTTCATAGTGCCCAGTTTCTCCTTTCGTGAAAACATCAATAAGCATAGTTTTTTCGTTCAGACTGTGATCCCAATCCCCTGGGTTTCCGGTAAATATCGCGATTGGGATCCGAAAAAATGATTCTACAATCTTTTCGACAATTCTATGCCCCTCATTACTTCGATGATTTGCGAGTTTCAGATCAATAATAACCCCATCAAAGGAATTGTCCAGTTTGTTCAGTGCCTCCTCGAGTGTTTTACATTCAATAAGATCAATGTCTCGTTCTTTCTCGCGCGTGTAGTCTTCCAGATCATCCCTGAAGCTCTCAAGTTCCTGTTCTACGTCTTCAACTATAAGTAAACGCAATTTTTTCACTTTCCACCTTCCATTTTGGGTAGAAGTCTGAAATGAACCCCTTCTTCAGACTCAAGAACTTTCAGTTCAAGCCCGCTTCGATCTGCAGCTTCGGTAGCTATTGCTAGTCCCAACCCTGTTCCATCCGGTTTGGTTGAAAAATGGGGTTCAAAGATCACTTCGCTCTCAATGAGAGTGGGTTCAATTCCGGGTCCGGTATCATGATAGTCAATGTGAATGAGGGAACCTTCGTCCACAAGGAATTCAATTGTGATTTCTCGTATTTTAGGCTTTTTCTCACTGATCCAGTAGAGGCTATTGTCAACGAGATTCGTGAAAATGGCATAGATGTCCTGATGCCAAGCGAGAAATCTAAATTCGTCAGAACCTTTGATTTCAGCAGAGATATTATGAGATTTCATCTCGTTTTCAAAGACAGAAAAGACATCCTCTATCGTTTTCTTCAACGCTAACGTTTTTTTTCTGGTCTGCTTTCTTGCTGCAAGTGGGTCAAGTCTTTTAAAGAGATTCACAAAGAATTGGGAATTCTCAGCAATTCCATCAACGGTTTCCATTGCTTTTTCAAGGTCTGCTGGATTTCCATTTTTCTGAAATGAGTCGTATCTCCGCTTAAGATAAGGTATTCGATTTCGGAAGTAACTGAGAGGTCGTCTGGCTTCATGCAGCAAGACATTTATGATTTTTCCCAAGGTAATTTGACTTTGGTAAACAGCAACAGTTTGACGAATTTCCTCAGCAATTTTGTTTTTCTCTTCGGCATCCTCACTAATGCGTTTAATAATTTCGTCAGCTGCTATTCTGTCAACAGCAGCCTTTGTCAGTTCGGCTTCTATATCTTGTTTGAGTTCATCAAAGGAGAAAAGATTCTGCAGATTGCTTTCCACTTTGAAAGCGGGACGGCTCAACCCTGCGCTCTTTCTGTAATTAAAACGCCGCCATTCAAGTTCTGTTATAACCTGCGTTGTGATTTCTTTGAGTTGATTAAAAGCTGCATTTTCCTTGAGTCCGTCCCTAGCACTTTTTTCGATCAAGCATGACTGATCCTCGGACTGAATCTGGACATACCCGATTGTTTGGTTGCTGCCGATACAGCGTGTTGGGTTCTGCACTCTTCGAGCGTTGAGTTTCAGCCAGTCAAAATCGGGATCTCCGAGCGGTCGGATCCGAAATCCGTTTCGATAAACGCCAATACCATTGCTTGCATTTAGGATCTGTCTCGCCTCAAGTTTTTGGACATATCTGCCGAATTCGTCCCTAAATCCACGCTTAATGAGGGCATCAATAGCATCTGCCTCGCGATCGTAAACCCGGATGTCAATATCAAGTTCACCGCAGCCAGTAGGAAGTCCAACATTGAATGGGATCTTCTCTTCTATTGTGTTGCGGGCTTTCTGCGACGAATAAATTAGTGTTCCTGTACCGTCTTTGTAGATTTTACCAGCTATCTTGTAGTCAAAGAGATCGAAAAGTGGATAAGGCTCAACAGTTTCGTTGATGTCATTCACTCCCGGAAAACCGTTAACTCTCAAACTAATATGGAATGCCTCGCTTGTCCCTTTGTTATTGAATGGATCAATTATAGGTGAAGTGAGTTTTTTCAATTCAAATCGGAGTTTGTCAAACTGTTTCTGGTCCCATTCAGCAAGCATTTCGTCTCCACCGTTAATAGTCAGCTGTGTACCTGAGGCCTCGGAGACTGTTTCTGTTTCCAATAGTATTTCCACATCATCCAAGTACAGGGCAGCCTCAAAGTCGCCCCATTCAAGATAGGCGGTTGTTTTCTCACCTCTGGTGTTAATCGTTTCAAGAAGCATGTCTGTACCGAGAATGGACGCGGCATAGCGTCCGACCCCTTTACTTCCTTGTAGTGTGCGTCCAGATGGACTACGATGCCTTTTAATCTTGTCTTGGGTTGATGGCACCAGCCACTTGTTGATAACATCATCCGTAGACATCCCGTGCCCATGATCGGAGATGACAATGAAATATCCGCTGGAATTGGGAGATGTTTTGAATTCTATGTGAACATCAGGAGAATCGGCATCATAAGCGTTTTTTACCAACTCAAAAACAGCCGCATAATTGTCCTGAATAAGATCGCGACCGATGGTGAGAATGTGTCGTCCTGCCGGTCTAATCTTATAAGTTGTGCTGGTTTTCATTTTACCGATTCCTCCTCAATTTTTCTGATTTAACCAATGGTATGCCATCAAGGGATAGCACAACAAACAGTTGAATCCAAATCAATGTGTGCAATCCATTTTATCTATGCTATGCAGGTTTAATCACTATTTTTCACGTTCCTCCAGTTCAAAGATCGAATCAAACTTTATAGGTATTTCTTCCTCTTTTATTGACCGATTCAGGGCTTCAATGTCTTCATCGGTGAGATGCGGTGGTTTTTCCATCGCTTTGATGAGGCGTTGTGCGGCGGCATTTTTTCCCTTTTCTGTAGTTCCTTTTACTTTTTTATCTCGTTGAAGTTTGAAATCCGCTTTCATCTGTTCGTGAGGAATCACTCTAAGTTGAGATGCGGGGAAACCAAGACACTTGAACATTTGTCCGTAGACAGGACTGAATTCAACCTCGTATGCTTCGCCGTTTGAAAGGATTTCAACGACCGTGCCGATGTCTCCGCGCTTGAGATTATGCTCGGGGACATCCTGTGTGAGCGCTACGACATCCAGAAGTTTAATTTCGCTTTTTTGTGTAGGTTCTGGGTTGCGTTCAGGCGAACTATCTATGTTTGAGGTGTTGTCGGAAGATTTGTTTTTCATGCTTTATCCTGATGTATCAACGGAACGATGTGGTTATTCTGGATCGATTTTGTCTACGGTAAGACTTAAGACAAGTATAGCATTAAGTTAGGAGGGTTTCAAGTTAAAAATCAAGAAAAGGTGTGTAAATATTTGTCAATTGTTATCTGAATGTAGGTCGCATTTGGGGGAGGATGCCGCATCACGGATTGGGAAATACGGGTTCTCCACAGGCTAACAGCCTATGGTACGGATGATATTTGCCACAGGCTAACGGTTTCCTATGCTACAGGATCGCACTTTTATTAGCCGTGCGTCAAAAACTTTACACACCGCTTTAGATTTATGTGAGAACTTGCTGCCGGGAAATCTAAAATTCTCGATCCCATGATTGCCTTTCTGATTTGATATAAGCATCAATTTCTTCGACCGTGCTTCCCCATGTTCCTTTCATAGAACCACTCATTTTTTGAATCAATTCTGTTTTTGCTTCGCGAGTAAGTTCACGAGGTGCTTTTTGGAGAACGCTGAATTCGACCTCAAGTTCCTGCCCTTCGGGAAGGTCAATTCTATCCAACGGTTCAATCACGCCGTTTCTGTATGTTGCTTTTATCTTTTTTGTTTTCATTGTTTGTAACCTCCATCTTTGTTTTCAGAATGAGTATAGCGTTAATTCAGATGGGTTTCAAGTGGAAAATGTGCAAATGGGAAATCGTTCGGCGGCGTTTTATGTGTTTATTGGCATAAACATGCCACCCTTACAGGGTTGAATGCTTCTTTGCGACGTGTTTCTATAAACATATCGTCCCC
>CAZQIP010000233.1:0-34343 GCA_964593655.1 uncultured bacterium | reverse complement strand
TCTTTTACCTGCGTCAGATAAAAATAAGTATCAATTTGATGGACGGTTTCACGGTGTGTCGCCTCTAAATTAGCCAGCCTCGAATAGAGGCTTTCAAATGACTGACAGTGTGCTTTAAATTCTAAATTTGTTGCCATATTTTTAAATATTAGGTTCTTGCTCCGTTTTTTCCGTTGTCAAAAACGGGTTTCCGATCAAGGGGGTAGCGATAATTACTTTCCAGCGTCTCCGAGTTACATGCTCGTAGCAGGCGGCGGAATGCCAAAATTTGCTAAAAATCGGTACCGTACTTTATTCGATTTCCGCGAAATCTTCATCGGATTGGAAATCATCAACACAGGACCGGTTGCACCGCTCGCCGTTTGTTAACAACCAGCAGGCGCGATGCTTTAATTTAAGAGCACTTGTTATACAGGTACGTAACTGCTCCGGGTCAAAACCGCGTCCTAACAGGTAACTGTAGCTACCGGCTCTCATGACCTGTCGTCCTTCGTGGTCATTACGGACAATCGAGACAATTTTGACATGCGGCTGATACCGTCTGATATATTCAAAGAGCCGACCTCGCGAACGGCGCGTATAGTCGGCAATTACCATCTGATATTTGCCCAGCTTCAATAAACCGATGGCTTCCGAGCTGCGCTCTGGAATGTCGCATCCGTAGCCTTCAGAACGGACGAGATTTCTGACCTTTTCATGTATACCGCCGTCACGTGAAACGAGCAACACATCGCCTTCTAATTCAGAGATACCAAAGTCTTCTTGAATGTCAAGCGGGATGCGTGCTTCTCTTGCTCGCCAATCCAGGGTTCGGCGTGCCCGCCGCATCCGTTCGTTGACCTGATCAAGTCTCTCTTCTAAATCTGGGAGTGGTTTAAAAAACTTTTTCATTTCTGTTTTCCCTGCAAACTTTAGGGGACTAAAAGATACTAATAGTCTGTCCAGTCTAAAATTCGGAGTATCCCCGTTCGTAGTAGGGCAATTCATTGCCCGTTTCTGACCGGAGACGTGCGATAAATCGCACTACTACGAACGAATCTATCTACAATTCAAAGATGGACAGACTACTAACTGGAGAATGTTACTCTATTCTACTCTATATGTGTAACAGATATCAACCGATTTTTGGGCTATTTCGTTTTAGGCGTTTGGATCGGAAGATCGCGAGCCCAGCTCGCTCCTACATCGGAAGATCGCGAGCCCAGCTCGCTCCTACAGAAGAACTAAATGCCCCGAACCGATTTTTGTTGCTAAAAACCGCGAAATTCTATAAAATTCTCAATATCGGAAATCCTAAAACCGCTCTCCGCAACCAAAACCGGCACAGTTGGAAATACGCCTACACAAAAAGGTTTACGTAAAAAGGATAAGAACGATGTCTACATCGCAACTTCCACTCCCAGAACATTTCGATGTTAATCAGGTAGACAAGGTTTGGCGAATCCCCTATCAAGAACGCCAGCAAGAAGCACTCACCTGGGCAGCTCAACACTCGATACCGCCAGCATCCGAAGACAATTTTCGTACCTGTTTACTTCTTGTCGATGTCCAAAATACATTCTGTATTCCGGGTTATGAACTGTTTGTCGGGGGTAGATCGGGAAATGGTGCGGTAGCGGATAATATTCGGCTATGTCAGTTCATCTATCGTAACCTGCCACAGATTACCAAAATTGCTTGCACACTGGATACACACACGGCAATGCAAATATTTCATGAAGTCTTCTGGATTGATGATGCTGGTGAGCATCCGTTACCGCTGCAGACGCTGATTACGCCGGAAGATGTAGAGACAGGCAGATGGCGCGTCAATCCTGCTGTTGTAGGCAGTCTAAATCTGCCGAATCAGGTTCCAGAATCGAATCCATACGTATGGCTCCAGGCGTACGGCGAACACTACGTCAAAAGGCTCACCGAAGATGGGAAATATCCGCTCGCAATATGGCCCTACCATGCGATGCTCGGCGGGATTGGACACGCCGTTGTTTCTGCTGTTGATGAAGCCTGCTTTTTCCATACGATCGCCCGTAAGACCCAGATCCATTATGAAATTAAAGGACAGAATCCCTTGACTGAAAACTATTCTGTTTTACGTCCGGAAGTCCTGAACGACACGGATGGGGAACCGATTGCTGAAAAAAACAGTACCTTTCTCCAAATGCTTCTCGGATACGACCGAGTGATTATCGCGGGACAAGCGAAAAGCCACTGTGTCGCGTGGACTGTCAGCGATCTGCTCGCAGAAATTCAGCAGACCGATAGCCAATTGGCGAAGAAAATCTATCTGGTAGATGATCTGACTTCACCCGTTGTCGTTCCGGGGATCGTTGATTATACGGAACCAGCGGATGCTGCGTTTGCCAAGGCTGCCAACGCAGGAATGCATATAGTGCAATCAACAGCACCGATTGCGCAGTGGGAGTAGGCAAAGCATCGTGAAGTCTGTTAACCAATTTTAGAATCGAATAAAAGAGGAGACCGCTAATGGAAGCTAAACGAACAGAATTCGGTACCTTCGCACGACTCTCCGGAATGATGTTTCTACAGTTCGCTATATGGGGCGCGTGGGCAGTACTGATCGCTGGACACATGCAAAACCTCGGATTCAGTGGCAAGCAGATTAGTTACGTCTTTGGCACGACTGCTATCGGTGCGATAATTTCCCCAATCATCGCCGGATGGATTGCGGATCGCTTAATGCCGGCACAGGTGTTCGCAGCGATCTCCCATATACTCGGTGGTATCTGTCTCTTTATTGCATGGAAACAGACCTCCTTCCCCATGATGTGGAGTATGATTTTCCTGCACGCCGTTCTCTATATGCCAACCATCGCACTGACCAACGCGATTGCTTTTCGTCACATGGGGCAGTCAGACAAATTCGGGAATATCCGGGTCTTCGGAACACTCGGCTGGATTGCGATTAACTGGATATTGAGTCTATACCTCCGGTTCTGGGAGGGGCAAGAGACAACACTTCCACACGTCGGCGACTGTCTCCTTTTCGGTGCCGTGCTTTCACTCATGATGGGGGTCTATTGTTTGACACTGCCTAATACCCCTCCGAGTAAAGAGGCAAAGAACCCTTATGCCTTTCTTGAAGCCTTCTCCCTCGTCTCAAATCGAAATTTCGCTGTGCTTCTAATTATCTCCTTTGTTGTTGCGATTGAACTCCCTTTCTATTACAATTTAACCTATCTTTTTTTGACTGAAGCAGAACACGGCGTTGGGTTAGCCGGGAGTAGTGCCAACTTAGCGATGAGTCTCGGACAGGTTGCTGAAGTCTTGCTGATGCTGCTTCTATTTCCGTGTTTGCGCCGGTTCGGCATGCGGTTTACTATCTTTTTGGGTATTCTTGCGTGGCCCGTCCGTTACGCGATCTTCGCCATTGGTGAACCCGTGTGGTTGGTTGTCGGCGCGCAAACATTGCACGGCATCTGCTATTCCTTCTTTTTCGTCGGTGGTATGATTGCTGTGGAACGATTGAGTGCACAGGACATCCGTGCGAGTTCCCAAGCACTGCTTCTCTTTGTCACGAACGGGTTCGGTATGCTGGTCGGGCATATCGTCAGTGGTCGTGTGCATGACTACTTTGCTTATCCAGAAGGTGGGCATGCGTGGGCAAAAATCTTTATGGTCCCTATTGTCATAACAGTTCTCGCTGCGATTGCATTTATTGTGTTATTCAACGAACAGAAATATCAGACGGATGCCGAAGCAGTGGAACAAGGCACTACGAATACGTAATAAGGAGGTATCATGTCAACTCAGAAAACACTCACCTTTCACGCCACTGGTGGCGATTTAGCGATCTCGACGATTCAGGATTGGCATATCACTGTCTCCGATGATGCTACCGCTTCGGAACAATACGCCGCTGAAGAATTCCAAAACTGGTTCAACCAAGCAACGGGGTTGGTTACCACGCAGGATAACGCCAACACGGATAGTGGACAGATCGCTATTGCCGCATTACCCGCATTAGGTGATGAGGATATCCAGATCACTGTTGAAAGTGAACAGGTTCAGATACACGGGGGGCTACCGCGCGGTGTGCTCTACGCCGTATACCAGTTTCTTGAAGAACTCGTTGGTATCCGATTTTTAACCGCTGAGCATACGCATATTCCAGATGCATCTGCGCTAAAAATCCCATGTGGACGTTACACTTACTCCCCACCTTTCTCGTTCCGTTGGAGTTATTACCGGGAGAATTCAGAGGATCCGACGTTCGCGGCGAAACGGAAAGTCAACACCGTCACGGATGCTGAAAATCTCGGTGGGAAGACTCAACAGCAGCTGATCAACCACTCGTTCCATGCGTTGGTACCCTATAGCACTTATGGCGAGAGCCATCCGGAATATTATGCACTCGTGGATGGAAAACGGGATACGAATACCCACGGCGGCGGACCGCAGCTATGCGTGACGAATCCCGAAGTTATTGAAATTGCTGCGGCATCCGCAATTCAACAACTCACGGAGCGTCCGGAAGCCACCAATATCAGTGTGAGTCAAGCGGATACGGCGGCGTACTGTCGGTGTGAAGTGTGCGAGACGCTCAACGAAGCAGAAGGCACACCGATGGGGTCGCAGCTGACCTTCGTCAATGCTGTCGCCGAACGCATAGCGAAAGCACACCCGCACGTCAAAGTCGGGACACTGGCGTATTGGTATACCCGCAAGCCACCTAAGACGGTAAAACCTCGGCACAATGTGCAGATTCAGCTCTGTAGCATTGAGTGTTGCACTCTCCACGCCATTGACAACCCGGATTGCGAACAGAATCAAGCCTTTTGCCAAGATACCAACGAATGGGGAAAAATCTGTGACGACATCTGGATTTGGAACTATAACACCAATTTCCGTTCTTATGATTTACCCTTCCCGAATCTGCGGAGTATCGCGCCGAATGTGCGTTATTTCCTGCGCAATAACGCGAAGGGTGTTTTCATGCAGGCAAACGGCAACGGGTTAACAGGCGAATTTTCGGACCTGCGAAATTACCTAATCTCGCATCTTATTTGGAATCCGCATCTTGATTCTGAAACACTCTTAAATGAATTTGTGAATCTCCATTACGAGGC
This sequence comes from uncultured bacterium, assembly GCA_964593655.1. Classification (GTDB taxonomy): domain Bacteria; phylum Poribacteria; class WGA-4E; order WGA-4E; family WGA-3G; genus WGA-3G. The sequence continues at coordinate 29,256 of CAZQIP010000233.1, read as the reverse complement.
GGCAGCACCGCCGATTTTGGAATATATCGCTTTCCTCCACGATAACGCTGATGCAAAGGGCCTCCACCCGCGGTGTTTCCCGACGCCAGAAGATATAGGTTTGGATGCCGAGAGTTCGCAGACCATTTTCGACTATTTCCAGCAGGCGTTGGCACTCGCCGAGAAGCCTGAGATTCGGGCGCGGGTCGAAAAAGCCGCCATCCCTGCCTACAAAGCGATGCTCGTAGCTGGTGGTGAGATGCAACCCGAAAAGCGTCGCACACTGATTAACGAATATATCGCCCTCTGCGAACGTTATAACATGTCACATGCCGCAGAAACGCAAGCAGCGGAAGTCTATTTTGAGGAACTCCGCAGTTAATCATCTCATTCGTCATCACTGGTTGGCAGTTTTCTGAAGAGTCGGTAGTTGTTTTGTGTTAAAATTAGCCGCGAAAACGTAGCATGCATTCTCACTGCGAAGCAGGCGCATGCGGATATACGGAATAGGCACTTGAAACGTCAAATTTACCTTACCGAACTGCAAAGTAATTTAAAAGATGTTTGATTTCCGAACGCCACTCTTCTTAATCCTACTCATCGCCATTCCTTTGCTAATCTTTGTGCAACGCCGGACGCACCTCGGTACGACAAAGTGGCGAAAACGGGTCACCATCTTTCTGAGAGGTGCCGCGCTCCTGTGCGCAATTCTCGCCTTAGCCAGCCTGCACCGAACGCACAAAGAACAGCGACTCGCAGTCGTTTTTCTAATGGACACCTCCGAAAGCGTGCCGCGTGCCGAGCGTGAGGCAGCAATCAAACAGATCAACACCGCTATCGCAAAATTGCGACCTACTGATCAGTTCGGCATCATCGGTTTTGCCAGTGAAACCTCTGTCCTGACAGGAATTCGACAGAAACAAAATCAACCCTTGGAAAGCATGTCTACGGGGCTGCTGGAAGCTCTCGCGGAGCAGACAATTAAACGCGATGGAACCGATATTCTCACTGCACTTAAACACGCAATCGCAGTGCTGCCAAATGGTTATCATCGGCGGATCGTGTTGTTGAGCGATGGCGTTCATAACGCGGGTGGGACACGCTTGGCAGACTATCTGCCTTTACTCTCGGCGAGTGATGTTGAGATATCAACAGTCCCGCTTGACCCGCTTAAAGACGCAGCTCGAGTGGTGCAGCTGCAGGCACCGACCGAAGTCCGCAAAGGACAGCGTTTTGAGATGAACGCCGTGATTGAAACCGATGGCAGCATCCCAAAGTTAGATGCTACCCTCTATCACAAAGGCGCACGCATTGATGAATTTGAATGGGCATTACAGCGTGGAATCCGCTCCATCTCTATCAAGACTGTACCACCTGTTTCGGAAGAAGGAAACCATAGATATGAACTGCAGCTGGACGTAGACGACGAAATCCTTGAGAACAATCAAGGATATGCGGTTGTAAAAGTTCAGGGCAACCAACCGCATATTCTATATGTGGAAGAGGATCAGACACAGGCTACGCACCTGGAAACCGTCCTTGAGGAGAACGGCTTTGACGTGGAAGTTAGGAAACCCGCGGAGATGCCGATAGATCTCATTGAACTCAAACGCAGCGATGCTCTGATTCTGAGTAACGTTTCGGCAGAAGTGCTCTCCTCCGAGCAGCTGCAAAACATCGAAAATTATGTCCGAGATCTCGGGCGAGGATTAGTCGTTATCGGCGGTGAACATGCGTACGGGCCTGGTGGCTATACCGATACCGTCTTGGAACGTATACTTCCTGTAAAAATGACACCACGTGAACAGAAAGACACTGTGGCGATTCTGTTTGTGTTGGACACGTCGGGGAGCATGGCAAATTATGTTGATGGGCAACGGCGTAAAATCGATCTCGCTATTGCTGGCATCGGTGCCGGTATTAACAATCTTAAAAAGGATGATGTCGCCGGGGTCATTAGTTTCAGTGCCGGCAAGGTCGACGATCGCTTTTCGGAACTCACATCTAATCGTCCTGGGTTACTTCAAGCCGTCGCAAGACTTAAACCGACGGGTGGCACAACGCTGATGATGGAGGCGATTGACAAAGCATACGAAATACTTGAGGCAGACGATGCAAAACGGAAGCACATCGTTCTTTTATCGGACGGTAAATCCGATGATACAAAATCCGATTTTCTGGAGTTAGCGAAACAAATTGCCGAAGCACGTATCAGCATCACAGCGATTGCGATCGGCGATGCAAATGCAGCACTTCTCACGCAGCTTGCAGAGACCAGCGGCGGACATTTTGTCCCCGTTCAAAATCTACAAGAACTGCCGATGGTACTGACGGAAGCTGTCCGAGAAACGCAGCGTTACATCGTTCAAGAGCCTTTTCAACCTGTTATCACGGCTCCGGGTGAACCTATCGTGGAGGGAATCGGCACTCCGCCACGACTTCACGGCTACATCGCGACAACGAAGAAGGATATCGCGCAGGTCTTTATCCGTTCGCATGAAGATGAACCGATTCTTGCAGGATGGAATATCGGATTGGGGAAAGCGGTCGCGTGGACATCGGATGCCAAACCGGCGTGGGCAAAAGAATGGATTCCGTGGCAGAATTTCGGGAAATTTTGGGGGCAGGTTGTCAATTGGGTGTTGCCTGCGGCGGACGCAGGTGCCGACTTTGATCTCACGGTATCGCTCCGCCACGGTGCCGCGGAAGTTAGCATTGATACACAGACACCTTCACAAGCTGCTTACGAGGTCCGCGTTGCTGGTCCGAGTGGAAACAGCGAACCCATTGAAATGCAACAGATCACGTTGCGGCGTTACAACGGCGCGTTTCAGGTACCTAACAGCGGATCTTACATCGTTACTGCACAGCGTGAAGGTAATGGGCGCAAACGCACTGAGGTCCTGTCACTCCCCTATCCGGTGGAATATGCCGAATTTGAGGTCAATACCGACCTGCTAAAAACGCTGGCATCAGAGACTGCTGGCATCTACGAACCTACACTGCCCCAGATAGCAGCACCGGCAGGCGCGCCTATTGAGCGGCAGGTCCCGCTTGCTCAAGCCCTATTGGTTATTGCCGCCATCCTCTTTGTATTAGAAATGATTCTCCGGCGTTACAGCATAACGAATAGGCATATCGCTGAGTTTATTGGAAGGTTGCGCGGAAAACCTGTGGGCACCCAAGTCGTCTCAGCACCGGTGGAGACTGTATCTCCATCCAAAAGTGCTACGGCAGGCCCGGTCTCTCCACAATCAACAGAAGCGTCAATGACCCGATTATTAGCCGCCAAAAGACGCGCCCGTTGATGTTGTATGGATTTCATTAGAGGAGTTGAACTATTGAGGAATAGGTTGGGTTGAACTGAATTGCGTCTCGGATTGGTTTTCAAGATATGGTATCTGCTTAATGTTTTCCTTTGCCACTTCATAATACTGTGGCAAAATTTCGATGCCAGCGGAATTTCTTAACAACTTTTGAGCAACCTGACACGTCGTACCGGAGCCAGCAAACGGATCAAGCACCCAATCATCTTCTTTCGTAAACAACTTGATAAACCATTCTGGCAGCGTCTTGGGAAAAACAGCACTATGCTTTCGATTTCCAGTTTCTGTTGCTAAGTGCAAAACATTTGTCGGATACGCCATTGTTCGGTCTAACCAATTGGATACGTTCTTACCAAATCCACTTCCGACTTTCGATGTATCTCGACTCTGATCAGTCTCGCTGAGTTTCTTTAATCTCTTCTCTGCCCAATCTCCCATCGGCACCATAACCGCCTCTTGATACATATTAAATTTCCGATTTTTGTTAAACTGTAAACATCTCTCCCACGAATCTCTGAAACGATTTGGCCACTTGCCCGGATAAGAGTTTTTCTTGTGCCAGACAAACTCCTCTGTCCACAACCATCCCTGCTTTTTCATTTCAAGTATCAACTCAATGACATAAGTATGTCGTTCCCCATTAACGGCTTTCTCCTTGATGTTCAGAATGAATGTGCCAGACGGTTTGAGGACCCTTAAAAATTGTTCAGCCCGCGGCAGAAACCAGTCAACGTATTCATCCGGACTCGTTCCGCCATACGTTTTGGATCGCCGGTCCGCATACGGTGGAGAAGTCATGATTAGGTCGAATGAATCGTCATCAAAATTGGAGAGGACCTCTAAGCAGTCCCCAAGATAAAGGTCTGTTTTTATTGCTGTCATCAAAGAATCTGCCCTTAAGCGCGTCAAAATATAAACGTGAAGGTTTGTCCACATAATACCATGTTTGGGAAAGCAAATCAAGCGATGTGTAAATATTTTGTCAAAGGCACGAAACCCAACACTTCAAACGCTGTCGGTGTGAGAATGTGTTGGGTTTCACTGGTATCTGGAAGTTTTCAAGTAGATGAGGTTGGATTAGCCGCTAAGAGACGGATGCGTTGATGCCGGCCCATGAAATTTACTCCACAAAACCTCGGAGCGTTGCCGAATCTGGTGCCAAGGCCCCGTGATTGCCAGCGTAATTCCCGGACTCTGGATGTTCACAAAAAGGGTCGTACCATCGGGTGAGAATGTCGCACCTGCGAGTTCAGACAGATTGCCAGCGTTTCGGGCGAACCGGTAGAGGTTCCCTTCCGGTGTTACGCCAATTAAGAACTCCTCATTTGGACCGTCTTCACAGATAATGAGGTCGCCCCAAGGCGTGACTGTCAAGTTATCAGCGTTCTCCATGAGGTTACTGTCGTTCGGTTCAATGAAGAGTTCAATAGTACCCGGTTCTTGTTCTTCGCGGCTTGTGCCTTCGTAAGGGCTTGGTATATACCTCCAGATCTGCCCTTTGTATTCAATACCACCGTTCGTGCAGGCGATATAGAACTCTCCCGTTCCTTGATTATCGCCATACCATATCCCTTCACCGCGTGCGAACTTCGCCGCACCTTTATCTTCAGTCCCTTGTATACGGAGATCATCGTCCGGCGATTCTACGTTTTCAATATCGACCCATTCGACTGCAAGTGTTTCGCCAACGGGTATCGGATTATATGTCCACCAGTAAATCTTTTGGTTTCGACTTCGCCAGTTTCGGGTATCAGCACGCTTGAGGTCCCGGATTTTCAATGCTTGCAGCTTACCGCCTGCAGCGAGTTCGCCCGGCTTCTCAGGAATGAAACGATACATTAAACTATCACCCCTGTCTTCGGTTTGATAGACAATACCAGTTCTGGGGTCAACAGCGACTGCCTCATGATTGAAACGCCCCATCGCTTTTAAGGGGATCGCGTCGGCTAACCCTATATCAGCAGAGGCAGGGACTTCAAAATTATAGCCGTGGTCTGCTTCATAGGTATTTTCTTTTTCAGATTTCTGCATCGTCTCTTCACAGGTTATCCACGTATTCCAAGGGGTCAGCCCACCGGCACAATTCCGGATCGTTCCTGTCAGACTTAAGAAGTGTTTCTCCAGCGTCTTCGTGCGCGTATCATAAACGAGCGTCGTCGTCCCACCGAGGCACGGGAGTTCGCCTGACCCAGCATCATAGAATTTGCCGATAGCAGCACGTTCAATCTTTTCGTTGTTCCAGCCGAAGGGTCCGACGTTTTTGGCAGTGGCGGTCAATTCATGATTTCGGACGAGGATCGTTTTGCCGTTAGGACCGGGAAAAGCCGCCATGCCGTCGTGTCCGCCCGGTACCCAAAGTCCATCGTCCATCTGTTCGCCTGTTCGCGAGAAAGCGTGTGCGGTGAACCCTTCCGGGAGATCAAGAAGTCGATTCGCACTCGGCAAAAACTGGAAAGGCGGTGGCGGTTCAGGTCTAAAGCCCGGTACTTTTTGAATCAGGGTTTGGCTACACCCTAAAAATCCGAGGCTCACTGCTGCAGATGCGGTCGCAAACGCGCCGGAACGTAGAAACTGCCGTCGTGATATTTTATTTTTCATAAAGCTCCTCACCAAACGAAGGTTAAAAAGGTCACCAGAATCCTGTCTTATAAATGTGACGTATTTTTTTTCTATAAAGTGTAGCCTTAATATTTTACAATACTTTTGAGATTATTTCAAAAGTTTATTACAAACGATGGACGATAGCAGGGGCATTCAATTATTTTGTCGTCTGAATCAAGGCAGCTGTCAGCATCGCGGAGGGCGCGGAGAACGCGGAAGCTGAATGGCTTTGGACTGATGGAAAGGATTCTTGACAATACAGCAAAGTTGTGTTAAAATTTATTCTTGTAAATCCAATATGCAAAGGATACAAAAGGAGAAGAACAAGAAATGGAGAACCATCCGTACGCCCCGGCGGAAATAGAACCCTATTGGCAAGCCGAGTGGCGAGAAAAAGAAGCATTTAAAATTCCAAACGATATTGAAATACTCAAAACCAAGCCGAAATTCTATGTGCTTGGCATGTTTCCGTATACTTCAGGGGCTGGACTTCACATGGGGCATGCAAAAAACTACGTGCCAACCGATGTACTCGCTAATTTTCGGCGGATGCAGGGGTATCATGTGATGCACCCGATGGGCTGGGATGCCTTTGGACTTCCGACAGAACGCACTGCAGTACGTGAAAATGAGCATCCAGCGCATATTACCAAACGCAATACCGAAACCTTTCAGCAGCAGATCCAACGCATCGGGCTCTCTTACGACTGGTCCCGCAAAATTGACACCTCCCTGCCCGAATATTACAGATGGACGCAATGGATTTTCCTCCGACTCTATGAAAAGGGGTTAGCATATCTCGCCGATGTACCGGTCAATTGGTGTCCAGCGTTAGGCACCGTCCTCTCAAACGAAGAGGTGAAAGACGGTAAATACGTTGAAACCGAAGACCCCGTTGAACGCCGCCTCATGCATCAGTGGATGCTCAAAATTACCGCTTATGCTGAACGGTTGTTGGAAGACTTGGATTTATTGGATTGGCCCGAGGGGCTCAAAGAGATGCAACGCCACTGGATCGGTAAGTCGGAAGGTGCGGACATCACCTTCAAGATCAAAGATAGCAGTGAGACATTCACCGTCTTCACGACGCGTCCGGATACACTTTTCGGCGCGACTTATTGCGTCCTTGCACCTGAACATCCCCTTGTCTCTGAGATAACACACCCGGATGCCGCAGCTCCGGTTGACGCTTACGTCAAGGATGCTGTCAACAAATCTGATCTTCAACGTACGGATCTCGCTACAGAGAAGACAGGCGTTTTCACAGGGGCTTATGCTATTAACCCCTGCAACGATACCCCTATTCCAATCTGGGTTGCGGATTATGTGCTCATGACTTACGGTACGGGTGCTATCATGGCAGTGCCAGGACACGATGAACGCGATCACGAATTCGCCTCAACCTTCGGTATCCCTATCGTCGAAGTTATCAAAGGCGGTGAAAAGCCGATTGAAGAGGCACCTTTTGAAGGCGACGGTGTTTGCGTCAATTCCGGTTTCCTCAACGGATTGGAAGTTGCTGAGGCCAAAGAAAAGATGATTGCTTGGCTTGAAAGTGAAGGGAAAGGGTCGCGTCAGGTGCAATACCGCTTACGGGATTGGCTCTTCTCACGGCAACGGTATTGGGGAGAACCCTTCCCGCTGGCACACCTTCAGGATGGCACTATTGTTCAACTACCGGACGAGGCACTGCCAGTAGAACTGCCACCAATTGATGCGTATAAGCCGACAGAAGACGGCAAACCGCCACTTGCCCGCGCCGATGCGGAATGGTTGAAGGTAACACTCCCCGATGGCAGCGTTGCCACACGGGAAACGAACATTATGCCACAGTGGGCAGGTTCCTGCTGGTATTATCTCCGTTTCCTTGATGCCCACAATACCGAGGCACCTTTTGACACCGCGCTTGAACACTACTGGATGCCGGTAGACCTCTACATGGGCGGTGCCGAGCATGCTGTTTTGCACCTGCTCTATGCCCGTTTCTGGCATAAAGTGCTTTACGATTCTGGATTGGTCTCCACGCAAGAACCGTTCCAAGGTTTGCTCAACCAAGGCACGATTCTCGCTGAATCGTACCAAGACGCTGCAGGCAAATACTACTATCCGCATGAAGTTGAACAGAACAGTGGAAAAGCCGTTGCGAAAACCTCGGGTGTACCGCTCCAAACGCAGATGGAGAAGATGTCTAAATCGCGCTTTAACGTCATCAACCCGAACGACGTTATTGACAATTACGGCGCGGACGCACTCCGGCTCTATCTGTTGTTTATCGGACCCGTCACGGCAAGCACACCGTGGCAAGATGCTGGTGTAGAGGGGGTCTATCGGTTCCTTCAACGCGTCTGGCGACTTGTTATTGATGAAGACAGCGGCGAACTCAGCGAGAAGTTGACTGATGCTGGTGGTACAACGGATCCCGAACTCTGGCGCGAACTCCACAAAACCATCAAGCAGGTAACGGAGGACACCGAATCGATTGATAAGATGAACACCGCGATTAGCCAGATGATGATCTTCGTTAACACCGCGACACAGGCGAAATCGCTGTCGAAGGAGACCTTGAGAATCTTCCTGCATCTGCTTTCGCCTTATGCGCCGCACATTGCGCAGGAGTTGTGGCATCGTCTCGGCGAAACAAGCTTCATTGCGCAGGAACAGTGGCCCACACACGACGCATCCGTCCTGACGAGTGCGACGATAACCATCATTGCCCAAGTCAATGGGAAACTCCGCAATCGGCTCCAACTCCCTGCCGATGCAACGGATAAAGAAATTGAGGCAACCGCACTTGCAGATGAGCGGGTTCAGCGATTTATTGAAGGAAAACCGATTCGGAAGGTCATTGTTGTACCGAACCGCCTGATTAATATCGTTGTTTAAAGGTGAACGTATGCGTATCGGACGGGTAATGAGTGTGTTCATATTAGTTGCCATAGTGGGTGGAATTGTGTCTGCGGACGATGATGCGGGTAAATTGGTCTTTGCCATTCGGGAGCCGTTTCAGCATGAAGACGGTTTCCGAGCGGCAACACGGTCGCTGGAGAAAGGTCGAGATACAGAAAAATGGTGGGAGTTCTATCAGTATAACATCTGTACGATGAATCCGGACGGCACAGATTTCCGCCGACTCACTAATGATGCCGTTTCGCACACCCCGCGATGGTCACCAGATACGGAGCGCATTGCTTACATATCCGGGCTGGACGGCGCAGAATCGCTATATGTGATGTGGGCAGATGGTAGCGAGAAGAAGCGACTCATCAAGAAACAGTATGACATTCACGATTTCTGGTGGTCTCCATTAAGTCACGCCCTTCTGGTTGTCGTTGAGATTGACCGTCCGAAAGATCGACTGGAAAATTGGGAAGTAACCGTTGATGGGAAAATAAAGCGGTGGCGGACCCAGCAGTGGGCAATGGGATGGCTCCATTGGGATGCGAAGGGCGAAAAAATTAAAGAACCAAAAAGAAGATTGCTTGATGTGCTGCCGAAGGGAACACGCTGGCCCGAGTGGTCACCAGACCGAAAATGGATCGCGTTTAAGACCGAGGGGCGCCTTGCGCTTGCTGAACCGGATGTCGTCAGTATGAGCCGGAAATGGTTTCTGCAGCGCGACGAGCCGCCCTGTCAAAACATTGAAGAGTGGTCGCCGGATGGCAAGCAGCTTCTGTTTTATACGTCAGGCGAGATCTGCGTCGCCACTGTCGAGCAGGGACGATTTAAGAACTATCTGAATCTGAGTCTTTACCCAGGACGGGAGGCAACATGGAGCCCAGACGGCAGCCAGGTTGCGTTTATCGGTAAAGATTCAGACGGACGGCGCACCAGTGAAATCTTCATCTTAGATGTTGGCACCGGCAAAATGGAGCAGATGACTTCAACAACTTACGATTACTTTGACTTACATTGGCGATAACTATTTTATGACAAATTCTACACTTGCGAATAATGAAGAAATTGCTAACGGAAGCGTTTCGATGGTTCCATTGGGAGGCTTGGGGGAATTCGGGCTTAACATGATGGTCTACGAAACCGAAGATGACCTGATCGTCATTGATACCGGTTTCATGTTACCGAATTCAGAGATGCCCGGTGTCGATCTCATATTCCCGGATATCCACTATCTAATTGAACGACAAGAAAAGATTCGGGGAATCCTTCTAACGCATGGGCACGAGGATCATATCGGTGCCTTAGCCTACGTCCTGCGACAGTTGGATGTACCCGTTTACGGCACGCAGCTGACACTCGCGATCGCAAGCGGACGGCTGCGTGAGTACGGCGTGCTCGGTAAGGCACAACTCAGAACGATTGCCCCCGGCGATACCGTTGAATTAGGCGATTTTACCGCTGAATTCATCCATGTCACGCACAGCATTCCCGATAGTGTCGCCATCGCCCTCCGTACACCGATTGGGGTGATCGTCCATACAGGCGATTTTAAGTTTGACATGACCCCTGTTGATGGTAAGTTGAGTGACGTTCAGACGCTCGCGCGCTTAGGTTCCGAAGGCGTACTGATGCTCGCCTCCGATAGCACAAACGCAGAACGACCCGGGCAAACACCTTCTGAACGGAGTATCTATGATACGATAGACCACATCTTTCAGAGGACTGAGCAGAAGCTATTTCTCTGTACCTTCTCCTCAAGTCTGCACCGTATCCAGCAATTCATTGATCTGTCAAATAGACACCGACGGCTCATTGCTGTCAGCGGACGTTCGCTCCTCAACAATGTGCGTACCGCTTCCGAACTCGGTTACCTGCGCTTGAACCCGGACTATCTTATCGATGCGCGCGATGCGTCTATGTTCCAACCGCACGAGGTGATGATTTTAAGCACCGGCAGTCAAGGTGAGCCGCGCTCCGCCTTAGCATTGATGGCACTTGATAATCATCCGTTTTTAAAGGTAGAACCCGGCGATACCGTCGTCGTCTCTGCACGAATCATCCCGGGGAACGAAAAGGCTATCGGAAATGTGAGGAACCATCTGCTCAGACGCGGCGCGAAGGTATACCACGAACGCAATGCTGATGTCCACGTTTCAGGACACGGGTCAAGCGAAGATTTAAAGTTGATGATTAACCTCTTGCAGCCCAAATTTTTTATGCCGGTGCACGGTGAATACCAAAACCTTATATGTCACGCCGAACTCGCCGAATCCGTCGGTATCCCGAGGGACAACATCAAAGTCGCTGAAAATGGAGAGCTCATTCACCTGACCCCCGATACATGTGAGGTGTTCGGGCGCGAAGGGCGTTCTGGACGCGTACTTGTTGATGGGAAACCGGAAATTGAACTTGATGATATTGTCCTACGCGACCGTATCCAACTCTCTGAAGAGGGCATCCTTGTCCCTATTATTGTGCTGCACAGTGATACGGGTGATAGCGATCAGCAGCCAGCACCAGCAGCCAGCAGTCCGCAAGATAGCGATCAGCAAGCGGATTTAATTTCAGCTGAAAACTTCTTGCCTGAAGGTTTCCAACAGTTGCCGACGGAAACCGATAGCCATTCCAAAATGGGATTAAATGCCGGACAGATAGAAATTATCTCGCGTGGATTTGTCTACATGGATAAATCAGAGGAACTCATAGAAAAAGCGAAAGAGATTACCCGGGGCGTCATCGAAAACCTGAGCGACGAACAGAAACACGAAACCGAGATCGTTCAAGATGAAATCCGAGGCGCGCTCCGACGGTTTTTCTCCAAACAGATGCAACGCACACCGCTCATCTTCCCCGTCGTCATGCGGGTTTGATAATGGCTATCGGCTTTCAGCCATCAGCCGTCAGTCTCCATCGACAACAGTTTGCGTCCTCGTGAGGACTTAAACCGTCGATGATGGTAACTGATAGCCGACGGCTGACCGCTGATGGCTACAAAAAAGAAAGGAACATATCGAATGAAATCATTTATGTTGATCGTGGCAATTGCCACCTTAATAGTAGGTTTCTCCGCTTGTGAGCGGATATCCCAGATTACGCAACCCGCCACACCGCAGGTAGAAGATAAAAGCGACGAGATCTCCATCGGAGTCGTTTACCGTTGACGGGGCACTTGGCGTCCGCAGGCGAACATGAAACACGGCTTCGACCTCGCTCTCGGTGAAATTAACAACGGACAACTCGGTAACCCCCAATTCAGGTTTATTATTGAAGACGATGCCAGTACGCCAGAGGGGGCGGTTGCTGCTTTCAATAAACTGATTCATGAAGATGGCGTGTCTGTTATTATCGGGCCCGCGTCGTCAAGCGCGACACAGGCGGCTTTTCCCATTGCCGGTGAAAATCGGGTTGTCGCAATTAGCCCGACAGCGGGGGCGCGCGGGCTCACTGCAATCAGTGACTTTGTCTTTCGGATCCCCCTCACGACAGACGTTGTGGTTGCTAAAGGCATCCCCGTAACATACGCGAAACTCGGCTATCAACGCGTGGCTACGATGTATGACGAAACCGATGGCTTCTCCACAGATCGAGACGCGGCATTGCAGGAAGCATTTACTGCGAAGGGTATTGAGGTCCTCACCACAGAACCGTTCCGGAGTGGCGATACCGACTTCTCCACCCAATTAGCCCGAATACAGGCGTTGAATCCGGATGCAATCTTCGTTTCAGCGTTGCCACCGGAAAAACCGTTGGTACTGGTTCAAGCAGACGAACTCGGCATATCCGCTCCCTTTATTGTGAGCTCATTAACCAATGTTGAGGTGGCAGCCGCAGGTGCCCCCGCTGAGGGCGCAATCACTTTTATCGGTTGGCGCCCCACAGACGACACACCGGGAAATCAGGCATTTGTTAAGAGTTACAGCGCGACTTACGGGATGGAGCCGAACGCCTTTGTTGCCGCGTCGTATGCCACTGTCTATATTTTAGCGGAAGCAATTAAGAACGCGCCATCAACCGATTCAACTGCAATTCGAGATGCGCTGGCGAATATTATGGACTTTGACACAGTATTTGGTAAGTTCTCTTTTAATGCCGATGGCGACGCTATTTATGCGCCGGGGGTGCTGATCGTCAAGGACGGTACATTGCAACCTTTCGAGTAACTTTGTCAGAAATATTTACGACTATAAAACCAAATTGTCCTGATCACTTCTAACATATGGGTTGAAAAAGGAAAACAGTTTATGATAGAATAGGAACTATGAACGTTACAAATGCTGACATATACCGTTTTTTCCTATCGCCACTGGCACACTTTCCGGACAGAAGTGCGCGGTGGTTGTTTATGGAACCCGAGAATGTCAGAGGTTTAGTAGAATTGGTTGCGGATCATATCGCTGCCAACTTGGATTTTAGCCAACTCACAGCACTCAATCGAGACTTTCTGTCCGATACGCTCCGTGAACAGGAAGCGGACCTCGTTTTTAGCGTCCCGTTTCGGGATGCCTCAGCAGACCAAGAACTGGTCATTCACATCCTCATAGAGCATCAATCGGGGGTCGACAAAGAGATGTGGTTTCGGTTTTTAGGTTACATGTATAATCTCTGGGTTGCAGAACGTCAGCGGTGGACAGCGGAGGAGGTTCCGAGGGAGGAACGCCGGTTGTCTCCGATTCTCCCGATCCTCTTTTACACGGGCGAGCAGTCCTGGCACTGCCCTCTCTTACCAACTTCACTGATGGAAATTCCAGAAATACTCGTGCCGTTTGTTCCGACATTTAACGTACTTTTGCTGGATGTTAAACAGACTGAACAAGCAGAACTGACGAAAACAGGACATCCCCTCGGTTGGTTGCTCACGGTGCTCCAAAAGGAGTTATCTTCCAAAGAAGAACTTACCGAGACCTTAGTAACAGCACTCAATGGTTTGGATACGGTGCAAACCGAGCAGCATAGACGCGCTATGATATATTTGGCATCGCTTGTATATCATCGACGCCCACCTGAAGAACGCGATGCTTTGATAAAAGTCATAGACGAGCATGCCCGCGGAATGGAGGTAGAAACCATGTTTCAATCAATGGCAGAAGTCACATTTCAAAAAGGAATAGAGCAAGGAATAGAGCAAGGAATAGAGCAAGGGGAAGCCCGCGCGAAACAGATGGCACTCCTGAAACTCTTACATCACCAATTTCAGAGCGTTCCTGAAACGGTAACAACCTTGATTCACACCATCCTCGATCCTGTCCATCTTGATACGCTCTTTGAGAGGGCCTTGAGCGCGGAGAACCTTCAAGATATTGACTGGGAAACCGATGACGCATAATAACCTCCTCTCTGCCAAAAGCAAGTTACGGGTTTCAGGTTTGCGAGGCCACGCTTGAACGGGATAGGATGTTTTCTATTCTTCGTAAGAACAGCACAAAGGTAAAAAAGATATGAAAAAAAAGACAATGTACGAAAAAATATGGGAGACGCATCTGGTGCGCGCTTCCGCTGATGAGGTGCCAATTCTTTATATTGACACACATCTCGTTCATGAAGTCACATCCCCACAGGCATTCGAGGGACTCAGGCTCAACAACCGAAAAGTCCGCCGTCCGGATCTGACGTTCGCTACGATGGATCACAACGTACCGACAACGGATAGATCGCTACCCATTACCGATCTGATTGCAGCGAAACAGATGGAGACGCTCGCGGAAAACTGTGCTGAGTTCGACATCCCGCTCTACGATATTGACAGTCCTGAGCAAGGCATCGTCCACGTCATCGGACCGGAGCTTGGCATCACGCAGCCCGGCAAAACCATTGTGTGCGGCGATAGCCATACCTCAACGCACGGCGCACTCGGCGCACTCGCTTTCGGGATCGGCACAAGCGAGATTGAGCATGTCCTCGCCACGCAATGCCTTCTGCAACAGAAATCGGAGACCTTCGAGATTCGGATTGATGGGACACTCCCCTACGGCGTGACAGCGAAAGACATTATCCTCTCTATCATTGGACATATCGGTATTGATGGCGGCAACGGTGCCGTGGTTGAGTATACCGGCTCTGCGATCCGCGCGCTGAGTATCGAGGAACGGATGACCGTCTGCAATATGTCGATTGAGGCAGGCGCGCGCGCCGGTATGATCGCACCTGACGATGCCACCTACGAATATATTACTGGTAAACGTTTCGCACCGAAAGGCGCGGACTTTGATGCAGCAGTCGAAAACTGGAAACAACTCCCTACTGACGAAGGCGCGACGTATGACCGAACACTCATACTCGACGCAGCAGACATTGCACCGCAGGTAACATGGGGCACAAATCCCGGTATGGTAACCGATGTAACAGGACGTATCCCGGATCCAGCAGATATGGGCACAACCGACGACACGCGCGCTGCAGAACACGCTTTGGCATATATGGACCTCCAACCCGGTACCCCGATAACGGATATTCCGGTGGACAGGGTTTTCATCGGCAGCTGCACGAACTCCCGCATCAGCGATCTACGGGCTGCCGCGGAAGTCGCAAAAGGCAGGAAAGTCGCAGAGACCGTCAGCGCGATGGTTGTCCCCGGTTCGCAGGCAGTCAAACGCCAAGCGGAAGCGGAAGGGCTTGACAAAGTTTTCCGTGAAGCAGGCTTTGAATGGCGTGAAGCCGGGTGTAGCATGTGCCTCGGCATGAACCCGGATACCCTAAGTCCGGGCCAACGCTGCGCCAGCACATCGAACCGGAATTTTGAAGGCAGACAGGGCAAAGGCGGACGCACGCACCTCGTCAGTCCGCAGATGGCGGCTGCAACTGCGGTTACAGGCCACTTCGTGGACATCCGAAAGTTTCAGTAGGAAGCGTGGAAGGAAGGAGAAAACAGAAAATATGGAAGCATTTAAAGAACACGTTGGATTTGTTGTCCCACTCGACCGGATTAATGTTGATACCGACCAGATTATCCCGAAGCAATTTTTGAAACGGATTGAACGGACAGGTTTCGGCGAATTTCTTTTTAACGACTGGCGTTACCTTGAAAATGGTGATCCGAACCCAGAATTCGTACTGAATCTACCGCGCTACGCCAATGCGAGTATCCTCATTGCTGGTGCGAATTTTGGGTGTGGCAGCTCCCGGGAGCATGCCCCGTGGGCACTCCAACAGTACGGTTTCAAGGCGATCCTTGCACCCTCATTTGCAGACATCTTCCGCAATAACTGCTATAAGAACGGCATCCTCCCGATTGCCTTGTCTGCGGACGTTATTACCTCGCTCAGTCAAGAGGCACAAGACACCGAGGGAGACCAGTTGATGATAGACTTGGAAGCGCAATCGGTCATCTGTTCGGACGGCACGGCGCACACTTTTGAGATCGGAGATTTCGAGAAGTATTGCTTGCTGAACGGACTTGATGAAATCGGTTGGACTTTGCAATATGAAGCGGACATTGCCGCTTATGAGAACCGATAGTTTTGTTTTCCGGTCAAGTCTATGCGATCTGTAAAAATCTGAACAAATCAGGCACTTGTAGGTTAACCGTAACAGTGCCTGTTTTCATTTATTTCGCGAATTCGACGTGCATAATGATGTTAGGTTCTAATTTTATTCAGTTGATTTTCGTTTTTTGACAGGAGGAGTGGATCATGGCTCACTTTTTTTCTGAAGCAAGCCGGACTTTCAGCGAATATTTGCTTTTACCCAACTTAACCACGAAGGAGTGTATCCCTGAAAACGTTGTCCTGAGAACACCGCTCGTGAAGTTTAAGGTGGGACAACAAGCACCTTTGGAAGTGAATATCCCGTTTGCTTCAGCCATCATGCAAGCCGTTTCGGACCACAATTTGGCAATCGCACTCGCCAGACAAGGCGGGGTCTCCTTTATTTATGGTTCCCAAAGTATTGAAGAGCAAGCAGCGATGGTCCGGGCAGTTAAAAGCCACAAAGCGGGTTTCGTCGTCAGCGACTCAAATTTAAAGTGTAATAGCACGATAGCAGATGTCGTGAAACTCACCCAAGAAACAGGACACTCGACGATTCCTATCACCGAAGATGGTTCGTCTTCAGGAGAACTCTTCGGACTCATAACAGATAAGGATTATAGATTAAGTCGGGTGGATTTAAATACAAAAGTCAGCGAATTGATGACACCGTTTCCGCAACTGATTGTCGGTCAAAAGGGGATGACGATTGAAGCTGCCAACGACCTCATCTGGAAACACAAGATCAATTGTCTGCCGATCGTTGATGAAAATCGTAAACTGGTACATTTGGTCTTCAGGAAAGACTACGATGATCATAAGAAAAATCCGCTTGAATCCGTAGATTCCCAAAAAAGACTTGTTGTCGGTGCCGGAATTAATACAAGAGATTATAAAGAGAGAGTACCAGCACTCGTCGCAGCAGGCGTGGATATTCTTTGTGTTGATTCTTCTGAAGGCTATACAGAATGGCAATCGGACACCATCCAATTTATTAAAGGTAAGTACGGCGATGCTGTAAAAGTAGGCGGCGGGAATGTCGTTCACGGAGATGCGTTTATGTATTTGGTGGAAGCCGGTGCTGATTTTGTAAAAGTAGGTATCGGTGGCGGTGCTATTTGTATAACGCGGGAACAGAAAGGCATTGGGTGTGGGCAAGCGACTGCCGTTATTGAAGTCGCCCGGCAAAGGGACTTGTATTTGAAGGAGACCGGTGTTTACGTGCCGATTTGCTCAGATGGCGGTATATTCCAAGATTATCATATCGGTTTGGCACTGGCCATGGGTGCTGATTTCGTGATGATGGGCAGATATTTCGCGAGATTCGATGAAAGTCCAAGTAAACTCAGAAAATTGGGTATGAATACAGTGAAAGAGTATTGGGGTGAAGGCACGAAACGCGCCGCCAATTGGCAACGCTACAACGAGGGCGGCGGTCCCGAATTACTGTTCGAGGAGGGTGCTGATGCTTATGTGCCTTATGCCGGAAAGATGAACGATAATTTGAAAACAACCCTCGCAAAAATCCGATCACTTCTATGTAATTGTGGGGCGATATCGCTACCGGAATTTCGTCAAAAAGCGAGATTCGTGTTAGTCTCTTCAGCAAGTATCCGTGAAGGCGGTGTTCACGATATTATTCCGAGAACGACGCAGGATGGATAAAGAGGACTCGGAACCGCAGCCTAACGGTTTCCTACGGTACACGGATTACTAACATCCGACAACCAGACAAACTCGTAACCATCCTGTTTAAGTGCAGTGATGATTCGCTCTGTCGCTTCAATCGTACCTGACCGGTTTGCATTCTTATTTTCTGCTTTGCCATCGTGTAGGACGATAATTGAGCCTGCCCCTGTAGATGAAAGTGTCTTTTTCAAGACCGTTTCAGTGATCTTGTCGGGGTTCTGGGTCGTCCAATCCCAACTCCATACATTGCCACTGATATGTATCCTATCCTGTTTCGCAAGCACATAAGCGACGGGTAGAAACCGTGTCAGCATCGGGGCGCGAAATACGCTATCCTTTTCAATGCCGTGTTGCTGAAGGAGAGCGTCCGTGCGTTCAATTTGCCGTTGGACATAGAACGGCGGCAAGAAACCCAACAGCGGATGACTATACGAGTGATTGCCAATCTGGTGCCCTTCAGCGATCACCCGATTTACCGTTTCCGGATGCCTCTCAATCCGATTTCCGATCATGAAGAATGTGGCTTTGACGTTATGCTTGGCGAGGACATCAAGCAACTGCTCAGTATAAGGCGGGTTTGGTCCATCGTCGTAGGTGAGCGCGACGATGCGTTTGTCTGTGTTCAAGCGGACGATGTTCTTGCCGAAAGGCGGTCGAAAGAAAAGCCATAGGAGCACTGACGTTACGAATCCTATGGCGGTGGTAATTATTGGGTTCATTGGGGATTGAGGCGGTTATTTTTTTCCGACAAGGTGTGTGCTTGCGAGCGGGCGAGTTGCTCTCGGAGACGCTTGACTTCTTCTTCAGCTTTCTGTCGTGTGATGGTCTCTTGTTCCGCGCGTGCCTCTGCGGTCTCCGCAGGGGTTTGGAGCCACTGCTGACGAACCGGGTCGTAAACCGCCAAACGTCTATCGCGTATATGAAAATCTAAACCGAGAACATCTGAATGAATGCCGCCCTCTACATCTGGTCGGATCGGTACATAGTCCTTGTCTACCAACCGAAAGCCTATCAGGGGTGAAGGCAGATAAAGTGCCTCGGCATCATAGAGGAGATAGTTAGGTATGCCGAGCGCAGCGTAGATGTCCATCTTGTCTGTGAGATCGTTTTGATAGGTGGTTTTGCTTGAGAACTCCATGACGAAGTCTGGAACCTTCCCTTCTTCCCAAACCTTGTAGGTGTGGCGTGGCTTCCGGCCGATGCCGAAAGAAACGAGCACATCCGGTGCGATGACTGCGCGCGGGTTACCCTCTGTGTAATATGTCAGAATATCACCGGAAACATAGACATCCGGCCGCCGCGCAAAATGGGCTTTCAACGTCTGCAAAAGCCAGATGAGGATTTCCAGGTGGAAGTCGCTAGCCGCCATAGGTTCACCGTCCCTGTCGGGGTAGAGGTCTGCTGTGTCTGTAGGCGCGTAAGGAATGTTGAACCGTTTTGTGTCGGTATCCATTGATCTCCTCCTTTGCTGCATCAAATGCTACGGAGGGGTATCCGAGGGGTTATGCAGTTTTGATTTTATCTAATATTCCGAGTTCGTCTGCGATAGTAGTGACGTTGTTGTCTATCCGTGCTTGTCCTTCTTTTAGGGTGGACACGTCAGATTTTAGGGTGGACACGTCTTTTCTGAGGTTGCTTATCCCTTTTTGCATAGCATCCATCCTGTTATTAGTCTTTTTGAGTTCCTCATGGACGTATTCGAGTTCCTCGTGGACATAGTTTTCGGTTTTTTGTCTTTCAGATGTGATATGGTCAAGGATTGTTTGCATATCGCCTTTTGTCATAGGTGTGTCGTTCATTATAGTGTCCTCTCTATTTTAGATTATACGCTAATTATACCACGTATCGTTATCAATTACCAAGCAATTTCTCGGAAAATACAGATAACCGAAAGATTTTTTCGCCCTGACAACTCCTGAAAAATGTGCAAAAGCGGTGGACAGGGAATCCACCGCTTTGCGTTAGGTTAGTTCGGTTATAGACTTCTCCCTGAATAACCGAGTTGTTGCTTATCGCAACGCTTTTAGTTCACCCCATGTCGTCGTCAACTTACCTTCCGCTGTGACATTACCTTTCAGACGGCTCAGGCGTAGGGTTTGCACTTTACCGTCTAAGGAGACATCTTGGATCTGGTAGTAGTAGATGACATTGGGCTTCGCAGATGTATCGGTATGCGTGTAAGTCGTACGCTCACTCGTCGTACCTTGACCTGCGATCAATTTGGTGTTAATCTGCTTGTATTCACCGTCCCGTTTTTCACTTCGCAGGATATTGAATCCAGCGTTGTTCAATTCAGATTCGGTGATCCAAACGATACGGATCGAACCGTCATCAAGCCGTTCTGGACGGAACTTCGACAAGGAAACGGGTAGCACGCTACCGACAGTAGCGCCGGGTGAACCGATGTCGCTATCATGACCGTAGTAGGTTTCCTCAAGGCGACTGGTCCGTGGATCCACATTAGAAGGGATCCAGCCCGATTCGCTTACCCCAGTTTTCTCTAAATCGATGAGTTCAATGCGGCGGTCTTGAGTGTCCGTATCTTTTGTAGTCTTACGTGCTATAGAGACACGGTTGCCCTTATCATCCATCCCACTCGGTAAATTCCAAGCGAGAGGCGCGTAGGACTGTGCATCTGTCCGACGGCTGGTAATCGTTTTAGGATCTGCCAAGTTACCAACAGCATCAGCCAATTGGTGATCCTGAGGTTTATTCAGATCCCCCGCGTTTGCCTTGAGCGTCAGATAGAAGCCATTCGGATTCAGCATCGTCGGACCACGGCCTTTACGGAGGTTGTGAATGCGTCCGCCTGGCAGCTGCGTATTGTGGCGACTACCGTTTGAAACAATCAGATAGGTTTGACCGGGTGGAATCCGACCTTTGATGTCAATGTTGTATGACAAGGCAGCATCCGCGTATTCGGTTGTACCATCAGCCTCGTAGGCATAATTCGATACGAAAAGCCGCCAACCGTCCACATTCACACCAACGGTTTGGGACATGTTCTGGAGTTCAATCCACTGCGGTAGGTTCCGGTCGGCATCATACATAACTTCGCTGATGATGACTGCGTCTGTCGCAGCGGTACCGGCACCTTGGGAATCACCGTGATTATACCCCGGTGTTCCACCGTTTTCGCCACCGGCTGAAGCATTTCGCTTATAACCGACACCCGTCCAACCGATATCACGGAAAGCACCTCTATCGTCGTGGTCATCCTTGCCGTTATCGCTCCAGGTACCCCAGACATTCTCATGCTGGCGACGATGAACCTTACCCTTTTCCAACTTGTTACGGGTAATAGTCGCTGAATTGACACCACCTTTGAGGGGCCAGAGATTCGTGAAACCAGCTGTTGCAGCGTCAACTTTCAATTTCGTGCTATAACCAGCGATATCCCAGATATTGGTGTCTTTACCAACATCATCGCCGTGTGCGCGGGTACGCAGAATCAACACGAATTCACCATCGTTCGGGAGCCCTTCGTCGTTGGTATCGAAATCTTCATTCAGCACACGCTTACCGGCATCCTTGAGGAGGAGGTAGCGTGGGGAATGTGCACCGACACCGTTCACCTGATTCGCTGCGTTTTTATCAATGTTCCAACCCGCAGCTAATGGATGATTAGGATCGCCGCTTGGGTCAGTGAAAGGCAACAAAAGAACTTCACCAGCAGGAATCTTAGCGTCTGCATCGCCGAAATCAAAGAGCGTAGCATCTGAACCGACAGCTGTCACAATGCTAATCCGACGGTTTTTCATGTTCTGTTCCGCATCGGATTTGTTGCGAAGCTCAATCCATTCGTGATCAATAGACGTTCTATTGGAGATCTCGCTGAAGATGACAGGACCGACAGTGAGTTCAGTTTTCTTGACAATGGTTGCCGCTTTACGTTCTGCCGCACCGGGTGTGCCTTTATGACCAGCAAGGTAAACTTCCGTTGAAGTCGCCCAATGTCCCTTGACGTGCCCATCTTTATCGCCAGCACGTTGGGAACGGTAGAAAGAGACGAAGTCAACCCTCGTTTCGGCTACCCCCGCATCATAACCATTCTGACCGAGCCCTTCAAATGTCCAGCCTTCACCGACTTGGTTACTGAGACGGTCTAACCGAATTTCATCAGCACCTGCATCAAGCGAATTTGTAGCAGTTTCCCGTCCCTTTATCGCACGGAGTGTGACAGTTATCTCAACAGGAAGGTTGTTGTAGAGCTCAATCCACTGGTGTCCAGTATAACTCGTCTGTCCCTTTTTAGCATTATTGACTGCCGCCATGACTTCGGTGATAAGCGCATCACGTTTTTTCGCTGCTTCCGCTGCGGTATCAGCCTTATCGTCGCGGTCCAACGTCGTTGCCTTATCAGTCGTCAACAACACTGTACCACCACCAAAGAGCAATGCTTCCAGGTCTGGCATCGCTGCCCATTCCATCATTGTAATAGATGCAGGAAG
Source organism: uncultured bacterium (assembly GCA_964593655.1). Classification (GTDB taxonomy): domain Bacteria; phylum Poribacteria; class WGA-4E; order WGA-4E; family WGA-3G; genus WGA-3G. The sequence goes on along the minus strand of CAZQIP010000233.1, from coordinate 6,855 downwards.
CCCCATGCTCATTTCATCATGTACGATAATGATGTAACTTTTGGCAGGGATCTTAAACGTACCATCTGCCAGTTCAGCTGGCGGCATTGGTGTTGCGGTTACTGTGAAATCCATACTGACTGCAGCACTTGGATTCGGCGTAGCAGCCGCATCTTTCACTGCACCGGCCACAACTGCGACTGTTACTGTCGTAACATCGTAGTCGATTGTGATATCAGCAGTGTATGCACCGCTTGTGGTGGTGGAGGCAGTGAGCGTACCAAGTGTACCACCCGTAACTGTGATCTCATTGGTGGTTGCATCAGTTGTTACCTCAAGTGTTGCGTCGGTTCCAGTGCCAAGTGCTGTTTCATCAGCAACAACGAAAGTCACTGGAAGCGTCCGACCACTTTGCGTGCCAGCCGTAACCGTTACTGTCGGTGCAGTCACATCAGGAGGCGCATCCGCTGCAGCCACATTAATAGCAGGAACTGTAGAAGTCTCATCGTTACCATTGCCAACGGCATCCATGACGGCATTAGCATCAACGCTAACGACGACTGTGGACATGGCATCTGGTGTAAATGTTACTGCGCCAGCGTTATAAGTGTGTTCAAGCACCTTGGCTGTTCCGTCGCTCAGTGTTTGGACCACACCAATATCGCCAACAGCAATGGCTTCGCCCGTAGCAGCACCCGTAACTGTAATTGTTACCATAACAGGTGCATTCGCTTTCGCGCCGGTTCCGCCGCTAAACGCCACCATGGGACCGGTACGATCTACCATTACGGATACTTGCGCAAAACTAATCTTTGCTGCACCAGTTGTGGAGGGATCGACCGTAACAGTGGTGTCTCCAGTGCCAGCAGGTGTAATGGTTAGTTTTACTGTACCAGCTGTTGCATCCTTGGCACCCACGACAGGAGTCAGGGCAGTTTCGCCTTCCATGACTGCGAAATCATCTGCCATTAAATCATCAGGAACCATGGCTGGAGCCGTAGCACTCAACGTTACTTCAATGGCCGTGCTACCGTTTACCGTGGTAGCAGCTGCCGTAGCCATCACAGCAACAGCTTCACGTGCTGGGGCGACAGTAATAGGATCTGAAGATGTCGCATCGTTACCATTGCCAACGGCATCCATCACGGCACCAGCGGCAACTGTAACGGTTACTTTACCTGCAGCAGTTGGCGTAAATTTTACTGTTCCCATATTAGCATTATAAATGGGGCTAAGAAAACTTTGAACACCATTAGCGTCTTGCATAACAGTAATATCCGCAAGCGCAACTGCGCCTTGGGTGGCATCAGTAGCAGCTGAGACTGTTACCGTAACCTCGTCACCAACCATTGGAGATGACACCATTGAAGTATCAATCATCACCATGGGACCGGTACGATCTACCATTACGGATACTTGCGTAAAGCTAATCTTTGCCATACCGGCTGTGGAAGGATCGACCGTAACAGTGGTGTCTCCAGTGCCAGCGGGGGTAATGGTTAAAGTGCTCGCTGTCCCATCCCAGACAGAAGTCGTCAGGGCAGTTGTGCCTTCCATGACACTGAAATCAGTTGCCGCTAAACCACTTGGAACCGTAGCCGGGGCCGTAGCACTCAAGGTTACGACAATGGGCGTGCTACCGTTTACCGTAGTAGCAGCTGGCGTAGCTGTCACAGCAACAGCGGCAGCTGGTGCAGTTACTGTAATATCTTTAGTTGCTACAGCACTACTATTACCAACATCATCCATCACGGCACCAGCATTAACTGTGACAGTTACCGTAGATGCAGCATCTGGTGTAAATGTTACTTTTCCCGAAGTAGCATTATAACCGTGTTGAAGAATCGTTTTTGCACTACCTGTAGTGGCAGTTTGGACAACAGAAATCTCTGAAAGTTCAACCGCTGCGTCTGTGGCGGCATCAGTACCCGCACCAGTAACTGAGATGTCTACCGTAACCTCGTCACCAACCATTGGAGCTTCTGGTGTTGGATCACCAACCGACACCACAGGAGCGGTACGATCTACCATCACGGATACTTGAGTAAAAGTAATCTTTTCTGCACCGTCTGTGGACGGATCGACTGTAATGGTGGTATCTCCAGTGCCAGTGGGTGTAATGGTTAAGGTCTTTGCTGTCCCATCCCATACTGGGGTCAGGGCAGTTGTGCCTTCCATGACACTGAAATCACTTGCCATTAAAGATGGAATCGTAGTTGTAGCACTCAACGTTACGACAATGTCCGTGCTGCCGTCTACCATAGTAGCACTTGGCATAGCCATCACAGCAACAGCTTCTAACGCCGACTTGATGGTGAACTGCTCTCTGTCCGATGCCTCGTTACCTTCACCGTAGACAGTTTCGCCTTGGGCATTAAGTGCGGTTCTGGTGTACACTGCATTCTCGTTCACATTGACCCAAAGATCTATCGGCAGAGCAGCAGTATCACCATCCTGACCGCCAAAAAAAGCAGCCGGTACGCTGAATGTTACATAGAAAACCTTAAGATCTTCTTTAATTTCGCCATCGCCAGGAGTTGCGTCAGCGGCAACAACAGTTAAGGTACCACCACCGGCAGGGTTAGGGAAGTTGCTTGCACCGGCCACTTGGTGCACAATACCCGCAATAGTAATCTCACCAGTACCAAACAAGTTCGCACCGCCGCCTTCTACCTCTCTTGCGGTAACTGTTAGTTCAGCAGCTACAAGGTCAGCAGCTGTTGCGGCTAAGATATCAGTAGGAATAGCAGTTGGTGAACCCTCAACTACGTCCTCGCTAAACGTGATCTTCACTAAGAACTCACCCGGCGCAGCACCGTCCGCAATAACTGGATCACCAGCAGTAGTAGAGTCTATATCATTCACAAGCTGCACAATCGAGCCTCTTACGGTAGAAACTTTATCATCCGTAGCGTCTGTCGAATCAGCTGGACGAGCCATGACATCCACCAACTCAATGGATGCCACCGTTGGGGCAGTATCGTGGGTGTGAGTACCTACATCAACTGTGGTACCGTCGGGATCACCATGTTGATTGCCAGGAGCATCGTCACCAGAATCAGTATCGTGTGCCATCGCTGGCATAGCGACAAGCGCGAGGGCGAACATTAAAATTAAACTTGCTAAGGAAAATGTCAATCGATTTGACATAGGTTATTTTCCTCCAAATGTAAATAGAAAAAAGTGTTAAGTCTCGCTTTCCAGCAAAACTTCCATTCAAACAATCGAATGGATTCAGGGAAATAAACCCATTCTTACAAAATAAACTAACCTTTTTTGCGGGTGTGTAGTCCCCGGCTTTTGTATCAAAATTACGGAGGTGTTGTACTTTCGAGGCTTAAGGCACGTTGTTTATATGCATCAGTTCCGCCTCGAATTAAGCCTCAAACGTACATTAAGACGTTTTATTTTATCGTAAGTTACAACAATTTTGCCTTAATATACTAATATTATACAAAAAAAGTATAATTAAGTCAAATTTATTTTGTTTTTTATTGAAATAAATTGATTATATCCCAATTTTTACCAATAAAAAACCCGTTTTCTCGGTGCCAACACCCAAAAATGTCAGATACTGGACACCGAATCCGGAACGCTCAGTCGGTATATTAAGACAATTTATCTATTTAAATGGTAATTAGATCTGTTTTTGTCTTGAATACATTAATATTATACAAAATATATCGCATTAAGTCAAATTTATTTTATTTATTTTTATCTAATTTGGTTATATGACAACTTTTTTACCAATAAAATCTTGACATTTTTCCATAAAGGCAGGTATAATAACCCAAGTTGCTACTAACAAATTTTGAACGTTTCAACGAAGGGGCTTAGGCATTTTCCTCACCCCGTATGAAGTTTAATAAAGTCTTTGGGTAATTCTATGTTACCCCAAACCCGGTAGGTGCGGTTTCCTAACCGCACCGGGCATTGGTAAAAATTACCCTATTAAATTCTTAATTTTCATTAGGGGTGAGTGGTGGATCGGTTGGATACGAGAGGTATCCGGAGCCACTTGTCAAGAAAGGACGCGGGAAGAATTATTGGAAACGTTGAGAATTACACTTCTCGAAGTCCTGGAATATGACTTGCAGGAAGCAGTTCGCCGAGCTGAAAGCGGGTATGAGGAAGTAAAAATCGCTGTATGAAACGTGTACAGTTGATCAGGCATCTCAGAAAGCACGGGTGCGATCTCCTTCGGGAAGGCAGTAAGCACTAAATCGCTCTTTAGTCCTGTAAGGACGAAATGTTTATAGCAGCTTTCGAGCAAGAATCTAAGCCCTGTAAGGGCGGCATGTTTATAACATTACAAGGAGATTTCGCTATGCCCAACACCTACACCCAAATTTATATACACATCGTCTTCGCCGTCAAAGGCAGACAATCCCTTATTCCAAAAGCCCACAAAACCCAGCTCCATCGCTATATCACGGGCATCATCACAAACAAAAAACAGAAAGTTATCCAAATAAACGCCATGCCTGATCACATCCATATCCTTGTTGGGCTCGCCCCTGATGCTGCTGTATCCGACTTAGTCAGAGACATCAAGGCAAATTCATCGAGATTCATTAACCAAAAGGGATGGGTTGTCGGTAGGTTTGAATGGCAGCAAGGCTTTTCGGCTTTTTCTTATTCGCATTCACAATTAACTGTGATCGCCAGATATATCAAAAACCAAGAAAAACATCATTCGCAGAAAACTTTTAGAGAGGAATATCTCGAATTTCTTGACCTTTTCAATATCGATTATGATGAAAAATATGTTTTTGAATCTGAAAATAACGACTATGTCTAAACGTTTCTGCTATAAACGTGCCGCCCTTACAGGGCTTGCATCTTTTTTGACCAGCTGCTATAAACATTCCGTCCCTACGGGACTGAAGAGGGTTTTGTAGTATTCAAGGTTTATTGTGAAAAAACACCCAAGCAAATAAACCCTATGGGACTAAAGAGGTTTGAGCATGAGAAGAACGTCTATTCAACGGTGTTGTATTTCCGCCCCCCTGCGGGACGAAGGGACCCGGGTTTCTATAGGTATGGCAACGCGCAACGGGGTGGCGGGTGGTTTCAGTATTTGGAGGCAATCATGCAAGAATCTCCTTTTTATGAACGCGTCATGCAACGCGGCATAGAGCAAGGCATAGAGCAAGGCATAGAGCAAGGCGCGCGCCAGATGAGCATTGACAATACATTGGCAATCCTTGAAGCACGTTTCCCGGAAGCTGATGTCAACGCCCTCAAACCCAAGCTTGAAGCCATCGCGGACCTCGAGCAACTCAAGCAGGTCAGTCTTAATGCTTCACTCACAACCTCGTTCCAAGACTTCCAAGAGTCCCTAATATTTTCTTAAACTTCATGAAACTGCCCCTACCGGGCCTGCGGTTGGCGATGGATAGGAAAAAGGTAGGTCTTTAACCCGAAACACGCGCAGATTGCATGCCATTTCAAGGTTCCCTAGACCTTGAAACATTATGCAGGCGCGTGTTTCCGGGTGTTTTTGTTTTCTGTGGAGGAGAATAACATCTCCCTCACGCCTTAATTATACGATAAAAATCAAAATTAAGTCAAATTTATTTTTATCTTTTTTGAAATTATTTGAATGTTTATCAGGTTTTTAGGGAGCAAGGCTGCCAAATTTTTCGCTTGACTTTTGCTGCGTAAATAGGGCATCATTTATATAAGGGGTCTATTATGTCTATTACCTATTATATATATATAAAGGAACAACAAACAATGCAGAGCCACGAAGTCGATTACGAAATTTTTGGGAACGATATGCAGGTCGTTGAGATTGAACTTGACTTGGGGGAGACGATTGTCGCAGAAGCAGGGGCTATGAACTGGATGGAGGCGGACATCGTCTATGAAGCGAAGATGGGCGATGGTTCGAGTGATGATGGCGGCTTGATGGGCAAACTTCTCAGTGCCGGCAAGCGTGCAATCAGCGGTGAGTCGCTATTCCTGACGCACTTTACGAACACAGGGAGCCATAAACGACGCGTGGCTTTCGCTGCGCCGTATCCGGGTCATATTATTCCGATTGATCTGGCGCACATCGGTGGAGAGTTGCTCTGTCAGAAGGACGCTTTCCTCTGTGCCGCGCTCGGTACGGAACTCGGCATTGCTTTCTCACGGAAATTGGGTGCCGGTTTTTTTGGCGGTGAAGGTTTTATTCTCCAACGCCTACGCGGCGACGGCATGGCGTTTGTACATGCGGGGGGTTCAGTCATCAAAAAGGAACTCGTCAATGAGACGCTCCGTGTTGATACCGGTTGTCTTGTCGCCCTTTCATCGGGTATCGACTACGACATTGAAATGGTCAAAGGTCTAAAGTCAATGTTCTTCGGTGGTGAAGGACTGTTCCTCGCAACCTTGAGCGGCACAGGCACCGTTTACCTCCAGAGCCTACCTTTTTCAAAGCTGGCTGACCGTATCATCGAACAAGTGCCGACTTCGGGGAACTAATACCATAGGTGTCAATTTAGCAAAAACTCCTATATATCTCGTAGGTTGGGTTGAACGGATGCCACCGAAACCCTAAAATCATAGAAAGACCTAACTTTCAACAAATACGCCACAGCCCCCACAGAACGAGTGAAACCCAACGCTTTGGCTTTGAAGTTCTCGGGATCCTGAGGGTGTAAAGTTGGGTTTCACTCGTGTTTGGGGGGATTCAGGTTCCTTAGAACTTGATATATCTCTTTTCTATTGACCTTTTACTTGATTCCTCTTCAACCGAACCTACGATTAAATAGGTGTCAATTTAGCAAAAACTCCTATATATCTCGTAGGTTGGGTTGAACGGATGCCACCGAAACCCTAAAATCATAGAAAGACCTAACTTTCAACAAATACGCCACAGCCCCCACA
>CAZQIP010000232.1:0-5767 GCA_964593655.1 uncultured bacterium | reverse complement strand
GGAATTCAGGAGGCTTTCAGCCATTGCTAAAAGGGCATTATTTCGGACATCGGCAGAACTCCGCGATAAGACACGCATCGCCGATTTCGCTTTTTTCGCTTGTGATTGGACCAGTTCTTGGATGTTTTCGTTCATGATTTTCCTTTAGTGGACGTGATTCGTAAATTATATATGAAAATAGCAAGGGTATTATAACATGTTGTTTGGAAAATTTCAAGGGTGAATATTTTGACATTTTTAGGTCAAATATGATAGAATGCAAGATAATACCATTGATCAACGCCGGGGAGGTACGGATGTTAAATATCGAAACGCTAACGAGCATAGAACAGATAATTCTTGATGAACTGAGAGATATTAGGAAAACTTTGGGTGAAAAAATAAAAGATTCAAACCCAACGCTTGATGAAATAAACGCAAGGCTCGCTAACATAGAATCGCTGCTCGCCGATAAAGTTCAACAAAAAACTGATTCCAGATGAGTCGTGGCACAGACTAACAGTCTATGCCACGAAAGATGATGTTTGATGGAAATCTTTGGACATCTTAAAATTGTCCAAACTTTAGTATAAATTTCGGGAAACACAACCGAATACCACTGTTTAGGTGATACCCTCCAGTTTTCAATGCTTAGCAGCTGAAGCCCATCAGTCAAGTAATACCAGATTATCTCGATGTATGATTTCGTCGTAATCGCGGTGACCGAGGATGTTTTCAATGTCTTTGGTGTGTTTTCCTGCAAGTTTGGCAGTGTCTACGGCGTTGTAGTTCACCAAGCCGCGTGCGAATTCCACGCCGTTTTCGGTGAGGCATGAGACGGTATCGCTATAGTCAAAGGTACCTTCGACGTGTCGGATACCAGCAGGGAGTAGGCTTTTACCGCCTTGCACAAGGGCGTCGCGTGCGCCGTTATCTACAATAAGTCTGCCTTTCGGTGGACGTGAATAGGCGATCCATCGTTTCCGTCCGGAGATACGAGATTGCGGAAGGAACAGCGTTCCGAGCAACTCGCCTTTCAGAAGTCTTGTTACGACAAGTGGTTCTTGTCCATGTGCCATCACCATCATCTCTCCTGAGTTGGTAACGATTTCCGCGGCTCGCAATTTTGTTACCATCCCGCCAGTCCCACTCGTTGTGCCAGCTGTTCCCGCTGCTTGCCAGATTTCATCTGAAATAGTGGTAACAGTGTGAATCAATTCTGGGTTCGGATTGTGTCTTGGGTCTGCGGTATAGAATCCTGCCTGATCGGAAAGGATAATGAGGAGTTGTGCTTGGGCGAGGTTTGTCACATAAGCAGAGAGCGTATCGTTATCGCCGACTTTGATTTCATCAACAGCGACGGTGTCGTTTTCATTGATGATAGGGATCACGCCGAAATGAAGGAGGGCACGCATCGTGTCGTTCATGCGGGTGTAGCGTTCCCGGTTTGAGAAATCGTCGCGTGTGAGGAGCATACTCGCGGCGCGTTGTTGATAGTTTGAGAACCGATCTTTGTAAGCTGCCATCAATCGTATCTGCCCGACGGCAGCAGCAGCTTGTAGATGGGGTAGCGTATTCGGACGCTGCTTCAGACCGAGATGGGGCCAGCCAGCAGCGATTGCGCCTGAGGTAACAAGGATAACCTCTACACCGTCCTGTTTCACAAGTGCTAAATCGTGGACTAATCCATCAAGAGCCGCTTCGTTGAGGTGGGTGCCGTTCGAGATGGTACTGCTGCCGACTTTTACGACGATACGTTGTACATCAGCCAGGCAGGCGCGCTGCTCAGCTGGATTGCATCGCTTTTGGGCTGTAGGTGAACTCGAATTCATCAATCTCGACTGTATCTCCTTCCACCGCGCCTGCACGGGCGAGTGCGTTAATCACCCCCATGTTTTTCAGTTTCCGATACAAGAGGATCAGTGCTTGTTCGTTTTCCATATCGGTCATCAGAACAGCCCGGCGCGGTTCTGCACCCGTGACCAAAAAACCTTCTTCGGTTTCAATGAGTTCAAACCGTGCTGACGGTTCCGGTGGTAGTTCTTGTTCAAACGTGATCGTTGTTTCTGCTTCCTTTCGGGCGCGTGCTTCCAAGTATTGCAAAGAACGGTAGGCTTGCTGCATGAGCGGGTTCACGCCGTCGCCGGTAATTGCGGAGATAGGGAAAATTTTCCGGTTACCGAAGTATTCCTGGGCGCGTGTCAGGTTCGCTTGTGCTTCAGGCATATCTATCTTATTTACGGCGATAATCTGTGGCAGTTTCGTTAGCAGTTCGTTATAATGACCCAATTCAAGGTTAAGTTGCTCGTAATCCTCAATCGGGTCCCGTCCATCTGTGGCGCTCAAGTCAATGACGTGAATGAGCATTTTGGTACGCTCGATGTGTCGCAGGAATTGGTGTCCTAAACCTGCGCCTTTATGCGCGCCTTCTATCAGTCCGGGGATATCGGCAAGGACGAAATTCTGCTCTCGATTGATGCGGACAACGCCGAGATTCGGGCGGAGTGTGGTAAACGGGTAGGCGGCAATTTTCGGTGTCGCAGCAGAGGTTCGCGCCAAAAGTGTGGATTTACCGGCATTCGGATAACCGACCAATCCAACATCGGCGATGAGTTTGATTTCGAGGCTAATCTCGCGTGCTTCTCCGGGTTCGCCTTTCTCTGCGACGCGCGGGGCTTGGAAGGTGCTGCTTTTAAAGCGTGCATTTCCTTTGCCACCGATACCGCCCTGCGCTACAACGACGGTTTGGTCAGGTGCTGTTAAATCAGCAAGCATTTCCGCCGTGTCGAAGTCTCTAACGATGGTACCCGCGGGGACTTTAACAACACAATTCGCGCCGTCAGCACCATCACGTTTTTTGCCGGTACCGTGTCCACCGTTGTCGGCGACTTGGCGCGGGTTATGGTGCAGGTCGATGAGCGTGCTCATTCCCAAAGTTGCAATGAGGATGACATTTCCACCATTGCCGCCGTCTCCGCCATCGGGACCGCCGCGCGGGACAAATTTCTCTCGCCGGAAACTGATGCATCCGTTCCCACCGTTGCCTGCTTTCACCTGTATTCTTGCTGTGTCCATGTGCTTATACTTCGCCTGAATTGTGCAGAGGGTTACAACGCTTCAAATCCCGCTTGCGTTATTGCATCCCTAAGATTGACAGGGTTGACAGACAGTTTATCGAAACGGACAACTGCCTCGCCTTTGCGGAGGTTGACTTTCGCGCTTTGAACGCCCTCAAGTGCTGTCAACGCATCTTTCACTGTTTTAACGCAATGTTGACAGGACATACCGCTGATTTTCAGTTTCGTTTTTTCCATGATGTTATTCCTTCTTTGCTAAACTGCCCTGACATGAAGGGCACGTTGGGATAGCAGTACGAACGATTAGACCGCAACCGAAACAGACACGTTGGGCTTGGAAGAGCCGCCTGCGATATGTATTGCCGGATCCGTCCGTTTCTATGTGGCCAAAATAGTGTATCAACACTGGTATGAGCACCGGACTACAGAAAACAAAGACTGCTATCAGGAGTTCCATGATTTATTTTTTATTCTCCTTTGCCCGGAAATTGTGATGGCACGATGGACAAGTCGGCATGTGTGTACGAATTACCAGTCCACACTCCGGACAAATCCGTTTTGCCCGAGAGCGTTCGACGAAACGAGAGACAATGATAATCCCAAAAAAAAGAATGATGACGAACGCAACTTCCCAGAGACCGATAGACACACCTTAATCCTCGCCGTTTTTTTTTGTTCAATATGGAAAATTTACAAGTTACACCTTCAAACCCCGTAAAGTAGAGAGGTTTACCTCGTGCATGGTTTTCATCTGTGGTGTTTCAATGATGAGTGGCATTTCAGCAAATCGGGAGTCGTTGAGGATATACGCAAATGCGGTTGTGCCGATATTGCCCTCCCCAATGTGTTCGTGCCGATCCACGCGGCTTTGATATTCCGACTTTGCGTCATTGAGATGAAAAGCTTTTAGGCGTTCAAGCCCGATGATGTCATCAAACTCATTAAAAGTCGCTGCACAATCCGATTCGGTTCGCATGTCGTAGCCAGCGGCGAAGACATGGCACGTATCCAAACAGACCCCGAACCGATCCGGGTGTTTTGTCATGCTGATTACATCTCGTAAGTGTTCAAAACAGTAGCCAAGATTTGTACCTTGCCCGGCAGTTGTTTCGAGGAGCGGCATGACATCGGGTGCTTCAGCATTTTCAAACAAGAAATCAAAACTGTCGGCTAACTGTTGTAAACCGAATGTCTCCCCTTCGCCGAGATGTGCGCCGAGGTGTGTGACGATGTAACGGATACCGAGCCGCTGCGCGAGTTCCATCTGTTCACGGAACGCTTGACGCGATTTTTTTAATACATCTGGTTTCGGGGAAGCGAGATTGCTTAAATGGATGTCGTGAACAATTACTTCACCAATGTCGGTTTCAGACCACCCTGTGGTAAATTTTTCGACGATCTCTGAGGTGGGAGGTTTTCCTTGCCACTGGTTTGGATTTCGCAAGAAAATTTGTATCGTGTCGCACTCAAGGTCAGTACCATTTTTGATAGCGTTGTGTATTCCGCCTGAAGTGGATACGTGTGCACCGAGGATCATATTTCAGTTCGTATCTCCTTATGTGGTGTTCCAGAATCACGTTAAAGATACCACAAAAATAGAAGAAAGTCAAAAGAAAAAAGGTTGAACAACAGTATATCCATCACGGGTGGACGGCTGTTTTGACCCCTCGCTGAGCCGCGGCGTTATTGAATGCATCTAAACCGTGTGAGATCGGAAACCGATCGGTTAGCAGCGGTTCAAAATTGAGTGCCTTCTCTATGAGAAGTTGTTTAGATGCTTCGAGGCTGGCGCGTGAGAATGCCCATGAAGCCATCAGTTTGTGTCCTGCATAGTGAAATTCTTCAAGGTTGATGCGGAGTTCTTCGCCTTCCGGCGCGAGTCCAAAGAAGTTGAGGCACCCGCCTCTACAGACAATCTCAAAAGCGAGTGCTGTTGCCGAAGCATTGTTTGTCGTCGCGGAGATGACGGTATCAACGCCACCGTTGGTGATGTCTCGAAGGTGCGCTACTGATTCAGGGGACGTATCAAGTGTGAGGTCAGCACCGAGTGTTTCTGCGGCTTCCCTACGATGTGCGTGGGGTTCCACCACGTAGGTGGCTAAACCTGCTCGTTTTGTGAGTTGGGTGAGCATTAGACCGATGGGCCCGGCACCGAGGATAGCGACAGAATCCTTAAAAAGCGTTTCTTGCATCGCATTCAGGCAGCAGCCCAACGGTTCCAGAAATAGCAATTCTTCGTGCGGTATACTCTCTGGGACCCGGATAAGTTTGCCGGTATCGACACCGTGCTTTGGCATCCGCATATATTCGGCGTAGCCGCCATCAATATCGTGTCCGATACCTTCAACGGTATTACAGTATTTATCAAGGTCGTTCTGGCATTCGGCACATGCGCCGCAAGAGATCATGGGATTCACCGTCACCCGTTCACCCACTTTGACATCTGGATGTCGGCTATCTACAATCACACCTGCGAGTTCGTGTCCCATCACGACGGGCGGTGCGTAATCTGAAACATCTCCACGCAGCGCGGCGAGATCGGAGGCGCAGATACCGCAGAGTTCCGTCTGGATGAGTACGTCTCCGTCAGTGAGTGCGGGGATAGGTTTTTCTTGGACGCTTAATTGCTGGATTTTTTCAAAAACGATGGCTTTCATGTATTTATAAGTCATCAGTTGTCAGTACGATTTTTCTGCGAAAAATCTTTCAGT
>CAZQIP010000231.1:0-6815 GCA_964593655.1 uncultured bacterium | reverse complement strand
GTACTCGAAACCTGCAAACCACGTCTTAAATTGCGTGAGATTGATGAGACAGATGAAGCGTGGCTCATCTACTATGAACGTCCAAATCACAGCGAATCCCGTTATAGTCAGTACCAACTCAGCCAGGTTAACGACCCGCCGACCCTCAAAACGTTGCTAACCGTCGCCTTCGGAGTCGAAACGATTGTCCAAAAACAGCGAGAGGTCTGGATGTTCAAAAATACCCGTATCCATCTCGATACAGTTGCCAATTTAGGACAGTTTATTGAATTGGAAACGGTGTTTCAAGGACAAACAGAAACCGAGGCAATAGACGAACATCTGCACGTTAAAAACACACTCCACTTAGGCACCGTCGACCCAGTTGCTGTCTCCTATAGCGACCTTGTTATGCAAAAGCCGTAACCGCATATCAATAGTATTGCGTAAGCAATATATTTTTTATTTCACCACAGAACCATAATTCTCCACCCAAACATACCTATTTTTGCAGAATTATGCACCCGTTTTACACCTAAGTAGCGTCACCAGATTTGAAAACAGAATGATGAAACCACTCTTTTTTGGAGGCGACGCATGAAAAATGACGATGTTCAACTCATCCAACGCGTTCTTGAAGGCGACGATAACGCCTTTTCTGTGCTTGTCAGAAAATACCAAAAGCAGGTGCACGCCCTCGCTTGGCGAAAAATCGGGGACTTCCATACCGCAGAGGAGATTACACAAGACACATTCCTCAAAGCATACAAGAAACTCCCAACACTCAAGGAACCGCAGCGTTTTGACAGCTGGCTTTATGTTATTGCTGCGAATCGCTGCAGCTCTTGGCTCCGAAAAAAGCGATTGTGGACCCAGCCACTCAAGAAACTTGAGGAAACAGACAGCGAACACGTACAAAATGTTACGTATTCCGGATACGTCGCCGCAGAAAACGAGCGCACAACCGCAGAAGCACAGCGAGATGTCGTCAAAAAGTTGCTCGCGAGACTACAAGAGAGTGAACGAACTGTTATCACCCTCCACTACTTCGGTGAAATGTCCTGCACAGAGATCGGCACATTTTTAGGCGTATCCGCAAACACCATTAAGAGCCGACTCCGTCGTGCGCAGCAGCGCATGAAAAAGGACGAACCGATGATCAGAGAGGCTTTAGAAAACTTCAAAATCACACCGAACCTCACAGAGAATATTATGCGACAGGTCGCCCGCATTAAACCCAACGCACCGTCCAGTGGTAAGCCTTTCGCACCGTGGGCAATCGCCGCTTCTACGGTGGCTGTGGTGTTGCTAATGCTCGGATTCGGGAACCATCAATACGCAATCCGTTTCCAGCAGCCCTATAGCCTTGATGCCGCATCGGAGATGACGATTGAACTTATTGAAGCACCCATCGTGCTGAATATCGCATCAAAACCGGATATACGAACGCAGATCGGAAGCACCAACACACCAAGCAAAAGCAGCAAATCTGAACAACCCTCTAAGGATGCCTCAGCATTCGTCGCGGAAGCACACGCCGATGAACGGGTCGATGATTACACAAAATGGCAACTCCCCAAAGAGGCGAAAGCAAGGCTCGGAAAAGGTGGTATCAACGCACTTCAATTCTCACCGGATGGCACACAAATCGCTGTCGGAAGTAACATCGGTATATGGATTTACAACCTAAAAACTGGAAAAGAGGTTGACATGTTACCGGGGATGTCTCAAGCCATCGCTTTTTCACCCGATGGCAGATTCATCGCAAGTGGCGGTGGGAAGTTTTGGGCATCGGAATTCCAATTATGGGAAACGGCGACCGGTCGCAAAGTGTCATTCATTGAAGCGCGGCATCCCGCCTCAGCACTTCAATTCTCCGAAGACAGCAAAACGCTTATTAGATTAGGGAGTTTAGGCGGTAGCGTTAGCACACTCAATATTAAGACTGGAAAAGAAGATAGTAGAAAGTTTGAAGGATATGAACCCGGGAAGATAGAGTTACCTGAATCCTACGCCCTCACACAGGACAAAGCTGCGGTTGGAAAGACGAACGGGAGGATTCATTTGTGGGACACAACGACGGGAAAAAAACTATTCAGCCTCAAAGGGCATATACATTTGTCGTCTCTACCCTTAGATAAGCCTGCGTTTCGTCCGCCGCCAACTCAAGGAAAACGGACAACTCATGTCTTGGCGTTAGCATTTTCTCCAGACGGAACGCGACTTGCCAGTGGCGGTGGCGATGCAACCGTGCGGTTATGGGATCTTACCAGTAAGGAACCGACTATCCTTCAGAAACACACGGACTGGGCAAACGTGTTAGCATTCTCGGCGAACGGAAAAATGCTGGCGAGCGGGAGCACCGATAAAACGGTGCAGCTGTGGGACACCAACACGGGTGAACTGATGGCGACGTTTACCGGACATCTCAATGGTATTATCGCCCTGGCGTTTTCACCGGACGGAAAAACGCTCGCAAGTGGGAGCGCAGACGGTACAGTTAAGTTTTGGAACACCAAAACTGGGGATCCACTAACGACCCATATCACCGGACATACGGAGTCTGTGAAATCAATCGCTTTCCATAAAGACAGTACGACGCTTGTAAGTGCAGCGTTTAACGGCATAATTACCTTTTGGGATCTGAAGACATCGCGAGTGTCCACAAATCAGAGTACAGCGCATAGCGATTGGCTCAGGACCTCAGCGTTTTCGTCGGATGGCACGCAGTTTGCCAGCGTTGGGACAAAAAGCAGTATGATTTTTGATTTAGATATCGCTTTGGGGTACTCCCTCGGCTGGTGGAAACCAGATCCGTTGGTTCGCTTGATTGACGTAAGTACCGGACGTGAAGTGGCAACTTTGACAGAAAGAAGCGGTCCTTCAAATCTGACGTTTTCACCGGACGGAAAAACGGTTGCCCTCGGGAGTCACGGTAGAATCCGCTTATGGCAGCCGGAGACGGCGGATTCTTTCGATATCCCGCTCTTAGCCTCAGGTCTCAACAATGTGCCAAACATTCCACGAGACGCGAGGCTTAACATTATACCTGAGATCAGTGCTTTGGTATTCTCACCCGATGGGAAAAAACTTGTTAGTGGAACTCTGGGTGGAAATGTTCAGATGTGGGATGTGGAGACTGGGGTTTCGTTAGCCCCGTTCTTTGAAGGACAGGGCCTAGATAAAGACACAAATACGTATTATCAGGATCCTATCAAAGCCTTAGCATTTTCTTCAGATAGCACACTGCTTGCTGTCGGAAGCCAACGCCGAATCCATCTGTTGGGAAGTCATCAACAAATCGGTCTCAAGGAAGTGCCTCATGGTACAAACGCCTTAGTGTTTTCACCAGATAACACCGTGCTTGTTACTGGAACGACCGCTGGAATTAGACACAGCGAAATTGAATTATGGGATTTGACGACGGGTGAAAAACTCTCGACGCTCAATGGACATACGCAACCCGTGGAAATGTTGGTATTTTCACCTGATGGAAAAACACTCGTCAGCACTGGAACGGATGGCACGATTCTCCTCTGGGATTGGAATAAGATCCTACAAGGTTTGCATGGCACCGAAAAACAGTGACCAGCACTGTCAAAATAGACCTTAGCTACTTGGCAATCTTCCGCTCTAATGGTGTATAATTAATTTTACACTTAATGTGCGTCTAACATAAGCGTGTGCCTTCTACAATATCTCTGATTTAAAAACACGAGCGGAGGAAATAATGGACAGGTTTTATAGGTTTCTACTGATATTTACACTGCTAATCGGCTCGGCTGTATTCGCAGCGGAAGCAGAAAAAGAGGAAGCAACCGAAAATTATACAAAATGGCAACTCCCTAAAGCAGCGAAAGCACGATTCGGAAAAGGCGGGATTAATGCCATTCAATTCTCACCAGACGGCACACAAATCGCTGTCGGCAGCAGCATCGGTATATGGATTTACAACCTAAAAACTGGAAAAGAGGTTGACATGTTACCGGGGATGTCTCAAGCCATCGCTTTTTCACCCGATGGCAGATTCATCGCAAGTAGTGGCGGAATGTTAACGCCTCGCGGCGGTGGACTTCAGTTGTGGGAAACAGCCACAAATCAGAAATCCGAACTTATTGATAGTCCTTTTCCCGCAGCAGTGTTGCATTTATCTGATGATGGAAAAACACTTACCGGTTTGAATAACTGGGGGAATGCCATTGGCTGGTTGGATATTGAGACCGGACAGAGAAATGTGAAGAATATCGATGGTCGTTCTTTTGAAAAGATAGGGAGTAGACGCAGTCCGGAACCCTATGCACTTACGGATGATAAATTTGCCGTTAGTGGTCAAATTGGAAAAATTGAATTGTGGGAGACAACAACCGGTGAAAAATTGTCTACCCTCAGCGGTCATGGCGGCCCATTGCCAGTAGTAGATAGAGAGATAGTAGTTCCAGAGGGTGTTCGCGAGCAGATGTTTTTCCCAGACGTGGGTGTTCACGTGTTAGTCTTGGAATTTTCGCCGGACGGAACAAAACTCGCAAGCGGAAGTGAAGATAAAACGGTCCGATTATGGGATATTGACACCAACGAAGAATTGGCTATCCTCCAAAAACACACAGGATGGATAAATGCATTAGCCTTCTCTTCCGATGGAAAAAAACTCGCCAGTGGCAGCACTGACAAAATGGTGAATCTATGGGATACCGACACGGGTGAACTCATCGCAACATTCACCGGACATCTAAACGGGATTGTCGCTCTATCGTTTTCACCCGACGGCAAAACACTCGCAAGTGGAAGCGCGGATGGAACAATCAAATTCTGGAATACTGAGACAAAAGATTTGCTGCCTATTCGTATTACAGAGCATGCGAAGTGGGTCAAAGCAGTCTCCTTCTCTGAAGATAGCTCCACGCTCGTCAGTGTCGCATTTAACGGCATCATTGACTTTTGGGACCTGAACACAGGGCAAAAAACCGGTTCCCAAGATGCTGTACATGGCGATTTATTGCGAGGTTCAGCACTTTCACCGAATGGAACAAAACTCGCAAGCGTCGGCGCAAAAGCAACTATGTTCTTTGAGGCGGGCGGTTCAGATGCCATCCTCTCCAGGCATAGCGCAGATCGAGAAGTTCGGCTGACAGAGGCGAGGACAGGGCGCGAATTAGCAACCTTAGATGAGACAGATGGTATAATGGATGCAGGCAACAGTATGGCTTTTTCGCCCGATGGAAAAACGGTAGCCTTTGATAGCTCGGGTAAAATTTATGTATGGAATACGGAGACAGGGAACAGCATTAACATCTCACTTATAGACGAAGAAAATGTTCCAGAAAACCCGAACAATGCCGATGGAAACGGTGATTTTGGATTCCCACAAGGCATGATGCCGCGTCATATTATACCTTCTATCAGTGCTTTGGTGTTCTCGCCTGACGGGAAAAAACTGATTAGTGGAAACATGGGGGGGAAGGTACAGATGTGGAGTGCTGAAACCGGAGTCGCGTTAGCACCTTTTCTTGCGGGACAGGATATGGAGAAGGCTGTAAAAGGCGGTCCCGGTAATTTTATTGTTACATATCATGATATTGTTAGGGCACTTGCATTCTCTTCAAAAAGCACGTTGCTTGCTGTCGGAAGCGAAGAAAAAATCCGTTTGTTGGGTAGCAGCAAGCAGCCTTCTCTTAAAAATGTACCACGCGGTGCCCAATCGTTAGCGTTTGCACCCGATGATACTGTTCTCCTCACAGGATTTAGAAACGGTGGAATCGAATTATTCGATCTGACAACTGGCGAAAAAATTAACACGCTCAATGGACACACCTCAACAGTCGAGATGTTGGTTTTCTCGCCTGATGGAAAAACACTCGTCAGCACTGGACATGACGGAACGATTCTTGTCTGGGATTGGAACGAAGTCGTTAAATAATTGTCAGTATTAGAAAAACCGAACTGAAAACTGACAACAGATAACTGACAACCATCTAAAACCTAATTCTGAGAGACATACGATGGCTACCACCTAACGCTGGGTGGTTCGCAAACGCATAGTCTAATCCTGCGCCTGCACCCGTGACGAATCGAAGATTCAAACCAACCCCCGCTGTTAAACGTCGGATACGCTCTATCCCTTTACGTTCATCAAAGCCGATACGCATCGAAAGCAGATCAAAAAGCGTCCATTCGGCACCGCCATGCAACTCAACGCCGTCTTTGATATAGGTATCCAAAGCCAAGATAAGGGTGCTACGGAAAACGGCAAGTGTGTGTGTCGTTGCAATGCCGATTTTCAGATGCGGTGGTATCGTCTCGGTGTGGGATGTTAGGTCTGATGATGGTGGCGGTGTGTTCCAATAAATCTTTGTCCGAAAAACATCGCTGGCTTGCAGACCGAGCGTCAGGCGATGGGACTTTTCTGGGTTTGTCATCGCAACAAAACCGATGTCTGCACCACCACCGATGGCGTTTGTTGTCTGATACCCACTCATGTAGAGAAGTTTGAGGGTGCTACCGAGACGGAGATCAATACCGTAGAAAGAAGGGAGTGTCCAACCAGAGGCGAGGAGGAAGGCGTTGTCCGTACTATTGAAAGTCCCCACCACTTTCGGACGGTTCGTAGGTCCGACGGGACGCGTGACTATCGGTAGACTGGTGATAGGAATATCGTCAACGCCGACGCGTAGCCAACTGATACCGATCGCACCCCGCTTCTTGAGCGGATGGACATAACTCACAAAGTCGTAAGCGTCCTGCCCGTTGAGCGTGGAATGCATGAAACTGACTTCGTATCGGGTGAGGTATCCCAATCCGGCAGGATTCCAATAAGCCGCGTAGGCATTGTCACTCAATGC
>CAZQIP010000230.1:0-11205 GCA_964593655.1 uncultured bacterium | reverse complement strand
GATGTCAGCTCAACTTTATGTGTTTGTTTTCTCATCACAGACCTCTTGGAGATAGGATTCAAATCATAGCAAGAATATATCACGAAATCTCCAAAAAGTCAACAACTTTATCGTAAACTCAACATTGAACGACTACTAGATCCGGATTATATGGAAGTTTACTATAACCGTGCAGTCTCAAAGAATGCACTTGGACAACGAGAGTCTGCCATTGAAGATTACGATAAAACACTGCATCTAAAACCCGATTATGCAGAAGCCTATTATAACCGTGGCATTGTGAAAGTTGAACTTGGGCGACAAGAAGACGCTCTTGCCGATTATAATGATGCTATCCGTCTAAAACCGGATTTTGGTGAAGCTTACCACAATCGAGGTAATGTGAAATTCAATTGTCAGCAATACGAAGCAGCACTTGCCGACTATGATCAGACTATCAGTCTACAACCTGATTCTCCTAAAGCTTACCACAGTCGGGGTAGCGCGAAAAGGGAACTTGGAAAACAAGCAGAAGCCATCGCCGATTACGATAATGCGATTCGTCTAAATTCTGATTATATTGATGCGTACATTAGCAGAGGCGATATAAAAAGTACGCTTGGTCAATATGAAGAAGCCATTGCTGATTTTGATAAGGCAATTTGTCTAAATCCAAATGATGGAGAAATCTACGGTAGACGAGCTACTGCAAAGTGGAAACTAAATCGACGTGAGGATGCTAAAATTGACTACGATCAAGCGATCAATCTAAAACCTGATAGTGTTGAAATCCACAACAACCGAGGCTCATTATTAGACGAGCTTGGTCATAGCAAAGAAGCTATCGCTGATTTCAGTGAGACTATTCGTTTAGATCCGAGTCACTTTATAGCATATTGTAATAGGGGGCTTGCCCTAAACAAGGCTGGTCGCCCCAAAGAAGCCATTATTGACTGTGATGAGGCACTTCGTATAAAACCCAATTATGCAGAAGCTTATCACAACCGTGGTATCTCGAAAATCATGCTTGGGCATTTGAGGGGTGCTATGACTGACTTTGATAATGTGATTCGTCTGAATTCGGAATATACCGAGGCCTACTACAACAGAGCAAGTGTAAAATTAATGCTGAAACAATTTGAATCTGTAATTGCCGACTTAGATGAAGTGATTCGCCTAGAACCTGATTATGTGGATGCGTATTTCGAGCGCGGACATGCGAAAACCGAACTCGGTCAATATGAAGAGGCTATAGCTGATCTTGATATAGTAATTCGCCTAAAGCCAGATAACCCGGTATTCTACGATGCGCGGGGTTTCGTGAAGACACTTCTTGCCCAATACGAAGATGCTATTGTTGACTTCAACAAGGCGATTGACGCGAACCCTGATTATGTAAATGCTTACATTAATAGGAGTCAGGCAAAGGCGAATATGGGCAGCATCAATGAAGCAAAATCGGATTTGCAAACTATTTTAGAATTGGCAGAACAGCAGGGAAACAATAACCTCAAAGCTTTTGTTGAGATGAAACTTCAGCAACTTGACAATTCAACATCGCAAACTGACGAAACATAATAAACAGAGGTAGACGTAAATAATGTCAACATTCGGATTTGGGAAAATAATCTTTTACTCACAGATGTTGTACCGAGTATGCCGCAATTGTTGGATAATTCTAAACCATTGCAGACACGCACATCGGAACCTGCTGTCCCTTCGCCGTATCCCGAAACTGCCTACCAGTGGTTAGTAGAGGTATTAGATGGATTAATCGACTTCGGACAACGGCATGGGCATTACGGTGTTATCAAGTTGAGTGAAGACGAGTATCAATGGCTTTTTGATGATGTATTAGAAGAATTAATCTGTTCCATTGGTGAAAATGAAAACCATCCATTAGACCCGCTGATGACCTTTATTTTTCGGCTTATAGACAACTATGAGGATAAATATGTACCAGAACTGACAGAACTGTTTCCGGAGTTGGCAGAGGAAACACCCGTAGAAATTGCAAGCGAAAACAATAACCCACCACCTTACGCCTCAGAACTGAGCGATGGCGAACTTGCTGCACACGCCTTTTTCGCGATCGGCTGTCTCTTTTCGGAAGGAGGCAAGGCAGAAAAAGCACTCTCTGCTTACGACACAGCAATTCGGTTGCAACCAGATTATGCCGAAGTTTATAACAACCGAGGCAATATCAAAAATAGACTGGGGCACCCCGATGATGCCCTTGCCAATTATGATACTGCAATTCGCCTCAATCCACATTTCGCCGAAGCATACTACAACCGAGGGGTTCAGAAAGTCCTATGTGAAGAATTTGATGCTGCTATTGCAGACTTTACCAAGGCGATTCGCCTAAATTCTGACTGTGTCAAAGCGTACGCTTATCGTGGTATAGCAAAGACTGAGTTGGGAAATATTGATGAAGCAAGATCGGATATCCAGACTACTTTGGTACTATCAGAACAGCAAGGAAACGCTAATATCAAAGCTCTCGTTGAACAGTGGCTACAACGACTCGATCAATTAATTCTAAAGCACGGAAATCACAAGCAGCCGCGCAGTGGCGGACAGTGGAAAGGAAAAGTAAAGATAGCGGATGATTTTGATGAGCTCCCCGAATCTTTTACGGAGGTTTTCCACGGGGACAAAGAATAAATCCGCTATTGGATCGTACTGTTCTGCTGCTGGAGGTACAACTAACTATAACTTGAGTTTGGTACTTAAACGTAGGCTGGAGAATAAAACACCTACGGGACGCTTCAATTTTTATTTTCAAACTCACGTTAGCATAAGTCAGGGGCATTTAGTTTTAAACATTCACTTTACCTATATGAATATAATTCCCCTGTAGGAGCGAGCTGTGCTCGCGATCTTGCGGAAGAATGTTAACATCCATAAAGGAAAATCAAAATCAAATCCGAAAACTAAATCGTCCTGAGCATAAGTGATTTCTACTTGTTTCATGCGTAAAAATGTGGTATGATTTAATATATGATTGTTGGTCTATAACTCTGCTTACCGAGTTTTCAAGAAAAGGAGCAAAAAGATGCAAACTCATGTTGTGACAAGAGTTATTGATGGCGATACGCTTGAGGTCAGCCCTGAAATTTCTCGACGGGCCGCGCTACGGACTCCGATGGAAAGACTGATTGGAACTCCCCTCGCTGCTGAAACTCCGACGGAACGGTTGAACTGCCCAAATATGTTTCGCAAGATCCGCTTACGGAATATAGACGCTCCGGAAATCGGGACACCCCAAAGTGAAAAGGCTATCCGTTATCTCAAACAACTTTTAGAAGGAAAGCGCGTAACGTTTAAACCGACAGGTATCTCTTACGATCGCGTAGTCGCCGATGTATGGCGATATCCGGATCATGTATTTGTTAATGCTATTATGGTTCATAGTGGACACGCGAAATGGTCGCACCCTCCGCGTTAATATGCTGCCGCCCCTTATCCACCTGAGATTTAAAAACGCGACCGGTGAGATCTTATGCCTGATTTAAATGCTGACATCCGGAAATTTCACAACTCACCTCCAACAGACGCGATTTTATGGAGGTATATGGACTTCACGAAGTTCATCGCACTTTTAGAAAACCGCGCTCTGTTTTTCGCTAGGTCAGATAAACTAAATGACCCATTTGAAGGATCCTTCCCGCAAAAAAATATAAAGGCACGTTATGTCAATTTGCATCCTGAGTTTGAGGAAGTTCTATTAAGTTTGCCATCCCTAATGTCCGAATTTTGGATGCAACTCAAGCGTTTTACGCTGATAAGTTGTTGGCATGAAAGTAATTACGAATCAGAAGCAATGTGGAAATTGTATGCAAGTCCTAATGGAGGTCTTGCGATCAAGACCCGCTTTGATTCTTTTGTAAAGAGCTTCGGAACTGACGAAAAGATCCATATCGGCAAGGTTCAATATGTGGATTATGATAATGACTTGATTCCCGAAGATGATCCGTTGTCCCCATATCTACACAAGCGAAAAAGCTTTGAGCATGAACAAGAAGTGAGAGCCATCGTTCAAAATGTACCTACTAACCAGCTCACAGAGTTGCAGGATGACTACGATATTGGGAAATATTACGACGTTGATCTTAACCTATTAATCCAAGAAGTTGTTGTTGACCCTTTCACTCCTGAGTGGTTTTTAGAACTTGTCAATTTAGTCGCCCAACGTTATAACTTGCAAGCCCCAATCAACAAATCACATCTCGCAGAATTACCTGTGTGGTTTCCTCTCGACAGTATAGATGAAACTCCACCTCAAGAAAATGAATGAAAGAAGCACTGCAATAGAGCATAGGTCCATTACAAATAACGTTGCAATGGGCAAAATGCGTCCTGTTTTAATCACGCTCCCTTAGCCTAAAAAATTTGGTGAATTTATTGCCTATAGAATAGTTGACTAATCTGACCTTGAGCGGAGGTTACTATGAAACCGACTACCGATATTGGAACGACTACAATTGATGAATGTACAAAAGACGAACGGATGGATAAGGCTTTTGAACAAATCCTTGAAATCGCCTTTGATGCCGGGCTTCTCGTCTTCACGACAGACGAAGACGATTCTTACACACAACGAGTTTTAATTGAGCGTCCTGTTGAAGACGAAAGTGAAGAAGCCTTGGATGATTAATCAATCCGAGCAAATAGTAAGAAAGGCAGGATACTTTGTTTTTCATTTGAATTCTCATATTATATATGTTATCATATATATACAAACCCGAATTAATTAAAATATACAACGTATAAAAGGCGCATAGCGCGTAGATGCCGATCAGCACCCTCAAAACCGAGTAGGAAAAATAAATTGTTGCCGACGACCTACTGACAACTCAACCAAATGTTACACTTTTCGCCAAATTATTTTTTTCGCAACCAAAAGCAAATTGCCTCTAAACCCTTACAGTAACTGGGTTTATACCGATAATCAATTTACACCAAATGTTACACTGGTGTAACATTTTTAGGACTTACGTAATAATCAATTCCTATCTTTTTGCAGATGTGATATACTGAGGGAAATACTTTATTCACAAGGTCAAATCGCTTATGAATTTTCCAACGCTGTCAGCGTCAAAACGCTTGGAGATGCTCCAACCGCCGACGGGACAAGTGCGAATGGTGCTTGACACTGACACCTACAACGAAATCGACGACCAGTTTGCAGTCGTTCACGCGCTGCTTTCACCGGAACACCTCAATGTCGAAGCACTCTATGCTGCGCCTTTTCACAACAACCGCTCAGCCAACGCCGAAGACGGCATGGAGAAAAGCTACGATGAAATACTAAGGCTATTGGACTTCCTCAATGTCCCTGCCGACGGTTTCGTCTATCGCGGTTCCAGGGCGTTCCTTTCTGATAAAGAAACCCCAGTGCCGAGCGATGCTGCCACCGATATGATTGAACGGGCATTAACAGCAAGTCCTGAAGAGCCACTCTATGTCGTTGCTGTGGGAGCGATAACCAACGTTGCCTCCGCGATCCTCATAGCACCCGAAATTATCGAACGCATTGTCATCGTCTGGCTCGGTGGGAATCCGTTGTACTGGCCCCACACCCGAGAGTTCAACCTTATGCAGGACCTTCAGAGCGCGCAAGTCGTTTTGGATTGTGGCGTGCCATTCGTTTGGCTACCCGCACGCGGGGTCGTTTCACATCTGCACACGACGGTTGCTGAGATGGAACGTTATGTGCAAGGTAGAGGCAAAGTCGGAGATTACCTCGTCCAAATCTTCAAAGACTATTCAAGCGACCATTTCGCTTGGTCAAAGGTGATATGGGATATATCCGCGACAGCATATCTCATCAACCCGGCGTGGGTACCGACAGAAATTGTCCACAGTCCGATCTTGACGGAAGCAGTGACGTGGAGTTTTGACAACAACCGTCATCTCATGCGCGTCGCATCGAGTGTCAATCGGGACGCTATTTTTAGGGATCTGTTTGAGAAATTGCAGCACCACACCGCCTAAAGATATGACAACATTGAACAAACCGGTGCCCTCATGGAAGTGGAACATTCCATTCGTCAGCGCAAATAACTTCAAGTTGATCGTGCGGTTTGAAGTAATCGGTTGGATGATGGTTTTCACCCATGTCGCCGAACAACCGACGGCGGCGAGGGGTCATCCGTGCAAGCACCTCTGCGGGGAGCTTGTCGTAATCGTAAGGACGCGACCACATCTGCCCGTAACGGAACGTGACGCTTTTGCGGATACGATCCGTCCGATTTGGACCGACACCGTGCCATAACGCCCAAGGGAAGATGACGGCATCTCCCGCTTCAGCAATGACCTGAATTGCACCTTCGGGATACTCACCCTTTTTAAATCCGTTCTCGGGAAAATCTACCTTGTGGCTCCCCGGTACACACATAAAATTCCCTTGATCGGGTTCAGTTAAATCCGTCAAGAAAAATTGGATTTTAAATTGCAGAGGCAAACTATCCGGATGTGGATGAATCCGTTGAAGCGAGGGACCGGCATCCGTATGAAATCCCATCAACGCGTCAACATCCGGGTGTCGGACGTAGATTTGCGTACCCATAATCTGGAGATAAGGTCCCATCAGCGAGAGGATCGTACCGAAGGTGCGCGGATGATCGGTGAGTGGGTCCAGGGCATCCGTCCGTTCAATCGCTCGGATAATCGTATAGGCACCTTTGCCGAACCGATTGTTGCCCTGTAGGTTTGGTGTCTCTTGGACGTATGTTTCAATCGCTGAATCTACAGCCGCCAAAAGCGTCTCAATTTCAGCAGGCGAAAGCACGTTCTTGATGAGCAGATACCCCTCTGTCTGCCACACTTTTTGTTGGACATCCGTCAAGTATGGAGATAGCATGTGTTGCTCCTCTACTGCAAGTCTGTTAATTTAAAGGAATTATAGACAATTTATGCCGTTGTGTCAAGTCTGTTTTAGCAATAAAACTCAACGTTCTCGGTAAATTCACGTCTAATTTGTTACAATCAAGGTGGATTCATCGTATATGAGTTAAAAGACTGACCCCGAAAATAATAACAACAAAAAAGTATGAATAATTTCACAAAAATTCTTACCACCATCCGCCGTCCCTTTCAACAAGAACGCCGCAAGGGATGCCAAGACGATGTTGTCGTCAACGGATTGGGAAGCTATGTTCAGTTATGGGCAAAAAATGGTGATGCCTTCACACTGGATGCAACCGAAAAAGAGGTGCTGAACAGCTTAGCAAATCTCTTTGAAAATTACGCAGGGGCATCACCAACCGAACGACAACGCACGCTCGAAGAAGCAACAAAACGAATTGATACCGCACTTGGCGGTAGACAGGAAAACCTCGCGGATGTAAGTAACACAAGCACAGCCCCCTCCCAGAAACGTCAACAGCCAACGCCAAAACGTCCCAGTGCTAAAAAGAAAACACAAACAGAGATGTTGCCGCTTTTCGGAGAAACAGAAAACCCTTCAGAAAGCATTCCTATAAAACCGGAACCCGTAGCAGTACCGACAACTTATACGCGACAAACAGAACATTTATCTCTCTTCGGAGATGCAGAGGTTACCTCACAGCAAGCAGAAGATACTCCGACGGAAGAAGTCGCAGCGTCCGTGCCGGTCTCTGATATACCAGTTTCAACAGACCTCACCTCCCTCGATTTCCTATCTGAACCGCTCCAATATCTCAAAGGCATTGGTCCGCGTCGCGCCGGAATGCTTTTGGCAGAACTCAACATCGAAACAGTCGGTGAATTACTGGCGTACTATCCGCGCGATTATATCGACCGCTCCAAAATGGTAGAAATTTATAGGGTCGGCAGAGCAGAAGAGGATGAACCGGAGACAATTCAAGGCAAAGTCGTTAACCATACCTCATCGCCGACTGCGAAAGGGAAACGCATCGGCAAGATCTCAATTTACGACGGCACCGGTGTTGCGATGTTAGTTAATTTCGGAAGACGTATCGGTATCATGAAATCGCTGCTCCCCGTTGAGACTGAAGTCGTTGTCAGTGGTAAGTTCTCGCGGCGTTACAACGAAATCCAAGCGACTGACTATGAGTTTGAGCTGTTCGAGGAGGACAATCTCATTCACACAAAACGGATTGTTCCGAAATACGCGCTCACAGCGAAACTCACAGCGAAAATGCTGCGGATGTGGATGCGGACCGCGCTTGACACATACGGACAACAGATTCCTGAAATCCTCCCGCTTGAACTCCGCCAGCGGCAAGGCTTGATTGACAGACAGTCGGCTCTCAACGAGATCCATTTCCCGACCTCCGAGGCACATCGAAAAGCCGCGCAAAAACGACTCGCTTTTGAAGAGTTTTTTCTGCTCAGCGTTGGCATGGAACTGAAAAAAGACCGCAAAATCTCACAAGAGGGGATAGCATTCCGAATTGATACCCCAACACAAAACAACTCACCCTCTCTGCTAAGAGATTTCATCGCTTCGCTGCCATACAAACTGACCGGTGCACAAAAACGGGTTTTCGGTGAAATCCAAAACGATATGCGCCAGAAAAATGTCATGAATCGGCTTATTCAAGGAGATGTCGGTTCAGGGAAAACTGTCGTCGCCGCGATGGGGCTGCTCCGGGCCATCGAAAATGGGTACCAAGGCGCGCTGATGGTGCCGACTGAAATTCTCGCTGAACAGCACTATTACAACCTCTCTGAGATGTTCCAGTCTTTGCGCAAAGACACCGCTCATACGGATGATCAAAAAATAAACGTCGTGCTTCTCAAAAGCGACCTACCAAAAGCGGAGCGCGAAGCAGCGTTAGCCGCAATTGCCGATGGCACAGCAGACCTCATCGTCGGTACACAAGCATTGATACAAGAGGGTGTCGATTTTCACAGACTTGGACTCGTTATTATTGACGAACAACATCGGTTCGGTGTGATGCAACGCGCGACACTTCGTAATAAGGTGGGCAACAAAGCACTGCCACCAGATGTCCTCGTTATGACAGCAACGCCGATTCCGAGAACACTCGCTTTGACACTCTATGGTGACCTGAACGTCTCTGTCATTGATGAGATGCCGCCCGGTAGACAGACAATTAAGACCTACTGGATAAAGGAGAAGGACAGGGAAACATTATACGGTAACCTTCGGAAGGAGATTCAACGCGGTAGACAGGCATACGTTGTCTATCCGCTCGTTGAAGAGTCCGAAAAACTCGAAGAACTTAAAGCCGCCACAGAGATGGCAGAACATCTTCAAAATGCGGTGTTTCCAGACCTACGCGTCGGGTTATTGCATGGACAGATGAAATCCATTGAGAAACAGGAGGTCATGGCAAAGTTCAACGATAAGCATATTGACATCCTCGTTTCGACAACGGTGATTGAGGTCGGCATTGATGTCCCGAACGCAACGCTAATGGTGATTGAGAACGCAGAACGCTTTGGGTTGTCGCAGCTGCACCAATTGCGTGGACGTGTCGGACGTGGCAAGCACCAATCGGCGTGCTACCTCGTCGCTACGCCGAAAGGCGACGATTCCTACCAACGCATCCAAGCGATGATTCGGACAAACAACGGCTTTCAGATTGCTGAAGCAGACCTGAACATCCGTGGACCCGGTGAGTTCTTCGGTACACGCCAATCGGGGGTACCGAATTTCAAGATCGCAAATATCATCCACGATGCCACCCTTCTGGAAACCGCGAAACACGAGGCGGAGTTATTAGTCAAAGCCGATCGTGAACTGAACGCATCGGCACATCAATTGCTGAAACGGATGTTACAGAAACATTGGCGCGACAATTTGGAAATCGCATCTGTTGGTTAAGTGTTCATTTGGTGAGTTTTGTGTTTACGAGACGGTATAACTGTGGGACAGTAACGGAAAAGTCGCCGGAGATGTGGTAACCCTCACCGCCATCTTTCACTGTGCGAATGAGGATCGTCTTTTTGGGGCGGTGGTAGTAGTGTGCATCGGTAGGTGCACCCTCATCTTGGAAATCGGGGAAGTCTATAAGGTCAAAGTTCGCCGTCGTGAAATGCCGAATCTCCTCTCCGCGTTGGGTTGCGATATTGCGTGCCATTGAGAGGCTTTTGAGGTAAACCTCGGGTCCCATCACAGCGGAGCCTAAATTGAGAAAAACACCGTCTTCCAATCGTGAGACACTATGTGCAAAACGCAGAAAATCCTCGCCTGTCGTCCACCCCATCGCGGCGTAATCCGCAGCAGGATGCTGATCAATAATGTCAAACCCGATCCCCTTGTGAACAGTGAACGGCACGCCTAACCGATACGCAGCGGCAAACATGCTCACATCGCGATGCGGAAAAGAGATCCCCTGTTCACCTTCTTGGATTAATTTGCCGATTGCTTCCCCAAAGCCAATTTTATCTCGGTAACCGCGAATGATCGCTTCATTCAGGTAACGTCCTGTCTCTTCCCAATGACCGAATTTACCGTCCCAGATGTAATCTTCTACATCTTCAAGCGTTGCACCGATGTGTGCGAGTTCAAAGTCATGGATAGCGCATGCACCGTTAGTTGCAACATGCGTGATGACACCGCGTTCCATCAAATCAATAATAAAACGCGAGTTGCCGCGCCGCATGACATGCGCGCCCATCATCCAGATGACCTGCTTTCGAGTGCGATATGCCTCAATAATCCGGTCCGCAACAATATGGAGACTGGGATTTTCACAGGGTAGCGGATCAGCATCTAACGGGTAGACATCTGCCACCGTCATCTTGTGCCGGCGTTCAGTGAGCGGGAGGATTGTGAGTTGATCACGATTCAATGTGTTCATGTTCACAGATTTAATAGTTAAAAAAACGGCTACTCGGCAAACTTAGCAGAGACAATCTTTGAGATACCCGCCTGCTCCATCGTCACACCGTACATAGCGTCAGCGATTTCCATGGTGCGGCGGTTGTGCGTGATGATGATAAACTGCGTACTCTCGGCGTGGGCACGGATGAGATTCGCGAAACGAAGTACATTCGCCTCGTCAAGTGCCGCATCAACTTCATCAAGCACACAGAACGGACTTGGCTTGATTTTGAAGACAGCAAACAAGAGTCCAATCGCCACCAGCGAACGTTCGCCGCCGGAAAGCTGCGTGATGCTCTGCGGACGCTTACCCGGCGGACGGGCAATAATGTCAATGCCCGAATCAAGCACATCGGACGGATCCGTCAATAACAGTTCCGTTTCACCGCCGCCGAAGAGTTGTGTAAACACCTCTTGGA
>CAZQIP010000229.1:0-8636 GCA_964593655.1 uncultured bacterium | reverse complement strand
GTTTTCACCCATAATGACGTCCATGAATTCTTGGAGATTGAAATCAGGAAATTCACCTTCTTCTACACCCTCCATCTTTTCCTCCATGAACTTCATGGTAGCATCAAGTCGGGCTGCCATCTCTGGCCCCAAGGCATCTTTCATGCGTTCAGGGTCTTTTGAACGTAGTGCCTCTTTCAGTTTGTCCATATCTATGTCTGACCCAAATGTTTCAGAGAGCTCCGCTTCGAGTTTCTCCACATCTACGTCTGACCCAAATGCTTGGGAGAACGCATCAGTTTCGGTAAGAGGGTTTGCCCCGTTGTTGTCGGGTATCTCGGTTGGTTTGATATTTTCCTGAATCGATTCTGACTCGACGGGTGCTTCGGTCTTAGGGCTTTGTGTGCGTAAAAACGCCACGCCAATGAGAGAAACAAAGCACAATCCTATGATAATAGGGAACAAACGATTTTTCATGAGAGACCTCCTCTGTTTTCAATGTTATGAAACATCAATCGTTTTCGTTTTCAAGCGAGATGTGGAACATCCCGCGATGTTCGGTAGCAATATAAAGTTTGTCGTTATTGGTAACGAAAGAGATGACTCGATCTGGCACCTCCGGCAGGACCTGTTCCCATCTGCTTCGGTTATTCAATTTGTAGACCCCTGTATCGCCAGCACCGTAAATCGCCGCGTCCGCCACAGCAATTCGGGCTATAATGCCGTGTGCACCTTCTTTATCAGTAATTGCGCGCCAGTGTTCGCCATCTGCTGATGTTAGAACGCCTGCGTCTGTTGCGACGTATACCGTTGAATCTGCAATGACAATCTGGTTGAACCGATCAAAACGAAATGGCAGATTTGGCGTTAAGTCTTTCCATGTGTTCCCACCATCCGGGGAGCGCAAGAGATGGCCATCTCGTTTGCCGACATAGACGGTTTCCTCTGAAACAGCTATTTTGAACCCACTGTCAAACGGGATGTCAAACGGTTGCGTGACATCTCTTAACCCTGTATCCGTCCATCTCGGATCTCCGCGTGTCCACCGGAAAAGCCGTTGCTGATATTCCACATAAAATGTATCGCCACTGACTGCGAACCCATCAGGATATGGATCACGTTGGTTCTCATCTGTCTGCTGCGCTATATCTATCAAATCATCAGGTTTCTCACGATCCTTAGCAGAGTCATTCGTTATACCTTGCTTTGATGCTATCCGCGATTCATTTTCCTGTGTCTCTATAGCGGTATCTTCGGGAAAAGCGGGGATGCCTTGAATAGGGACCAGCACATTACCACCCGCAGAAAGACGGAGAATACGCCACTTGTCTTTTTCACCTAAATCTGGTGTAAGGCCGTAAAGCACACCATCAGAAATTAATAATTTAGGAGCCATTAACAGATTAGACGGAGCCTCGTCTTCTGCCGGTTTCAGAGTGAGTTCACCAGCATTGAGGGTCAGTGTATGCCAAGAATTTCCACCGTCGATGGATTTGGAGACCCCTGTCATAGTACTCGTGTAAATCGCATTTTTGAATGCGACTAAGTTAAATATGTTGGTCCCGACTATCCCTTTCATAAATGGAAGCCATGATTTGCCACCATCGGTTGAACGTGTAAGTCCACCAACAACACCTGCTTTGATGAACGTCCTTTCGTCTACTGTTACAGCAGGGGACACACTCATCATCACTGAATTCATAAAGGCGTTCATGTCAAATGTATCTTTATCAAAATCGAAGCTGAGGTCTGTCCATGTTTTCCCAGCATCCGTTGAGCGGAAGCTGGACATAAATCCTAACGCTAAGAGCGTCTCTCCGGCTGCCAATACTTTAACACCCGGCGAGATTTTCATCAAAGGCGACTCGCTTGTAGGGGTTATCTCAGTCCATGAATCTCCTAAATCGGTGGAGTGGAAAATTTCCCATGAACTTGAAGTGTCGTCTGATGAAAGTTGCGCCATATGTGTTGTCCTGCCTTCTGGGTCGGAGAAATCGGGACCCGTCCCTACATAGAGATTTCTTTCAGAAACAGCCAAAGACAGGATGGCTTTGGTAGTATCCACCGGTAATTTTTCCAATATGTCTGAATACAAGCGATAAACGCCTCGGTTTGTGCCAATGAACACTGTATTTTCAATAGCAGCAATTGCAAAATTGATTCTGTCTGTATTTTCATCGTCCAACGGAATCCACTGCTTACCAGCATCCGTAGATCGGAAAATCTGTTTGGCAAGTGCAAGGTATAATCCATTGTCCGTTATCACCAATCCGATGACTTCTCCTTTTGGACGCTCACCAAGCGACTGCCAGTTCTCGCCCCTGTCTGTTGAAGTGTATACTTCACGACCGGAGACGAGATAAAGCGTCTCATCTCGCTCTGCCATCAGTGTGAGGCCCTTAGATGCCACAGCGGTGTTGATTAGTGTCCACGCAGATGCGTTAGGGGACAATCTATAGATGCCAACTGCCGAAGCCGCGTACGTATCTCCTCTGGAGCTTAGAAATAAACCTGATATCATCCCGCCTTGTGGAGCGTTTCCTTGTACCCACTGCTGCTGTGTTGATGGGCGCGTCTCTTTTTCTACCTGCGCTGCACCGGGGACAACAGGTTTTGAAAGTTGCGAACCAGTACTGCTGCGCTTACCGGGGGGCTCAAAACGTCCTGCTTGGTTCCGTAAAGCCGGTTTTGCCTGTGTGTTAAGCACGATCGGTGCGTCAATGATTTCAACGGTAGTTTCAGAAACTGCGTCTATGTTGTACGGTCTCTGGAAGCGCACGAGGTATTGAGAGCCAACCCCCATTATGAGAAAAATAACAATCGCTGTTGCAGCAGAAAGTGCCACCGGTCCGAATGGCTTACTACCTGACGGGGCAACGGGTTTCAGACGCGAAATCTCTCGCATGATGTTCTCTGTCAGATGCGGCGTGATTTGAAAATGCTCCAAAGCCTCTCGGACTATCGGTTCCTCTTGCTTCAAACGTTGCTGTGCCCGGCGAAGCCGACTCTTAATCGTATTCACAGACACTCCCAGAAACGCGCCAATCTCTGCAGCCGACATCTCACTGAAGTAATGCAGCGTGATGACCGTCCGATCGCTCTCTTGGAGAGTTGCAAGCAGTTGTTTCACGACTTCGCGTTTGGCTTCCCCGATTGTCCGCTCCTTCTCTTCAATGACATATTGAGAATACGTCGCTTGTTCTAACTGTGCGCTATCTGTTTCTTCAAGGGGCTGCGTCTGCAAACGTTTTTTACGGAGCCACATCTTACAGTTATTCGCAGCTATGACATAAAGCCAACCCGTGAAACGCTGCGGTTGCTTCAACGTTCCGAGTCTCTGGTACGCTTTCAGGAATGTATCCTGTGTAATTTCCTCGGCGATATGGAAGTCCCCTATTTTCCGCCACACAAGCGCGTGAACCGGTTTTTGATATTTTCTCACAAGTTCACTGAAGGCACTATCATCGCCATCAAGAATCCGGTGTATGAGTTCAACATCTCTGTTTTTCATGTGAATTACCTCCGATTGATTTATAATGATGCGTATTAGGTACGAAATGGGTGCATAATTCTGATTATAATGTTATATCATTTCTATTTCAATATCCATGTAGCATGATGCACGTCGCATCTGGGGTATTTGCTGGGGGTATTTGCTTGGGTGTTTCTGCGGATTTCTTCAAGTACGCTGCAAAACAGCCAAACCTATGAAAAACTTTCAGTTCCAACAAAGGTTTGGCTGTAATCGTGAAGTAGAACTTTATGCTTCGCTTGTTGTTTTGGTCTACTTTAGCGTTCCCTACTATTCTTTTTCAATCGAAATGCGGAACATCCCGCGCCGTTTTGTAACGATATAAGATTGGTCGTCATTAATAACAAGAGAAACAACACTATCTGGCACTTCTGACAAGATTTTTTCCCATTCCTCGCGATGATTCAAGCGATAGACCCCTTCATTGCTGGCACCATAAACTGTCGGGGTATCCACAGCGATTCGATCAATGAGAGTGTGTATTCCTGCTTTATCAACGATTGCGCGCCAATGCTCACCGTTTTCTGAGACCAAGACACCCGCGTCGGTAGCAACATACACTGTTGAACCCGCAAAGGTTATATCATTGAAACGTTCAAAACGTAAGGGTAGACTCGAAGTCAAATCTTTCCATGTGTTGCCGCTATCAAACGATTGAAAGAGGTTTCCGTCGCGTTTCCCGACGTAGACAATTTCCTCAGAAACAGCAAGTCTCAGGTGCTTCATAAAGCCATCATTTTCGTCCTTGCTTTTGCCTTCATCTACTAGGCCAGTGTTAAACCATTCCGACGCATCGTTTTTCCATCTGAGAAGCTGCCGCCGATGTTCTATATAGAAGGTCTTACTACTGACCGCAAATGCACTCGGGGATATTTCAAATTGCCCTATTATATCTGCCCACGCCTTTGTATCTGTGATGGGAGGATCTCCGCCAACAGCGGGTATTCTTTGGAGTGGGACTAACACATTTCCATTCTCAGAGACACGGCAGATGCGCAATTTATCCTCGTGGACTAAAATCGCCGCGGCTCCATAAAGTACGCCGTCAGCAGTTGCTAATCTTGGAGAAATCAGAGGGTAGGTTTTTTCTGCTGGTTTTAGCGTGAGTTCGCCAGAATTCAACGGAAGGTTTTTCCACGATTCGCCGCCATTGACGGATTTCATAACGCCTTTGGCGTTGCTCGTGTAAATCGCATTTTTGAATCCGACTAAGTTGGATATTGAAACGTCTACTAACCCATTCGTAAAGGAGTGCCACGATTCGCCACCATCGGTTGAACGTGTCAGTTCGGTGCTTCCGACCTTAAAGAAAGTATTTTCGTCTACTGCTGCAATAGCCGAGGTCGTTAGGTCGGTGTCAGATTCTGTCCATGTTTTTCCGCCGTCCGTTGAACGAAAGCTTATCACTCCAGATACCAGAATGGTATTTCCAACTGCAAAGACTTCAGCCTCTGAAGGGATCCTCATCTTGAGTGATTTGCTTATCGGTGTTATATCGGTCCACGAATCTCCCAAATCGGTCAAGTGGAAGACCTCCCAGGTCCTTACGTCGGTATGGATGTTACTCATAAGCTCATCCAGGTACGCCTGCCTTCCTTCCGGGGTTTCCAATTGAGAAGTGTCGCGTCCTGTCCCGACGTAGAGACTATTTCCTGAGACGGACAAAGAGGATATGGCTTTTGTGGTAACCGGCAATTTGACCCACGTTCCCGAATGCAAGCGGTAGAGTCCCCGGTTTGTCCCGATAAACACCGTATTTTCAACGGCAGCTATTGCACTAATACTACTGTCTTCTATTTCATAGTTAAGTGGTGTCCACTGCTTACCACTATCTGTAGACCAGAAAATACCTTCATCTCGAAGCGCGAGGTATAAGGCATCATCTGTTACCACCAGACCAATAGCGACGCCCTTTGGACGCTCACCAAGTTTTATCCATGTCTCACCTCTATCTTTTGAAGCAAACACGCCATTGGGCAAGACGAGATAGAGTATGTCGTTTCCTTCTGCCATCCGTATTCTGTGGTTATCTACAGCAGCCTCCGGAGGAAGTGGGCTCAGGAGCGTCCAAGCAGGCGCGTCTGGTGCTAACCTGTAGATACCGATTTTTGAAACCGCATAGACATCCCCCCACGAACTTGCTAATATATTTGATACTGAACGTCCTTTTGCTGGACCGCTTACTTGTACCCACTGTTGTTTTGTTGAGGGGCGCGTTTCCTTTTCTACTTGTGCAGCGGCAAGCATAAGAGATTCTGAAACTTGCGAACCGACACTTTTACTTTTGCCAATGTTATCGAAACGTCCGGCTTGATTCCGTAAATCCGGCTTGGTTTGTGTATCAAAGACAATCGGAGCATCAATGATTTCAACAGTCGTTTCAGATTGTGCGTTTACGTTGTAGGGTTTCTGAAAATGGACAAGGTGTTCAGAACCGATACCTATTATTAGCAACATAAGGATCGCCGTTGCAGCGGAGGCTGCCCACGGCACTAACGGTTTGCTGCTTGTCGGGGCAACTGGCTTAATATCAGCGACTTGCCGCATGATGTTCTCTGCAAGGTTGGCAGGTAATTGGACGCTGCCGAGCGTTTCGCGAATCATATCTTCTTGCTCCTTTAAACGGTTACGTGCGCGTTGAAGGCGGCTCCTAATCGTGTTTGGGGACACACCCAAAAATTCGCTGATCGCTTTAGATGTCATTCCGCCGAGGTAGTAGAGCGTCGCGACTGTGCGTTCGCTCTCCGGCAGTTTTTCTAAAAGACTTTTGATACGTCTGTGACGATACTCGGTGGAGGCTTCCTTACGCTGCTCATCTTCATAGTGCCGGTAAGATGATTCTTCCACTTCGGCACCACTGATGGTTTCCAAAGATTCCATCGGGGGTTTCTGTTTTCGGTGCCAGTCAATACAAAGCCTGTCGGTGATGACATAGAGCCATCCAGCGAACTGGTTCGGATTTTTCAGTGTCGCAAGTTTTTGGTATACCTTCAGGAATGCGTCCTGCGCAAGTTCTTCAGCGATATGGAAATCACCAACTTTCCGCCAAGCGAGCGCGTGGACGCTTTTCTGGTATTTTTTTATGAGTGTGGTGAAGGCACTCTCATCGCCTGTCAAGAATTGGTCAACCAATTGCGCATCTTCGTTCTTCATCAGGGTACTCCGATATGAGATAGGAATGCACGCTTTTCACGCGCGACTATTGTACTGCTGTTACTAATTAATGACGTAATTTAAAGGACGAAGTGTTGCATGACGAAAAAAAAGTTGAAAAAACTATATCACGACTCCACTAAAACGTTTCTTTTGACATGACGAAAAGCAGAACTTAATGATTGTTTTCGCCGAATACTGCTATATTTTACACCCAACTCGCGTTTTACAGATGAATTAAAGATTTTCGTTGACAAGAAGGGCTCAGATTTTCCAACAAAACGCGAAAACAGCCAAACCTATGAAGAATATCTCAATTCCCACAACGGCTTGGCTGTAACTACGAATCTGAATCACTCGCTTGTATCTACTGCTGCTTTGTCGACCTTATCGGAGACGACGAACTCCGAAAAGTCACCGAGCTTGCTTGTATCCACTCTTGCTTTGAACTCCGAAAAGTCACCGAACTCGTTTGTATCCACTGCTGCTTTGAACTCCGAAAAGTCACCGAACTTGCTTGTATCCACTCTTGCTTTGAACTCCGAAAAGTCACCGAACTCGCTTGTATCCACTCTTGCTTTGTTGACGGGTGCGCCTCCTTTTCTATCTCTGCAGCGGCAAGCAGAACAGGCTCCGAAACTTGCGGATCAGTGCCGATGTTTTTACCAGTGGCATCAAAACGTCCCGCTTGGTTCCGTAAATCCTGTTTCGCTTGTGTGTCAAGAACGATGGGTGCATCAATGATTTCAACGGTAGTTTCGGATTGGGCATTTACGTTATACGGACTCTGAAACCGTGTGAGGTATTGAGAACTGGTACCCATTATTAGGAAGATTAGAATCGCCGTTGCAGCGGTGACTGCCCACGGCGCGGTAGGTTTGCTGCTTGTCGGGGTTACCGGTTTGATCTCAGCAACTTGTCGCAGAATGCTCTCAGTGAAGTTGGCAGGTAATTGGACGCTGCCGAGCGTTTCGCGAATCATATTTTCTTGCTCCTTTAAACGGTTACGTGCGCGTTGAAGACGACTCTTAACGGTATTCGGGGATACACCCAAGAACTCACCAATCGCCTGGCATGACATTTCGCCGAGATAGTGAAGTGTCATAACTGTGCGTTCACTCTCCGGTAGGTGTTCAAGGAGATTTTTGACAATTTCACGGTGATGTTCAGTCGTCTCGGCTTCGCGGTATTCCAATTCATAATTAGCATAAGACGATTTTTCGATTTCTTCCAGCGGCGTGGCTTCTATTGATTGTTGACGGATTGCCGGTTTGTTTCTTTGGATCCAATTAAGACAAAGACGATTCGCAATCACATAAAGCCACCCATCAAATAGTTTCGGGTTCTTGAGCGTTGAAAGCTTTTTATAGACTTGGAGGAAAGCGTCTTGGGTAATTTCTTCAGCAATGTGAAAATCCCCAACTTTCCGCCAGATCAACGCATGAACCTGTCTTTGATACTTTCGGACTAAGACGCTGAATGCCACATCATCACCTGACAAAATCCGGTGAATCAATTCGACATTATCGTTGACCATTGGAATTCTCCCTAATTTCTGTCTATCACCAATATGAACTTATAATATCATTTTGCCCTTTAAAGTTAAAGACACAATTATATGCCCGAACGGTTGCATAATGCCGAAAAAAATCAACTTTTAACTCTGTCTTTTTGAAGAACTGTCGTCGGAATCCTATTTTATATTATAGTTTGGACAACTTCGGTCAGGTTTATATCCGCTTTTCAAGCACCTTTGATTTTTCTCAAAGTTCCTTACACAAACGCAACTATCAGAAAAATAAACGTGGGTGTACCGATTCGCAGCCCCGTAGGGGCGGTATGTCTATAGAAACGCCACCCTTCACGCAGCTAAGCCCCGTAGGGGCGGCATGTCTATTCCGAAAAAATTGTCCAAACTTTAGTATTTTATAGTGAAGCCCATAAATAAGTGGACATCTTTGTAGCATAAACT
>CAZQIP010000228.1:0-7410 GCA_964593655.1 uncultured bacterium | reverse complement strand
CCTGCTGAAGAGGCACTTCGGTTAGCTTCAAGGTTAGAGATCGTCTACACCCCGAAGCATGGGAGTTGGTTGAACATCGCTGAAATCGAGTTGAGTGTCTTTTCAAGACAGTGTCTAAACCGGCGGATCCCGGATATAGAGACGCTTCGGTCAGAGGCAGAAGCCTGGCAGACGTATCGAAATCGGACTGCGAACCGGGTCGATTGGCGATTTACGACACAAGACGCACGCATCAAACTAAAAAGATTATATCCTCAAACTCAACATTGAACGACTACTAGTTTTGTATTGCCTCGATTAGTGTAAGCTTCGGCAAAGTCAGGTTTAAGATGGATCGCCTGGTCGTAATCAGCAATAGCTTCCTCATACTTATCAAGATTGCTCTTTATATTTGCACGATTATTGTAAGCTGGAGCAGAATCTGGATTCAAATTGATTACCTTGTCATAAGCCGGAAGTGCTTTATCTCCCTCTGTAAGAAGATAGCCAACGGAAAATAAGGCACGAGCAGTAAGTTCGTTATCGTGTCCTTCTGCAATGTTAGCAATAGAACGCCACTTTTCAAGTGCCTCCTCAATTTTCTCGTCTCGTTGCAACATATACGCGTCAGCGATGGCTTTTTCGGTGAGAGAAGATTTGGAATTCCGTTCTACCTTTGCTTCAAATTTATCAATGTCTTCAGCGAGATCTTGTTTATCAATATCTTCAGCACTATAGGGTAGATTTACCTTGGATTTGACTTTATAAATAAACTTGGCAAGTTGAAGGAGGAAGACAAGCACAGCAGCGATACCAAGTAGGAGGGTCCCGATACCACTAAAGTTTTTGCTATTATCGGTGGTGGCTTCTTTTTTCGTTGTTTCATTTGCAGACTGAGCTTTCGAATCGACTTTTCCACTTGATGGATCATCTGATGACTGAGTTTTTTGAGAAGGTATCTTTGATGATGTCTGCGTCGTGGAATCTTTTTGACTACTATTAGAGACTTTTCCAGTGCTTGTATCATGTGAAGATTGCACTTTCTTAGTTGTGGATCCCTCTGGTGTTTGGGCAAACAAGACCGTTACTTGATCTGCAAACATCAGACTTAACACCAATACAACCGCCATAATTCCAATTTTTGTATCCATTATAATTCCTCCTCAGAGATTTTCAACCCCGACAACCCTTCAACAATCCGCACCGTCTCCAAACTGACACTGATAACCTTCCGAATCAGATCCACGATGTATGCCTCATCATCTGCGCGGTTTGGGTCGTTTATGATGCCGCTCCGTTTATCTGTCTTCACACGATACTGATCTACCACCCACTCTAAGGCTGAGCGGTTCCCTAACCGATACTGAAACGCCTCCTCGGGAATCCCGCCAATGTCAAGAAATCGTTGTATTTTATCTGTGTCTTGTCTTTAGAGAATTTCATCTGCTCTACACGCCAATCCAGTGGCATATCCGGTGTTTCAATCAGGTCTAACTTATATTGCGGTTGCTCTTCGTAGTGGACATGGATGTCTGCCAACCGGCTGCCTGCCTCTACGAATTCCCAAAATTTGGGCGCGTATGGAAGATGCGGCAAATCCCGTTTGAGGTTCACCTGATACCGCTCGCGGTACACGGGATGATGCAGGAGCGCATACGTATAATGGAAAATATCCCACTTGGTGATTTTATCGTCTTTGTAATGCTCTCTGAATTGTGTTAGTGCCCAATCCGTAATGTTCTCTCGTCGGTTGGAACCGTCTTCATCATAGATGTAGAATGGAAAACATTGGTTGGCATCAATGGTGATAAAGACAGTATGCGGAATAACGTTTGTGATATAGCACCAAAAATCTGTACGTCCACCCCTATTTGGAACACAGATTACCCGATTCTCTGCCTCAGTTTCAGGCGTAGGAAAGATAGATGGGAATACATATACCCTCTCTGCCATGAATCTATCAAAGTAAAGACGAGACTTTGTGAACGGGCGGTAGAGCGTCTGTCGTATTCTTTCGGGAGTGAATTCTGCAATGTATCCGCTTATCAGTTTCTGTTTTAAACCTGAACTCCAACTGATTT
The DNA here is from genome assembly GCA_964593655.1 of uncultured bacterium. GTDB lineage: Bacteria > Poribacteria > WGA-4E > WGA-4E > WGA-3G > WGA-3G. The sequence goes on along the minus strand of CAZQIP010000228.1, from coordinate 5,350 downwards.
TCGCATTATCATACACCACAAAATCATCAACATCTCGCCCCGTTTGCTGCTGCCATTTGAGTGCTTGCGTATTGTAAACGTCTATCATTAACATAACATTGTCACTAAGGACATCTCGGTCAAAATTGATTGCCCACGCATCGCGATTTGTCTTAACACCACTGCTAAATTGATGGAAAATCACACCCGAAACCTCACCCTTTGCTGCTTTTGCTTGTTTACTCCCCATCGGTACAAAGGTCTCAAAGTCCTCGCGTAACCCTTCGGTGAGCCACGTGTGTCGTGCATCGGGTTGAATAGAATCCCAATTGACATTACCAACATGTTCACACGCCTCCAGAAATCCAAAAGTCGCTTCTTTGGGTAGCTCCGCGGTCTCACTGTTATAGAAAATCTCCGCAGGCTTTGATGGGTGTTGATGTTTTTTCACAAATAGGTTAATGCTCACCCCGACCTGAATATCGAAAACGTTGGCATCCCCGGCGTGACCTTTACGGATATTGCCGCCTAAATCCAACAGATAAATCTTATCACACGCATCGGACAGATGTTTCCGCATCCCATCGAACGCCTGACCATCGATAAAGTTGTGATTCGTCACAAAGGCGACGATCCCATTCGCTTTAACTCTATCTAATGCCCAATGGATCGCTTTGACGTACGGGTCGTAGAGTGCGGTTTTGTTCGTCGCTCTGGAGGCTTCGGCGTATGTTTCCTGAATCTGTCTGTCTAATTCGGGATACTTACGGTTCTTGTTGGCATCGTTCTCGTCCATCTGTCGCGCATTGTAGGGTGGGTTGCCAATCACGACAAACATCTCTGTCTGTTTCTGCCGTTCAACCCGCCGTGTGTTCTCAGGAGCGAACATAGATAACTGCCGCTCGGCTGTCAAATCGAATGTATCCACAAGGCAGAGATTATCGAAAGGTTGATACTGGTTTGTAGCAACATAAAACTCATGCTCAATGTTCATACTCGCGATGTAATAGGGCATCAGCAACACTTCGTTGCAGTGGAGTTCATCGCTGTATTTCGCCTTGAGCGCGGTTTTATCAATTGCTTGTATGAGCCGCACGATGAAGTTACCGGTGCCAACGAACGGGTCGATGATGTGAACACCTGTATCCGAGAGTGAACGTCCAAACTCGGTTGCAAGCAGATGGGAAACACTTTTCACCATGAAATTAACGATCGGCTGCGGCGTATAGACGATGCCGTGCGTATCAGCGACCTTGACAGAGAAACCTTGAAAAAACTGCTCGTAGACAGTGTTGAGAAAGTGTTGTTTCTGCGAGAAGTCAATAAAGGTTGCAGCGGCGCGTTGAATAGCCTTGTAGAAGGGTGCCAGTTCTCGGAGGAATTCGGCGCGGTTATAGGCGTGTTCTGTAAGCGCGTCAATCACATTTTCAATTTCGCGTGCGATGATATTTCGGCGTGTAAAATCGCGATTGTCAAAGACGGTGGAGAAAATTTCCTCTGTCAAGAGGTGTTGGATGAGCATCTCCTCCACGGCAGCTTTAGCAAGATTCGGGTTAATCGCCTCCTGACAGTGGCGGTGGAAGTCGGTAAACGCCTCTTGAAACCGGGTGTTGGTGTCCTCTTCCTTTTTGATCAACGCTGCGGCACGTTTACCGAGTGCTGGCACTTTGTCCTTGAATTCAACGACTGCGCGTTCCCAGTCGGCAATGTCCGCCTGTTCATAACCGAAAAAGGTGTGAAGCGCACGTATCAGCGCGTCCGGTTCGGTAATGTCTACATCTAAAACTTCGTGCCTATCTTGGTAGAGGATCGCGCGTTTTTGGGTTGTGAAGAGGATATTATCCTGTGGATAGCCTACATCAAATTTCTGTCTAACTGCTGTCGTGAGATTGTCGTGGAGGTCTTTCGCCTCCCAGTAGCCGCGCGGCAAACCGAAATTGTTATCGGTGAGCATACCGTCAACATAAATTGTTGTGCCTTGAAGCGTTCGGAGCGGTTTCTCACAGATAAGTGTTAGATTGTTTTGCCGGGCGTAATGTTGAAGGAGTGTTGCAAAGGCGAGTCTGACCTCGGTTTCGTTTGTTGCACCGAGTTTTTCGTATTGTTTGAGTTCGGCGTAAAAGGCTTTTATCGGTTTGTGTGTCGGTTTGATGTGCCGCACTATTTTGTTCAACTCCTGATTTATAGGTCAAATAGGAATGGATTGTTTGCATCATAATAATATGCGGGTTCCTCTACGGAGACTTTGCTATCCTTCGTCAAACGGACAGGTGCGGAGTATTGTTCAATGACCCCTTTTTGTGCGAGCCATTCGCATGCTAATTCAAAGGCGAGATGCCGCCTGCCGAAATGCGTATAGATGTCAGTTATCGTCCGTTCTTCGCCTGATTCTTCCAAGAAATCAAGGAGCGGCTTGAACAGTGTTTGTAGGTTGTCTTCTAAATACGTGTCTACCTGTTCAAGTGCCTCGCGAAGCATTGCCTCATCCTTCGGTTTGTCCAACAGATCTGTGAAAACAGCATTGAAAAAGTCGGGATTGTGCTTGATAGCTTGATGGATAACCTTCCGTCTCGGCGTTTCACCGTGCATGAGGACCTCAATACATGCCAATTGTCTGACCATGTATGTTAAATAGAGAAACGTGTAATCGTAATCCTGCTTGAGGTGGAACCATTTTTCCGCTTTCGCGAGTACGGTTGTTGCGAAAGCTGCAGCGTTGAGGAGTTGGGAATGTTTATCGCGTTCACCGACTTGTAGACAAGACGGGTCCCCGATGGTGAAATTAGCATCTCCATCAACAGAAAGCAGACTGTCCTTGGAAAAGAGGACACGGCTCTCCGCGAGGATCGAATGGAGCGTGCTGCCCTGTAACGTGCTGTCCAACATTTTTTTATAAGCACTGCGGGTATGGAGTTGGACAAGGATCGGGACCCCTTCTTCAATTAATTGATACTGTTTCTGTTTGAACTTCGTGCCGTCACGGAGAATCAAGGTGATATGAACAGCCGTCTTCTCCCAGACATTGTCTTCGGCAAGGTTGTTGGTAAGAATCGCCGCGAGGATGTACATGTCCTGCTCAAGTGTGTCCGATATACGCTCTACCGCGCGGTGGATTTGTGCGTGGATATCCGCTTTCAACCGCGTCTGAGAGGAATCGCGAGCAGAGCTCGCTCCTACAATGCCATCGCGAGCAGAGCTCGCTCCTACAACGCCATCGCGAGTAGAACTCGCTCCTACAACGCCATCGTAATAGTAGGCGGGTTCTTCCACGGCGATTTGGCTTTTCGCTGTGAGTTTCAGTGGCACTGCAACCTGTCTGATAATGCCTTTCCATGCCAACCATTGGCACACCAGATTGAGCGATTCTTCACCCTCATCATTTAATCCGCGGCCTAAGTCTGCGTTCAACTCGGTGATTGCGCGCGGTGCTTTCTGCTCAGCGAGGTAGTCGAGAACGGGTTGGAAAATAAATTGGCGTTCATCAAGGTAGTCGTGGATTGCATCAAGCGTGTTTTGAATGATCGAAGCGTTCTTTTCACAGTTGATCAGGTCTGTATAAACACGCTTAAAGAAATCCGGGTTGTAGCGGAGCGCGGGTTGAATCACCTCGCGTGCGGGGATTTCATTATTCAGGAGTACCTCTATCCGTGCTAACCCTTGCACTACATTCAGGAGCGAGAGAAAAGCGGTCAAAATATCTTTATTAACGTAAAACTGTTTTTCGGCATAGATGAGGCTTGGCAAAGTACTGATGATAACATTGAGCAGTTGGAATTGTTTATCGCGTTCGCCGATGTTATCGCGGCTTGCGTTTTTATCATACCACTCTTGGATGGAGGCATCACGAGAAAAAAGCAGCGTGCTGTGCGAGAAATAGGAGTGCATGAAAGACCCCTGTTGCGCGCTTTCGATATTCTGCTTAAAAGCGTTCCGCGGCGTTATGTTGGCGTGGATGTTGACACCGTTTTCAATGAGTGAGAAGAAAGATTGTGTCGGACGAATTGCATCTCTGCCGATAAGTTCAACATCAAGGTCCGATTTTTCCCATACCTGTGCATAAGAAAAACTACCTGCAACAATCGCTGCGAGGACATAGGGGTCCTTTTGAACCTTCTCAACAAGTGCATCTACTGCTTTGCGGTACTGCTGTTCGATAACGTCTTGGGATGGCATTGGATTCTCCTAATTTTCGGCTACGGTATTAAATTGTTAATCTTCATTTATAGGAGATAACTTCAAAGACTCTCGGATGGTTTGACGCACCTCATTGCAGATATGCGTCGCATGCGCTGCCTTGTCTGCTGTCGCTGAATCCCCGGGATATCGGACTGCTACTGCATGTTTGGCAAGTGCTGAAAGGTCAGGCTTCCACTTGTGCGATATAGAAAGGGTTGGCACAATTAGCTGCAGCAATTCGTTTAGATCGTGAGTCCTCGGAATGGGAATATCCGCTTCTTGCAGCCATGCCTTAAGATATTTTTCGGTACACTGTTGGGCATGGAAGCAGATGCTATTATACATCGGCTTCTGTTCTCGCTGAATCAACAGAATTATGGCATAATCTTCTTCAGCCTTTTCTACCCCCTCTAAGGTCAACGGATTCATAGTGTTTCTCTCTTTTTTTGGCGGTGCCATGAAAAAATTAGCGGACTTATAAAGCACTTCACCTTTTTCAGTGATCTCGCGAAGAAACCAGTCATTATGCGAAAGGCGATACACCATATCTTCAGGTGAATGCACCAACACGTCCAGGGGGAAGTCTGGGCAAATGCGGCGCGAGATTTCTGTCGCGTGGCGGCTGGTTTCGGATTTGGGTACCGGCATCACTACCAGCAAATCAACATCCGACGACTCTGTGGGCGTGCCATAGGCATAAGAACCAAATAGGATCACTTGCAGTGGCGCGAATTCGCGCACGATAGCATCACATGTGGCTTGAATGTCGTGTCGGGTCACCATACTCAGACTCTTCTTATGTTGGGTAGGTAAATAAGCGGCACACGCCGCTGGATTTCCAGAACAAGCGTGCAAGCGGCACCTCTAAATCCATAGTGTTAATTATACTATAAACCTGTTAAGAACGCAAATGAATTTTACCCAAAAATTCGGAGTCATTCGGTTCTTCTGTAGGAGGGAACTCTGATTCCCGACGCATCCGTGTAGAAGCACTCTCGGAATCGCGACTTCTTCGACAAAAACGAAAACTGAATGGCTCTAAATAAATAACAGTTGTCACTTACCCCCATTTTTTTTGGGGTTTAGAATATGGTTGATGTTGTTAGGTTTATGTGTGAGAAAGTCAGTCAATAACTGGTGCCCAAAAGTGGATCGCCTCTACGGCGTATACCTGTAAAAAATGAAGTTAGAAAGT
>CAZQIP010000227.1:0-4047 GCA_964593655.1 uncultured bacterium | reverse complement strand
ACGCGGTGCCCCCCTTTATAAGTGCATATCAAGACGACAGGTCCAAACCCTGTCATCAAGAGGGATTCTTCATCGAGCGGATGGTTCTGATTTTCCATGTCGTCTGTCTCTCCTATCCGATTATACCATCTCGGCGGTCGTTTCGGGCGCACATACTTTTTCCATGAGCGAATACCCTAACTTTGAACGGATACTCACCCATGTCAGAGATTATATCATTATTTCTGTTTTTAGTCCACATTTATCAACGCTAACGCAGGCCATTCAGTTTTCGGTCTTTTGTCGGCATTATTGGAAATGGATATGCACTGCTATCAGAAACCAGAGTCGCGGTTGGAAACGCCGCCTACAAGAGCGACCCATCACAATTGAATGGTTCTGGAAAAAATCTTTGACAAATATCCGAAATTACCATAAAATTAAAAGACAGACTCGAAAACGTTACACAAAACGGCCCAGCAACCTGCAGGAGAACTTTCCATGCACTTAACCCCTCAACAGCGAGACCACTATAAAGAGCAGGGTTTCGTGGTAATTCCGAATCTCTTTAGTTCAGCCACAGTAACGTCAATGCGCGAGCATTATATGAAACGCCGTGCCGAAGGTCCGAAACCCGGTGACTCCGGCGGTACAACCGACTATGCCGACGATCCCAATCATCAATTCCCGCGTATGATTAATATGCACAATTGGGATGAATTAACCGAAGAATGGGCGACTGATACCAACCTGCTTACCGTTACAGAACAACTGATTGATGATACACCGGTCCTGTTACAAACGATGCTCTATTTTAAACCGCCCGGTGCGCGAGGTCAGGCTCTACACCAAGATGAACAATATATCACCATAGATCCGCTCATCGGCGTTTGGATCGCATTAGATACATCGGACGCAGCTGTTGGACGTATGGTGCTGATTCCACGTTCCCATCAGGACGGTCTGTTTCGTGTTGAAGCGGCAAACACCGCCATTTCGTTCACAGGGGTCCAAGCCGTTCAACCGGAAAACGCTGAAGAGTTGGGAATTGACATGTCGCCCGGTGACGCGCTTTTCTTTGACGGTAAAGTCATTCACGGTTCTTACATGAATCAGACGCACGACCGATGGCGGCGGAGTTTTATATGTCATTATATGGGCGAGCATTCACAACGGTTTGAGCCAACCGAAGGAACACACGTCTCACACCTGAGAACATAGTTTAGATTGTTGGGTTTCGCTACTTTTACTGATACGAATGGTTCATGGAAAACAGACCTTCGTCTGTATAAACTCTATGGTTCTTGGTCATTTACCGCTCAACCCAACCTACGATTATACGAAATAGAAAAAAAATTGGAGGATCTGGATTGTTAAAAGTATCTAAGTTTGGCGGGAGTTCCCTCGCGTCAGCGGCGCAAGTGAGCCAAGTTTGTGACATCATTACTGCTGATTCAAGACGCCGCCTCATTGTCGTCTCTGCACCCGGAAAACGACACAGCCAAGACATCAAAGTGACGGACCTGCTCATCGCAGCGGCATCACAACGCCTCGCTGGAAAACTCGGTGCTTCAGAATGTGCTGAAGCCATTGAACGTTACCGTAGCATCGCTTCTGAATTGGGACTTCCCATTGAGGTCATTGAACCGATTGCCCGCGACTTAACAGAGCGCATGGAAAACAGCACAACCGATGCGGATCTCTACATGGACACAATGAAGGCAGGCGGTGAAGATAACTGCGCACGACTCATCGCACAAGTCCTACAAGCCCGGGGTATAGATGCCTATTATGTAAATCCGAAGGACGCAGGCTTACTGCTCTCTGACGAACCCGGCAATGCGCAAGCTCTCCCTGAAGCATACCACCGGCTGCGCGATCTACACGAACGTCCAGGGATCACCATCTTCCCCGGTTTCTTCGGTTACTCAAAACAGGGCAACATCGTCACTTTCTCGCGCGGCGGTTCAGACATTACAGGTGCGATTCTTGCGAGTGCTGTTCGAGCGGAGGTGTATGAGAATTTTACGGATGTGGATTCCGTGTTTGCGGCGAATCCATCTATTGTTAAGACGCCAGCACCGATTGCCGAGTTAACCTACCGTGAGATGCGGGAACTCTCTTACGCTGGATTCTCTGTGTTCCACGATGAAGCACTTGAACCGGTCTATCGCGCCCAGGTGCCGGTCAACATCCGGAACACGAATAATCCAGAGGCAGCTGGCACCTTAATTGTGCCAAGCCGTAAATCAACAGATACTCCGGTTGTTGGTATTGCTGCAATGGAGAACGTCTGCTGTATATATCTCAGCAAATACCTTATGAATCGTCAAATCGGATTTGGGCGGCGGTTATTGCAGATATTGGAAGCCGAAGAAATTTCATTTGAACATGTTCCGTCCGGTATAGACAACATGTCAGTCGTTATCCGTGAAGAAAACCTCCCAGCAGAAAAAGAAAAACGGGTCATCGAACAGATTCGACAGATCCTTGCCCCAGAAGATATTTCCGTAGAACGCGGACTGGCACTGATCATGGTTGTTGGTGAAGGGATGCGCCACACTGTCGGTGTCGCCTCACGTGCCACAAGCGCGTTAGCCGGCGCGGCAGTCAACATTGAAATGATTAATCAAGGTTCCAACGAAGTTAGTATGATGTTCGGCATAAAATCCGAAGACATGGAGACCGCTGTTCAGGCACTCTATGTGGAATTTTTTGATTCTTAAAAGAACGCGAACCGGAAACTATTAGGAAGGTGCACAAAAGAAAAGTTCCTCGTTAAAACAGTTTGTTTTTCCGAATTTCCCTAATTATCACCGATGTTATTGATATGCATCGAAAACCCGTTTTTTTGACCATCAACTCGTCTTCCACATTTTATAAAGGCGCGAGTTGATGATCAAAACGGAAAAAACGGAGCGAAAACTCAATCGTTAAAAAAAATGGAAATAGCCGTTCAACCGAAAGAATTGACAGCCGGAAAACTGACAGATGCACAGGTGGAGCAAGCCGTTCAGGCAATCTGCATTGATGGTTATGTTATTTTAGAAAATGTCATCAATCATGAACATTTGGATATTCTGCGTGAACGGATGGATGCCGACTCGCAAGTCCTTATTAATGCGGGAAAATGGGGCGGCGCAGGCGGACTTAAAGGGCATCTCCAACAGGGGCCGCCACCTTACGCGCCTTACATCTTTAGAGACATCGTGGCGAATCCTTATGTTGTGCAAGTGACGCAGGAGCTGCTGGGTCCAGGACTTTATAATAACTTTTACAACGGCAACACGAACTGCCCCGGTAGCACAACCCAACCGCTGCACAGAGACGGTGCTCATCTGTGGCCGGATCAAAAAATAGCGCACCCTACAACAGAAGTTGTCGTTAATATTTCACCACAGGATACAACAGAAGAAAATGGGAGTGTAGAAATTTGGCCCGGCTCGCATCTTGAGGTGGGTGAACACCATATAGATGAAGAACAAGAAGAAGCACGCCGTAAAATCTGTCCGCCTACCCGTGGAAATGCGAAGAAGGGAAGTGTTCTGATTCGAGACATGCGCCTATGGCATCGCGGTGTCCCCAATCCATCTGACAAGCCGCGCCACATGATAGCACTGATTTACCGCGTCCATTGGCTGAAATCCAACCGGCGACTGAAGTATAAAATTGGGTGTGAAGCCGCTTTTGAAAACAGCGATCTCGACCACAATGCTGAGTTCATTGACTTCGCTGCTCAAAAAATAGATGATTACGATTATCTCTTCAATCCGAGATTCTAAATGTATGCAGCGGTGCTAAGTACCGCCCTGAGTTCACGACGGAGGTTTCCATGAGTGCCCAAAACAATTGGCTCCCGGCGGAGCCTGACCTTGAAACGGTTTGTCAAGCCTATAGCGACCCGATTTACGCACTCTCCCAAGCCGAAGTGCCTGCCATCATCCTTCGGAATGCCTATTCACCCTCTCAATGCCACGGACTCATCCATCGGTTCACAAATATGGGCTTGATGCGTGATGAAACGGACATCAATTCCGCTGATAAACGTACCCGAATCGACATCGGTAC
>CAZQIP010000226.1:0-11355 GCA_964593655.1 uncultured bacterium | reverse complement strand
ACCATTAATGCCGTGGGCAGCTGCTGCGTCCACATTAGCAGTGGTGTTGCTCATGCTCGGTTTTGGAAACCACCAATACCTGACGCGTTTTCAGAAACCTTATAGTTTCGATGCCACTTCGGAGATGACGGTTGAAATCATTGACACACCTATAGTAGCGAACCTCGAATCAAAAATAGATGTGCGGACACAAATAGGAAGGGCCAACGCAGTGGATAAGCGCAATACCCCTGAACAGCAACCTAACGATGCCCCTGCAAGAGTTGCAGAGGCACAAACGGAGGAAACCGTGAAAGATTGGACACAATGGGAATTGCCTGAAAAGGCGAAAGCGCGTTTTGGGAAGGGGATACTCAGCGATTGCGTCTATTTGCCGGATGGTAACCGCCTTGCCGTTTTGAGTTCAATCGGTGTATGGATATATGATGTCCGCACGGGTGAAGCACTGGATCTTATCACAGAACCCTTTACTGAAGATATGTTCCTCAGTCCCGATGGAAAGACACTTGCTGCTGCAAGTGACGGCAGCGTTTATTTATGGGACTTGCAGACTAAGAAATTGAGAAATGTTCTTGTAGGGGACGCGAATAGAATCGGTGCGTTAGCATTCAGCCCTACCGGCGAGACAGTTGCAGGCGCAACTTGGAACAATGCGATTCAACTCTGGGATAGGCAGACCGGTAAGTTGTTAAAGACCCTTATCGGGCACACAGATCTTAACACAAAGTCTATGTCTATCCGCTTTATCGCGTATTCGGACGATGGAAAGAGTTTGGCGAGTGTCGGTTGGGAAGACAGAACAATTCGGATTTGGGATGTGGAGACAGGACAACGCCTGCAGACGATCACTGCGCTTCCGGAACATATCGATAGTGTCGCATACTCGCCTGATAGTCAGTCCTTGGTGGGTGGCGGTAGCGATTCCAATATCTATCTTTGGGATGTTGGCACTGGAGAACACCTAAAAACATTCGCTGGGCATACATCTGGTGTTGGTTCTGTGACCTACTCGCAAGATGGCACGACACTTGTGAGCGGAAGTTGGGATAAGACAATCCGCTTTTGGGACGCGAGTACCGGTGAACTCTTGAAAACCCTTACCGGACATACGGAGGTTGTTTATGCTGTAATGTACGCACCAGATGGAAAAACCGTTGTGAGTATAAGTTACTACGATGGAACGATTCGTTTTTGGGATGTGGGAACAGCCAAACTCTTGAAGACCATCACTGGACACACCGGCTCTTTTGGGAGATCGATAGCATTTTCACCAGACGGTGAAATGCTCGCGTATAATGGGATGCCGGACCATACTATTTCGCTGCGCGACGTACAGAGTGGGCAACTCCTGAAAATCCTCACCGGGCATACAGACATTGTTAGTTCGGTGCGGTTCTCACCGGATAGCAGCGTGCTTGCGAGTGGGGGTTGGGACGGTAATATTCGTTTATGGGATGTGGCGACTGGGCAGCTCCAAAAAACGATCACCGGACATGAAAAGGGGGTGCCGTCTATTGTCTATTCACCGGACGGTGCGACATTTATGAGTGGGAGTTGGGACAATACCATCCATATTTGGGATGTTGACACGGATAAACCCTTGAAAACCATTACAGCGAACGTTACAGAACTGGAAAACGAGGGGGTCAACGCCATGTCGCTGAGTCCCGATGGAGGGACGATTGCCAGCGCAACTGATGAAAAAGTGATTCGGTTATGGGATGTGTACACCGGTAAACTCAAAGATTCCCTTGTCGGGCACACGAATAGGGTTGCTGCTGTCGCATTTTCCCCACGTGGCACCGTGCTTGCAAGTGGTAGTGACGATGCCACACTGCATTTATGGGATGTGGATACAGGTAAACTGCTGAATACCTTTAAAGAGCCTACAAAAAGTAGTGTTTTATCCGTTGCCTTTAGTCCGGATGGACGTATACTCGCGAGTGGATGTTATGAAGTGATTCGTTTGCGGGACACATTCACTGAGCGAAGCACAGTTACGCTCACTGGCCATACGACCTGGGTCCGGGCGTTAGCGTTCAGTCCTGATGGACGTATACTTGCCAGTATAGACGAAAGTGGTGTGGTTATGCTCTGGGATATGAACCAGGTTACATGGCAATAGCAATTTGTAAAGGGGATCCGCATCACTTTTCAACCCGAAAAAATAATTTTTTCATTTTTTTTTCCAAAAACGTGCAAAAGTGCATCCGAAAATGTGTTTAAGTGAATCATTGTCATTTTTTAATGACGATGATATCCTAATACCGCTTTATCGCGGTAGAGAGAAAAAGGAGGAATTTGTTATGTTAGCAAACCAGAGGAGGTGTGACACTTAGTGTTACGCCCTTGTGGTGTGACACTAAGTGTCGCACTCTTTGGAAAGGGACGGAGGGTTGAACTCCCTCTGTCCCCCATTTTCAAAGTATGCTATTTTCGGGTCAGGCTACGCGTCCCGCGCTGAACCCAATTTTTATGGCATATTTTTGTATTTTTTAGTATACTATTGAGAGTTGTTTGCGAGAGGTTGGTCGTTTTGACCCCCTTGCACCGTTTCAAACCACAAACAGAAAATAAGAAGAAGGAGGAGGTACCTATAATGTTTAGAGTCAGTTTAAGCCACGCTATAATTCATTTGAACGTATTCAGTTCAAGGCGATGGTGCCTCTGCCCATTATCATAATTTGATTGAAAATGGCATAGGCGCAGTCGCCTCACACTGAGGGAGTTGCTCTATCTATGCCAAGATTTAATCCAGATTTTTGGGAGATTCCGGTCCCGCCGGATTTTTTTGACCAGTTCACCACCGAAGACTATTTCTGGTATCGAGCCCCTGATGACGAATATACGGCAGCACGCCGTGCAAAGCGGCAGGCTGTCTTAGAACAGGTTCGTCAAATTATCGCGAAGGAGTTAACCGAACGTCAAACCGAGTGTATCCACCTCTACTTTTATAAAGGCAAAACGCAAGAGGAGATTGGGAATATCCTCGGTATTTCTCGCCGTGTTGTGAGTCAGCATCTTTTTGGTGTTACACGGAACGGACGGCAGGTAGGCGGTGCGATTAACAAAATCCGAAAGGTGTGTCGAAAACTCGGAATAGAGTTTCCGTAGGTGCAAGTGCGAAATCTGTATATTAATCTTACACGTGCAATCCAATGTGAGAGGAGGCCGTGAAGGTTTCCTCTTGCTTGGAAGCACGTTCTTTGCTTCCGCAAATTGAGAAACACTGAGCGCACAGATGTCAGTGTTTAACTACTTTCCTTAAACCGATAGCCGACCCCATGCACGGTTTCAATATGCTTGCCGAATTCGCCGAGTTTGCGGCGAAGTCGACTCACATGCGTATCCACCGTCCGGTCAATACCGTAATAATCCTGTCCCCATATCACATCCATGAGGATATCGCGCGTGAAGACGCGTCCGGGTGACTGTGCGAATAGCGTGATGAGTTTAAATTCGGTAGCGGTCAGGTCAATTGGCCCGCTCTGGGTAAGTACCTGATGTTTATCGAGATCGATTGTTACGCCATGCGTTTCGATCCGTTTGGTGCTTTCTGTCTGTTTACCGATTTGGATACGGCGTAGTACAGCAGATACGCGTAGGACGACTTCCCTTGGACTAAAGGGCTTTATGATGTAATCATCGGCACCGAGTTCTAACCCGGCGACCCTATCTTTTTCTTCTGTTTTCGCTGTTACCATCACGATAGGAATATTTTTAGTTCTTGGGTCGTTCTTTAGTAAGCGACAAACAATCATTCCATCAACTTCTGGGAGCATCAAATCTAATAAGATCAGGTCCGGCGTTTTCTCAACAGCCCGCTGCAGGGCATCCGCGCCGTTCCGGACATAATCTGTTTTGAAGCCTGCTTCTCGTAGATTATATTGTAATAAATCCGCGATATCGCGTTCATCTTCAACAATTAAAATCTTTGCATCCATTTAAATCTTCCTCGTCTTCAATCTATGATTCCACATTCTATTTTAACAAATGACGGAGATAATGTCAATTTTAAGAGGCATTCATTTTTCAAACGACAAATTGTAATGAAAATGCGCGCGAGATATGCTATGATTTAACAAAGATTTAACAAAAACCAAAGGGGTGATGACATATTAAAACGTTAATAGATATACTTTGTTGTCTGTCAAGACCGACTTGGAGACTGATTTTTTGTTTTGTCAGTTTGCTCGCAGTGTTTACCTTTTCTTCCCGCGATGGGTTTAGTATGCGCGGATTCACAGCAGAAAATGCCGTTACGCAGCAGCAATATGAGGCTGATTTTAAAGCACTGGTTTCAGCGGAAAGGTGCAAACATCGCTTACGGCACCTAACTGAAGAGCCGCATCTTGCTGGGACCGAGAATAGTCGCAAGGTGGCGGAATACCTTCGCACGGAATTTGAAAGTTACGGTTTGCGGGTTCAGGTGTATGAATATCATGTGTATCTTCCGCACCCGCTTGAGGTGCATGTAGAACTTGTTTCACCTGGCGAACATCTCGCCGTTGGCAAGGAAGCGAGCTGGGAATGGGATAAAGATTCTTATGAAACAGAGATAGTGCCGGGCTACAACGCCTATTCACCCGATGGAGATGTAACAGCGGAACTTATCTATGTCAACAGAGGGCTGCCTGAAGACTACGAAATTCTCAAAGAACGGGGTATTTCGGTGGCGGGGAAAATCTGTATTGCCCGATATGGTGGGAGTTATCGCGGTGTGAAGGCGAAAGTTGCAGGCGATAATGGTGCTGTTGGATTAATACTGTATTCAGATCCTGCTGATGATGGATATATGCGCGGAGATGTCTACCCTCGGGGTCCGTGGCGTTCAGAGGATGCGATACAACGTGGCACAGTGAAATACATCTTCCAACATGCCAGCGATCCGCTGACACCCGGCTGGGCATCAACTCAAGATGCTGATAGGCTCTCAATTGCGGAAGCCACAGATCTCCCGAAGATTCCTGTAGTTCCGCTTGCTTATCGAGATGCTAAACCGTTTTTGAAAGCACTTGCGGGTCCGAGTGTACCTTCAGAATGGCAGGGCGGTTTGTCTTTTGCTTATCATATTGGTCCGGGGCCGGCGAAGGTTCGCGTTAGGGTGCGTTGTGAACACAGCAACCGTCCGATTTACAATGTCATCGCGACATTAGAGGGAACCGAATATCCGGACCAGTGGGTAATCTTGGGGAACCATCACGATGCTTGGGTCTACGGTGCGGCGGATCCGGGCAGCGGTACAACTGCATTATTAGAGGTTGCGCAATGCTTGGGGGAACTTGCGAAGAAAGGTGTGCGTCCGAAGCGGACAATCGTTTTCGCTGCATGGGATGCTGAAGAATTCGGCATTCTCGGTTCGACAGAATGGGTTGAGGATCTGAAATCGACGCTGCAGAAAAAAGTTATTGCTTATCTTAATGTAGATATTGCTGCGACGGGTGGACGGTTCTATGTCAGTGCGATCCCTTCACTACGCGAGTTGATTCGCGAAGTGACACGGCATGTTGTTGACCCGGGGACACTGAAACCGGTTTACGAAAGTTGGAAAGTTGCACAGGACAAGGAGATACCACAGGTCGGTAACCTTGGAAGCGGTTCAGATCATTCGCCATTTGTTGGGCATGCAGGAATTCCAGCAGTCAGTATGGGATTCAGTGGTGCTTACGGTGTCTACCACGCTATGCAAGATAATTTTTACTGGATGGAGCATTTCGGTGATCCGACGTTTCAGTATCAAGCGGCGATGTCGAAAATCTGGGGAACACTTGCCTTGCAGCTTGCTAACGCTGATATTTTACCTTTTGATTATGAGACTTACGCGACCGATCTGATGACCCCGCTGAAACTGTTGCAAAATTCCGGTTCAGAAAACAAAATTGCCAAAGATGTTAAAGTGTTAGATGATCTCCTCACGGAATGGCAGCAGGTGGCGGGTTCATTGAACCAAGGGCTCGTACGTTATCTTGCTGCCGACGACCTGTCTGGGCTTGCGGAAATAAACCAGCGGTTGTATCAGTTAGAGCGGCGTTTGACGAGTGAATCGGGGTTGCCACTGCGCCCGTGGTTCAAACATCTGATCTATGCTCCTGGACTTAATACCGGTTATGCAGCGGTCGTTTTCCCTGGGGTCTTAGATGCTATCGAGCAGGGCGATGATGCCGCGGTCCATGCAGAAATTGATAAGTTGGTTGCAGCGTTCAGACGGATGATTCAGGGGATTAATGAAATCCGAGAGATGTTGTGATTAATTATCAGTTATCAGTTGTCAGTTATATTTCATCGGGGTTTGAGGGTGTGACGGCTACGGCTGATATTGCTTGTAACATAACAATATCGCCAACTTGAAAAGGGCTGTTGTAATTGGTTTGAACGAAGTAGTCCTGTCCGTCTATTTCAACACGATAGGTGAGCTCGTGTCCTTTAAACGCCTGCCCGACGATCCGTCCGCTTTTTGCTCCGGTCTGCCAAGTGCCGGGTGCCATCATCTTTAGGCATTCAGGACGAATTGAGAGCAGCGCGTCGCCATCGGTCTCACCATCCACCTTTACGCGTCCGAACTGGGTTTGAGCAACTCCGTTTTTCACGTGTGCGTGAATGAAGTTCGTCTGTCCAATAAAAGAAGCGACGTAAGCCGTTTTCGGATAGCGATACACGGCTTCAGGCGTGTCAATCTGTTCAAGGGATCCGTCTTTCATCACGCCCAACCGTTCAGCGAAACTGAATGCTTCCTCTTGGGCGTGTGTGACGAGTATGGCAGAAATGCCTTCGGCTTTGAGGAGGGTGCGGACTTCTTCACGGGTTGACTGTCTTAACCCTGGGTCAAGACTTGAGAAGGGTTCGTCTAAAAGGAGGAGCTTAGGACGTGCGATAATTGCGCGTGCGAGTGCGACGCGCTGCTGCTCACCACCGGAGAGGTGGTGCGGCATCTGTGTCTGCAGTTGCGTCAAACCGACCATACGAAGTACGTCTAATGCTCGCTCACGTCTCGCTCTTTTGGTTGCTTTTCGGAGCCCGAAGGCGACGTTCTCAAGGACATTTTTGTGTGGGAAGAGGGCATAATCTTGAAAGACGAACCCGATGCCGCGCGATTCGGGTGGAAGATGTACCGCGCTGCTTGCGAGGATTCGTTTCTCCATAGCGATCGTTCCAGCGTCTGCCTTCTCAAAACCGGCGATCAGACGTAGGGTGGTGGTCTTTCCGCAACCACTGGGTCCCAACAGCGCGAAGATTTCGCCAGGATAGACGCTGAAACTGATGTTTTTAATGATTGGCGGTTGGTTAACCACAAACCCTTTTGTAACTGCGTTTACGGTGAGCAGTTGTGTTGGCATTAGGTTTCTGTCTCATCTTGATTGTTGATTGCGTTGATGCTGTCCGTTTACAGTAATTATATGATGAAACATCTGTTTTGTCAAATCAGACGTTTTTGGCTTTCAGTTATTGGTTCCTAAAGCGTGTGTCCTGCGCCAGAGGAGGGCATGTAGAGGTTCAGAGCGAAGCTGATGAGGCTTAGGATGCTCCGCGGGATGTAATCACCCAAAACGAGTCCGAGGAAAAAAGGGATCGCTTTGCGATACATTTGCCATCCCCAAAACCGAAGGATAAGGAACTTGATGAGCCAACTCACCATCACAGGGAACCAGAAATAGATGAGTCCGCCCCAGGATGCGCCTGACAGCACATACCCCGATGGGTGAAGTGTCCACCATAACAGGCGCGTCCGCAAGAAATTAAGCAGGAATACAAAAGCGAAGCCACCAGACATAAAAGCGACAGCACCGAGGTCGGGTTCTTTTGGATGCTGTAGCCAACTCTGCAGCGGATTGAAACTCTCCCATCCGAATCGTCCGACAACGCCTTGGCATTGTGCGAGTACGCCGTAATGGTACGCCACCTGTAAATAGGTCCAGAACGTTGCGAGCGCGCCGACAGCGATAGCAAGTGCCATGCCTACAAGCAAAGTTTTGCCGGGCATCCCTGAGCGTTCGCCAATGCGTAGCGATTCTATCTGGTTCGGCATCGGGTGCGAACGGTTGCAACGGTTAAAAGCGTAGAGGAAAGTCATTATAGTGAGGTTTGCGCCGCCCAATTGCCGCGTCCCGAACATGCTGACCATCATCTGTCGTGGGTTGATGCCGATGACTTCGTGGTAAGGTGGACCAAGTTCGGCACGCACGCGTCCTATTGCGATTGCAAATGCGATAAACAGCGCATAAAACACACCGATTGCCCATAGCGACATGCCCGCGGCATAGCAGAACCCAAAGACGAGTCCGATACTCAGCACAGTCAGAATAGCCACTGTCCGGTAGGAGAAGGGTTCTCTGCTATCGTCTCCGCGTTCCTTGCCAATGACATGTCGAAAAAAGCGAGCGAAATGCCGTCGGCTCATCCAGAGCGTTAACACAGCAATCCCCACCCATGCCCCCGAAGCTCGGTCGTTGAGATGCAGGACGCTAATATTCGTGACACCGACT
This sequence comes from uncultured bacterium, assembly GCA_964593655.1. Classification (GTDB taxonomy): domain Bacteria; phylum Poribacteria; class WGA-4E; order WGA-4E; family WGA-3G; genus WGA-3G. The sequence goes on along the minus strand of CAZQIP010000226.1, from coordinate 2,875 downwards.
GCGCTGGCGATGACGCGTTCTGCCCGCGTGAGCCAAAAGAAGAACCATGTTGAGAATGCAAGGTCGAGCGGCATAAAGTATGTGAGTCCGACAACCGCGAGATTAAAGGACATAGAGGCGTAGCCGATTGCGTTCCAAGGGCGTTCTGTGAAATGCCGATCGAGTCGGTAGTTGGGGGGTAGTGCTGGAATGACGGGAAATATGTCGTGCAGCCCAGCCATCACGCGTAGGAGGGCAGCGATCCCAAATCCGAACCAGAGTGCACGGGATCGGAAAAAACTGCGATTGGTTGTCATCTGCAGTGGCAGTTGTGTGAGCGGGAAGCTGAGTTTTTCACGTTCCATCCACTGTTTACGGAGGAGCAGCCCTAAACAGAGGAGTGAACCGTAGAGTAGAAAAATAAAGCCTGACCAGAGGAGTGCCGGTCTAATCCAGATGCGGAGATGTTCTGCCCAATAGATGCTGGATTCGCCTTCATAATAACCCGCTAAAAACTCGAATTCGTGGACTGTGAGCCATGCTGGAATGTGGTGTAGGAAAAGTTGTGCCCATTCGTTTTCAGGACTTGCGAACCAGAAAGGATGCGCGAGTGTTCCCATCAGGATCGCCATCATTGCATGTCCTGAGATCGTGGACACCATAGTCACCATTATATAGATGAGTAGCAATTCTGCAGCGGTGAACGCGATACGGGGTGAAAGTTTACGGAGCAGGACATTGAAGGCAAGTAGCACGACCAGTGTGAAGACGGCGTTGGAAAACGGGGATACGAGTGTGTAGACTGCATACCAAAGTTCGCTGGCGATGCCTACCCAATAAGCGTTAACGACGACTAAGATTAATCCGACGATAAGTGCTTTTTTGGTAATGACATCAGGCGGGTTCGCGGTTCTGGAATTCATGTGTTGTCTTCAAGTACTCGCCGGCACGAATGAACGTGAATGAGATGTTTTGGCGAATCCATCTTATACAGGACTTACGCAAATTGAGCAAATATTGGACATTTAGACGCAAAAAGCGGTAATTTCCGCCCTTTAAACCCCCTAAATCCCCCTTATCAGGGGGCCTTTAAGAGGTAATGCGTAAGTCCCATTATACTGACAAAATTCGCTATTCCTCAGTTGTCGTTTCAGGTTCTACAGGTGTATTGGCATGTGTTGTTGAAGGCGGTTCTGTCTCTTCTGGTGGGTTGAGATACTTTTCAACTTCATTGTTATTAATGATACGGATCGCCTCTTGGAGTTGTCGGTCGTGTGCTAAATTGACGATCTGTTCAATACCGACATGGGAGTTAAAGAACCGCTCAGCGCGCTGTTCCAACCACTTTAGACTCACATGAATACGCTCTGCTTCAAGCATTTGCTGGAGTTTCGGCAGTTCCGGTTCGAGTAAGGAAAAATCTTTGGGAATTTCACCAGGGTCGGTGTAGTGATCATCGATCCATTTTGTGATGAAATCTCTGAGCGTATCACTCGCTTCGACCTTTCTCAGCATGATGCCTTCAATTTCATCAGGGGTCTCATCAGTGATAGCGACTTGCGGGGTGATACCGACATCGTTAATTGAGGTGCCGTTTGGTGTATAATAGGCGGAGATCGTGAGCGACATAGAGGCACCGTCTAACAATTCGTAACGCTTTTGGACAACTCCTTTGCCATAAGTTTTTTGCCCGACGAGGATGCCGCGGCGCGTATCCTTAATCGCGCCGGCAACGATTTCGGAAGCACTCGCGCTAAATTCATTGACGAGGACAACGAGCGGGATATCTGCAGGGCAGCGGAGCTCAGATGTTGCTTGATACGCCTCATTAAATTCACTTTTTCTGCCTTTTGTTGAGACGATAATACCTTCATTAATAAAAGCATCGGCAATGTGGTAGGCAGCGTTCAGCAACCCACCTTGATTGTCCCGTAAGTCCAAAATAAGTGCTTTCATACCAGCGTCTTCATGTGCTTTGAGCGCATTGTTAAATTCTTCTTCTGTGCCTGTGCCCTCTGTCCGTCTGCTACCGATAAAACCTTTGATTTGAATATAACCGATATTTCCGTCAAGCATCGTTGATTTGACGCTCTTGATAGGGATTTTACCGCGTGTGAGTGTTACATCGAAAGGGTCAATGAATTTGCGTTGTATTGTAATTGTCACATCGGTCCCGAGTCTACCTCTAAGCAAATCGACCACATCGTCGAGGGTCATCCCGGTTTTTTGGCTGAGGTGAATTCGCTGCCCATTAACTTTGGTAATGTAGTCTCCGGCTTGGAGATTAGCACGTGCGGCAGGTGTATTCGGTATCGGCTTCGAAATTTTGATGAATCCTCGATGATCTGGGTAAATCTGAACACCCAGTCCTCCAAATTCTGCGTTGTAAAGATTTTCGACAGCCCGCTGATGTTCGCGCTTTAAGACATAATATGTGTAGGTTTCTTCAAGTGATGCCAGTGCGCCTTTAATCGCACCGCGATACATCTGGTTGGTGTCTTCTATCGGTTTATAGCTATTTGCCTCGGCAATCTGGACAACTTGATCCAGGGTATCAAGTAGCATCGCTTTCGTGACGCGTTCATCTCCACTGATCGCATTTTTTTCACTGGGATTAATGAGCAATAACGGGATACCGATAGCGAGGACTAAGACGATGAAGGACAAAGTGTATCTTCTCATGAGAATTTCCTCTGTGTTTTAGGATTCAGTTAATGTTCCTCACTATTTTAACATGGATGCAACATTCCTGCAATAGATTTTTTTATTAGCAGCAGAGTCATTCAGTTTTAAGAAATTATAGAGTTTCTCGTCCTTTTTCAGGATCCGGTTCGGTTAGGAAACCGCACCATAAGTGTCAATTTTAGAAAAAATAACCGGCGCGACCTCCAGACCG
>CAZQIP010000225.1:0-7589 GCA_964593655.1 uncultured bacterium | reverse complement strand
CAGTCGGATAAACATCTATATGTGCTATCTTACGCATGTACTTTTAAGTTTCCTTGCGGTTAAATGGCGGTTTTAGAGTGCTTAATGTGTTTTTGTATGGAGTCGCCCTCCATTTCATTACGGGCTTACGGTTTTGTTTTTTGCCAATACAGCCCCGTTACCATTTCCAAGTAGGAAGTTTCCTGCGTATTTTAGCACAGCGATCGAGATTAATCAAAACAATTTTCCAAAGGTAGGCAGTTACCGGAAAGTTTTAAAGTCCGTAAAGTGTGCTAAAGTCTGTAAAGTGATTAACAACTTTAGGATACTTCGCAACTTTAGATACACTTTCCAACTTCCTGACCGCTGACGGAAACCTCTTAACTGACAGCTGAATGCTGTTAGACAATTTCCGTTGACATCTTCAGAGTTATCGACTATAGTAATAGGCATTATAGTTGCTGTACATCGCTATGAGGAAAACATGCAATGTTATTTGCTATTTTTGTAATTTTTACGCCTATCGTCGTTTGGTTAGTTCTGCATTTCACGTCTCGGCAGAAAAAGGGTGATGAAACGGATGCCCCCAAAGCACCTATAGAAGTTTGCGCGGTCTGCCAAGAAGAGTTCCCGATGAACCAATTGCTTGAAAAAGAGATCGGCGGGTATAGTAGGGTCTACTGTTTCTGTGGACAGTGTATCGAAAACCTTTATCAGGAATACCAGAATACAACAGACATCAAAACAGGAGAATAAACGATATGTATGATTTAGTCACGTTTGGAGAAGCGATGATTCGTCTCACCTCACCGGAGTTTATGCGGCTTGAGAACGCGACATCGCTGTCAATCACTGCGGGCGGTGCGGAGATGAACGTCGCTGTCAACGCTGCACAACTCGGACTGCGGACAGCATGGGTATCACGACTCGTGGATAACTGGTCGGGTCGCTACATCCGTAACAAGGGACGCGAACTCGGTGTGGACATGTCTAACATTGTTTGGGTGGACTTTGACGGTGTCGGCTTTGAGCGGAACGGGTTTTATCACCTCGAAATGGGAGCGGGCCCGAGGGCAAGCAGTGTTACTTATGATCGCGGATACTCGGCAATCTCCAAAGTGCAACCTGGTGAAATTGATTGGGCATCTATTTTTAGCAATGCGCGGTGGTTCCATCTGAGTGGGATTACACCGGCGTTGTCAGAATCCGCAGCTGCGGTCTCGGCAGAGGCACTCCAAGCCGCACGGGCAGCAGGTGTTAAAACCAGTTATGATCTGAATTTCCGTTCCAAGTTGTGGAGTGCTGAGGAAGCACAGGCAGCGAACAGCCCGATGATGGAACATGATTCCGTGCTCATCGGTAACGAGGAAGATTTTGAGAAATCGCTCGGTTTCGCAGCGGAAGGCGCGACCGAATCCTATAGCAAACTTGAACCGGAGAGTTACAAAGCGGTTGCGCAGCGCGTCAAAGACACCTTTCCGAATATAGAGATGATCGGTACGACGTTACGCGACGCAAAAACCGGTTGGCTCAATGATTGGCGGACGCTCCTGTTTGATGGCTCAGAATTTTATCTGTCACGTATCTATGAAAACTTAGAACTCGTTGACCGTGTGGGTGGCGGTGATAGTTTTTCGTCGGGGTTAATCTATAGCCTGCTGAACGGTAAATCGCCACAGGAGGCTGTCGATTTCGCTGGCGGGTATTCCGCCTTGGCACATACGTTCCCGGGAGATTTTAATTGGGCAACGGCAGAAGAAGCGGAGAAGGCGATGCAAGCGGGTGGTGTTCGTATCAGCCGCTAAACATATAAACCTATGGAAACCAAAATTTTACTATCCCCTATTTTTGAAAATACTGAATTCGATACTGCGGAACGTCGGGCGGCGTTGGCAGATTTGCAGAAATTTGGTGAGTTGAGTATCCATCCACGGGAACTGACAGCGGAGCATGCCGATGGTGTTGTTGGGGTGATCGCAGGCGGGGTACCCTTTCATGAAAGCTTCTACGAAGCGGCCGAATCGCTCCGAATCATTGCGCGGTGGGGTGTCGGCTATGAAACCGTTAACGTTGATTTGGCAACCGAGTCCGGTGTCATCGTTACCATCGCTCCTGAACACATGGTGACCGTCGCTGAGTATGCGATTGCGCAGTGGTTCGCCACCCTGAAGCGCGTCTATACACTCAATAGAGCCTCTCATAGTGGGGATTTTGGGCTTATCAAGACCCATGAGGTGATGGGTTCTACGCTCGGTTTGTATGGCTTTGGTCGGATTGGACAAGAGGTCGCCCGTCGTGCGCGTCCGCTTCTCGGTGAGGAAGGGCGGCTTTTGGTTTATGACATCCGTCCGGACATCGCTGAACTTGCCGCACAATTTGGTGCAGAGGCTGTCGATACACCCTTGACCCTTTTCAAAGAAAGCGATACCGTATCGCTCCACCTATCGGGGGCAGATACAGTTGTCGGCTACGAGGAACTCTGCGCGATGAAACCGCATGCGTCTCTCATCAATCCATCACGTGGGAACCTCGTTGATGATGCAGCCGCTAACCGCGCTGTTAGTGAAAACCGGCTATGGTATTATGTCGTGGATGATCCGGTTAACGGACCGCGGGCAATTCACAAGGATCATCCGCGTATCATCTCTACGAATCATAATGCAGGCATGACCGTCGAATCCGGTATCCGGTTGGATCTTCGGACGATTGGACAGGTTACAGATGCGATTCAGGGACGTGCTCCGGCATATATTCTGAATCCAGAGGTGTTGGAGCATCCGAGGGTTAAGGCATTTTGCAAGGATACTTCACAACCCCTTAAACTGTGACTTTAGTTCTTACCGGATTCGACACCTCGAAAAATCGGGGTCTTGCAGGCTTCATTTGCGATCAGGAGGTAAATTATGTCGCTCAACATGCTGATGCTTATATGTGTGATCGCTGCGCCGTCGGAGACAGAGACGAACGAGTCGCCCGGAGATCCGATCTTGCTTGCTCACCGCGGTTTGGTACAGCACGCCCCTGAGAACACTTTGCCCAGTTTTGCCACCGCTATCGAGTTGGGGCTATCAATTGAGTTGGATGTCTACCAGACAAGCGACGAACACCTTGTCGTGATTCACGACAAGACTGTAGACCGCACGACCAACGGCACCGGCGAAGTGACCGAAATGACGTTGGCAGAAATCCGTAAATTGGATGCTGGAAGTTGGTTCGATCCGCGTTTCGCTGGCGAGAAGGTCCCCACATTGGAAGAGGTGTTCAAACTCACTCGCGAGCGCCAACGAACACCGGTGACTATCGCATTGAATATGAAAATCATCTCGCCGGGGATTGAGCAGAACATCGTGCGGCTTGTCGAAAAGTACGAACTGTTCGACCAACTTTTCGCCTTCGGTCAGTCCAGCGATTCGAGTCGTCGCTTCAAAGAAGCCAACCCGAAGCTGCGAACCACGGTGTATCTAAACGATAGTGAAGCCGATCAGTTCACCGCAGTCCTGAGTGATCCGCTCGCTGACTGCCTGTGGGTGCGCTTCATTCCGAGTATGGCAGCGATGAAACAGGCTCGTCAACTCGGTAAGCAAGTCTGGCTCGCCTTGCACATCGGCGAGAATCGACCTGATATTTGGGACGAAGCCCGCGCGAATAAAATGGACGGTATTTGTACCGATTGGCCGTTGGTGTGCAGCCGACATTGGCGGCTCAATACAAAACCTAAAGGCGATTAGGCAAACCTCAAATGAGAGGCACGTCTTTTTCAAGCAGGAAAAGGAATTCTCGGTTCAGCGTTTCAGCGTCATTTATCCATTCGTCTGTCCATTTCATGCCTGCCATGACGTTCTTTTTATAGTCAAGCTCAAGAGCAGTGAGAAGTTTTCCGTTGTTTTGCATGACTTTGTTCAGTTGCTGAGCAGTTGCACGACCACCGGAACTGTAGGATAGCAGGATCCAACGTGCTTGCGTTTCACGAATCAACTTTGCAATGGCTTCAACGGCGATGAAATGACCGGTGGTGTTCGTTCGGAATTCCTCAAATACAGAGGCGGCGAGGGGATCCGATGTATCCTCTCGCCGTTTTGCTTTGCCGAAAAGGGTAGGTTTATCGAAGAGCACAACGCTTTTCCAGAGATGGTAGTAGGCGGCATACCTAACACGGGAGGGTGGCATCTTTTCGTTGTTTGAGCCGTACGGTGGATCGAAGTAGGCGAGGTCAACAGAGACACGGGGTACAAGGTCAAAGATGTCGCTTTGGTAAACCTGATGCTCTCCTGCTGAGGTGAAAATTTCCGGCACTTCAAGGGTTAATTCTTTATAGGCACGGGGTGCCCAATCCTTGAGATATGCTGAAAAGTGACCAAGGGTGCTATCAACGCGATCAAGTGCAAGAATCAGGCTCGTAAGGGCAATTGCTTTATCGACTGGATCAAGATTCAAGTGCTCGATCTCTTGACGTATTGCATCCAGTTTACGGGTATTGTGGAGCTGCCACGGTTTTTTGAGTCCGTCCGCTTGGATTGCACGTCCACTGTTGGCGTGTCCGCCGTAATGTTCTGTGAACCAACCGTCAACAGGCAACACCGTGTTGAGATGATCGATGAGGGGTTGATATGCTTCTCTCGGTTTAGTGTTGCGGAGATAGCACGTACCGAAAACCTCTGACCATGGTGCAACGTCATTACAAATAACGGTATAGCCGAGCTTGGCGAGTGCTTGTGAAACGCGGGTTGTGCCTGCAAAGCCGTCAAGGATTGTTTTGGCGTTAACTTTCTTGACGAGCCCCAAGACTTGTGGGATGAGTTTTAGTTTGGAACCGATGTATTTGATGCCTTCGGTGGGTGGTGTCTGGAGATGTGCCAGCGTTTGTTGCATGGGTTATGTCGATGGTCTCGTCTGGATCGCGGATTTCACAGATTTCGCGGATTTTGGGGTTTCTGTGTATTCATGGATTTCGTATAGCGTTGGGTTTCAACTCCGTTTCAACCCAACCTACACGCTATATCTTGAATGAAAGCACTTGCGTTGAGAATTTCGATACCGATAAGCGCGCCATTGTCATTCAATTCAGCGGTGATATTGGGATTTAACTCTAAACTGTTACTTTCGGGTTCAGTCGTCTCCATCTAATTTCTCTAATCTAAAAATAGGCATTGCTTTCCTTAAAATCTATTCAAAGAGTTGCGCGACTGGACATTCAAATCCTTCGACGACATTCTCGCCTGTCAATGTGTCCTCATAGTTCAGCACGGTGAAATCGGTTTCGGATCGGTATACCATTACTGTTTTCGCGACGGGTTCAATCACCCAGACAAGGCGTGTGCCCGATCTCAAATAGGCGAGTGCTTTTTCGGTAACATCATAGTGTTTGTCTGATGGCGAGACGACTTCAACCGCCAAATCCGGTGGGACAGGTGATGCCTTCTCTCTATTTTCGGGTAATCGGTCGGTCGAAACAAACGCAATATCCGGCTTTACTGCTCGGTCATCCAATTGAAACGTTGTTTCGGCGATATATAATTGTCCTAACCGATTTTCCTGAACGTGCACACCTAAGCGTATATGAAGCTTACTACTGATTTCACCATGTATCATCGTCGCGGGTGGCATTGGGACTAATTCGCCTTTTACATATTCATATCCCTCTAAGTCGTTTTCAAGAAACTCCGCCAGGGTCATCGTATCGGGTGCTGGTATTTCTTGAATAGATTCAGAGGTTGTTTGCGTATTAAGCATCAGTTGCCTCCTCCGAAATTTGGTATTAAGTGTTTATGTATGCCGAATCGCATCAATGGGTGTCATCTTAGCGGCTTGGCTGGCTGGGTAGAAGCCGAAGAAGATGCCTACGGCTGCCCCTGCACCGACAGAAATCAACACGGCTTTCAGTGTAATCACAGCGGGCCACGACATTTCGTCTAAAAATTTGCCGACGATCCAAGCAAAACCGTTGCCTACCACAGCACCTAACGCGATGCCGAGCAGACTCCCAATCAGACATAAAATCACAGATTCTGTCAGGAATTGGAGACGGATGTCGAGGCTTTTGGCACCGACCGCTTTCCGTAGTCCGATCTCCGGGATCCGTTCTGTTACGGAGACGAGCATGATATTGAGAATCCCAATACCCGCAACAATTAAAGAGACAGACGCAATAACGACCAAAACGGACTCTATGATAAAGATCATTCTTTTTCCGCTTTCAATGCCCTTCTTCGCGTTCCATGTTCGGAAAAAGGTTTCATCGCCACCGTGATTTCGTGAAATAACAGTTTTGACCTCTTTGAGTGCTTGCTCAACAACATCAATGCTTTTTGCGCGTGCCATGATCGCACCGACGCGATTCCGTCCACCAAAACGGGTTTGAGCGGTAGTGATAGGGACAAAGATCATATTGTCATCGCTCCTGCCGCGCTCCAATCCATCCCCACGACTCTCCATGATGCCGATAACCGTAAAACGTCTGTTGTTGATACTGACCTCTTTACCAACCGGATCCTGTCCTTTAAACTGCTCTTTCCAGACTTTTGCACCGATAACGCAAACCTTATTCCAGAAATCCATATCGGTATCGGCGAGGAATCTGCCATATTCTGCTTTCCATCTGCGGACGGCTTGGTATTCATTCGTTGTCGCGCGCATGTAGGTCTGTCGATGCTTGCCCTCAACTTCAAAGTTGATGAAATGACTCCTTTCGACAGTGGCGACTTCAACAGACGGGCAGTCCGCCAGAATGTCGTACAGATCTTGCATCTCCAAATAATGTGGGCTGGTGTTGCGCTGCCAACGGTTATTTTTCCGAATATATCCGGGTCGGTAAACGCCGAACATACTGGGGCCGCCGATATTCTCGAATTCCGCCATCATGAGTTTTTCGGCACCTGCGCCAAAAGACATCATCGCAATGACACCTGCAATGCCAATCGTAATCCCTAAGAGGGTGAGGACTGTGCGGAGTTTACTTCCGCGGAGGACGGAAAACGCTGAGATTAAATTCTCCAGTATATGCATGCTCGGTCACCTTATTATGTATGGCGGATAGCATCAATGGGAGTCATTTTGGCGGCTTGACTGGCAGGATAATAACCGAAGAAGATGCCTACGGCTGCCCCTGCACCGACGGAGATCAGCACTGCCTCTGGGGTAATCACTGAGGGCCATGTCATCTCATCTAAAAACTTGCCCACTACCCAAGCAAAGCCTCTCCCTGCGATCGCGCCGAAAGCGATACCGAGTAGGCTGCCGATCAGACATAAAAGCACAGATTCTGTGAGGAACTGGATTCGGATGTTAAAACTCTTGGCACCGACCGCTTTCCGTAATCCGATTTCTGGTATCCGCTCCGTTACGGAGACGAGCATAATATTAAGAATCCCGATACCTGCAACAATCAAAGAGACAGATGCGATGACGACTAAGACCGTCTCGATAATAAGGATCATTTTTTTGGCGTTTGCGATGCCCTGTTTAGCGGACCATGTTCGGAAAAAGGTATCGTCGCCACCATGGTTGCGCATAATAATGGTCTTGACTTCTTTGAGTGCCTGATCGACCACAAAGAGACTTTTGGCACGCACCATGATATGCCCAACGTGATCGTGTCCCCAAAACCGTTTTTG
>CAZQIP010000224.1:0-49249 GCA_964593655.1 uncultured bacterium | reverse complement strand
ACGTGGCGTGTTGCAGTGGCACTGGTCATCGCGCTTTTTGGCTACTTCGCCGGAATGATAAAAAATGACTATTTCCATCACGAAACGGACAAGCAGACAAATCCAGAACGTCCACTGCCCTCTCAGCGACTGACACCGCGACAAGCGATCATACCCGCGAGTGTGATCTACGGATTATGTGTTATCGGCGGTTTCCTGCTCAATCCGCAAACCGGTTTCCTTGTCATGGGGTTGGTCGCGATTTCGCATCTCTACAACGCTATTTTCAAAGCGAAAGGCATCTTAGGGAGCCTCACACTGCCTTTGGGAATTGGGTTACTGAGTATCTTCGGGGCATTAGTCGTTAGTGGTACTGTGCCCCGTTTAGTGTGGTACGCCTTTGCTGCGACGACTCTTTACGATTTAGGCACACATATCACCACGACGTTCAAAGACATTTCGCGCGATGAGCAACTCGGCATCCTAACGACACCGCTTCAGATTGGGATCCGTCCGGCACTTTGGGTCTCTGCGATTGCGACGGTACTCGCTTTCGCTATCGCACTTTTACCATACTGGCTGGAGCCGGGTGTTCAGCAGTCTTATATTGTTTGGGTGGTCTTGGGTGTCATTGCCACTGTTAGCACTCGGATCTCACTCTATTTGGAACCCAACGAGAAAAACGGTTATTTCGCACTGAAGGGTTCGATGGTGGGTTCTATTCTCTTTTTTCCGTGCCTTATCGGCGCGCAGGTCTCTATCGTCATTTCCGCAGCGGTCATTCTGCCGTTGCTATTGATTACACTGTTTCTGTTAAGAACGACGCGCCAAGAGGTTTAAGGCGCGATTTTATGTATGACAGATTAAGGAGACGAATTATCAAATATGAAAAACATTGTTTTACTTATTACGGATACCTTTCGATATGATAACTTGGGTGAACGCGCGAGCCGGCCTATTCGCACACCGATGCTCGATAAATTTGAGGCGGAGCGCGCAACGGCTATTGATAAATTCTATATGAGCAGCTTCCCCACCGTTCCACACCGGACGGATATTATGACTGCAACAGTCGGGTGGCCTCACTACCCATGGCAGCCCGTCAATCAGAGTGGACGGAACATCATCGCGAGACTTCTGAGCGAACAGGGATACGCAACGCAGCTCATCTGTGACACACCGCACCTATTCAACACACGGTTCCAGGACGCTTTCGATGCCGCTTTCCAACATCGCGGGCAAGAAGGAGACAAGCCGTTACTCCACCATAATGATGAGATGAAAATCGTTATGCCGAATGAGAAGACACGACCGCATCCGTCATACCGAGGCCATACATTGCCCAACACGCACCGTTGGACGAACCGCTACTATCAATACGAGACAGAGACGTTCTCCAGCAGAACCTCCGAGACGACGGTACGATGGTTAGAGGAGAACCACCGTTCGGGCCCCTTCTTTCTTTGGGTTGATTTCTTTGATCCACACGAACCGTGGGATCCACCCGAATACTTGGTCAAACGCTATGATCCAGACTATACCGGGCCGCCGATGCTACACCCGAACTACGGTCTGTCCTCCCTCTTTACGGATGCCGAGCTGCACAACCTATGGGCACACTACGCCGGTGAATCCGAACTCGTTGACCGGCACATCGGACGTGTTCTGCAGAAGGTCGAAGACTTAGAGTTATGGGACGATACGCTCGTCGTTGTGTTGTCCGACCACGGGATGTCTATCGGTGAACACAGCAGGACAGGTAAATCTAACATTGATCCAAAAGATGAACGCTATTGGCCCACGTACCCGGAAATTAACCACGAGATGTTCTTGGTTGCTGGTGGTGATGTTCCGCAAGGACAACGTCTGGATCTCATCGCGCAACCGATGGATATTATGCCGACGCTCTGCGAATTGGCGGGTGTTACCTTGGATCCACCAAAACCGTTCGAGGGACGTTCCTTCGCGAATGCGCTCCTTAATGGCGATACACAACACAGGGAATACGCTGTAACCGGTTGCCATATCGGTGCCCGCGATGGAAGTGTACCGCGCAGAGCGACAACACCGTTCCTCGTCACGGAGCGTTGGGGATACGCACCCGTCGGTGAATACGGCAGGCCAGAACTGTTTGATTTGCCTACAGATCCGATAGCCGAGAACAACATTGCTGCGGATAATATGGAACTCGTCAAGGCGCTGCATGAGCAGTTTATGTCGCATCTCACGGAGCATAACGCACCTGAGAAGTTCCTCGATCTCTGGAAAGAAGAGCCTTCCGGTGATGGGCGAGGTAAATGGTCGATTGACTACCCAGAAGAGTCAGATGAATAGAAAAATCGAAGGTTATAGTGAAGCCCATAAATAAGTGGACATCTTTGTAGCATAAACTTTTAGTTTGTGCCAGTCTGAATGCCTGTTATAGGTATTCAGACTGTTTGGGAGTGCCCAATTAATTATAGGTTTTACTATAAAATGAAAAAAGAGGCTTTAGGTAACCACAACCTAAGGCCTTTCTGTATATAGTCAAGATTGATTTAACTGGGACACATCCCTACTCAAAAATCTCAAATTCACCATCTTTGACAATCAGAACAATCGGGTCGTAGACCGCGTCCCCAACATCGTTAAAAGAGAATGGACCGAGGATCGTGTCAAAATCTCGAATTTCTGCGAGCGCAGCGGCAATCGCTTTTGGATCGGTTGATTGGGCATCGGCTATTCCTTTGGCGAGAATATGAACAGCGGCGTAAAATTGCGCTGCCCAAATATTGGGTTCCATTCCGTATTTCATGTTGTAGTTCTGCACAAAGGTTTGATTGCCCGGTGTATCCGCTGTGCTATTCCAGCTCGTAAAAGTGATCGTTCCTTCGGCAGCGTCGCCCGCAGCTGACACTAAATCTCTGGACAGTGTGAGGTTCACAATGAACGGAATATCAGAAGGAACGCCGAGGGCACGTCCTTGAATCAGAATATCGGAAATATCCCCGACTGTAGATGAGATAAAGATAACATCCGGATTTGACGCTTTGATGCGCGTAAATTGGGCAGACAAGTCCGTCTCCTCGGTTTGGAAACTCTCAGCCGTGAGAATCTCAACACCGTTATCGGTAAGTGCTTTCCTCAACTCCGCATCGCTGGTCCGGGAAAAGAGATCAATCTCATCAAATAGCGTAGCCACTTTTTGATACCCGAGTTTCTCCTGTGTCACCCTGACCCCGTTCGGAATAAGGACATCCGTGGTGAGATTGGTGCGGAAAACAAAATCGCTAATTGCGCTCAAGCCAGAGGCAGCTGAGGAGGGACTGATCGCCACGACCTGATTCTGGTGCGCGATCGGAAAAGCCTCTTGTACCTGACTTGAGGATCCCGGACCGAGAATAATAGAAACCTTGTCTTGATGAATCAGTTTGTTGAAGGCTTCAACCGCGCCCTCTACGGTACTGTGACCGTCCTCCGTGATCAGTTTGATTTTCACGTTGCTGTGTTGTGAGTTGTTAATTTCTGAAACAGCGAGTTCAATACCGTATTCTACCGGAGAGCCTGCCAAACTGGAGCGCCCTGTGATAGGGTAGACAGCACCGACCAAAATCTCTCCACCAATCCCTTCCATCTGAGGTATAGCAGGTTGGGCAATCTGCTGAACCCGTTCACAGCCGATAAAACCCACTATTAGCACAAGAGCAGCCAATACAAACGTAAATGTTGCGATCTTTCTGAGATTCAAGTTAAGCCTCCTTTTCTTCATATAATTGAGGGTGTGCAGATGGTCGCCAATGTATCATGAAATGTTGCCGATTTCCAAGAAAAGTTAATACAATTTAGGCAGTCTCTGGCGCGTCAAGTACAGCATCCAGCTGATCCATCACTTTATGGAACGCTTCAACATAATAGGACATCAACTCAAGGTGGTTGGGGGGATTGACATCAAAAATGTAGCAGTGGGAGTCAATGAACTCAACGGCTTTGGGATAGTCCTCAGTTTTGTATTCAACCGTCGAATTGTTGCATCGCCACGGGCAGCCTGTCCCGTAACCGATTCGGTTCTGGAAAATTTCTTGAGATGGCACGGGTAACCGTTGCCATTGTCCTGTCGGGACACCTTCTGCGCGTAGGGATTCCTGTACTTTCTCACGCAGGGTTCGGGCTGAAATGTCTAACCCCAACGCCTCCGGATTAAAGCCGACAACGTAGTTGTAATATACCGGTTCACTTCCTTTTGGTGTCCAAGGGGTTTCGATGCCATCAAGTTCGCTAAGATGCTTCGTGAGATAGTTGCAATTTTCGATACGCAGTGCATTGTTCGCATCAAGTCGTTTGAGCTGGCTACGAATGAACGCTTGACTGAACATATCCCCACGATACATCCATCCGAGTCCATACGCGTTGTATTCCTGCTCCTCACGTTCTCTGCCCGGCACGACGATCTCCCCGAAATACTGCAACAACGCCGCGCGTTTATAAGTTTCCTCATCGTCTGTTGTGAACAGACCGCCTTGACAACCGCTGCTGAGCGTTTTTGATGCCTGTGTACTATATCCTGCTGCATCACCGAAAGCACCACAAAGCTTACCTTTATAGCGCGCCCCGTGCGCTTGCGCAACGTCTTCAATGACTTTTAAATTGTGCTTTTTAGCAATAGCAAGGATCGGGTCCATATCGGCGGGCATGCCGTGAATATGCACCGGCAGAATCGCTCGCGTTCTTTCGGTAATCTTTGCCTCAATCTCGTTCGGATCAATACAATAGGTCACCGGATCAATATCAACAAAAACGGGGATAGCGTTGTGATGGAGCACTGCTGCCGCAGTTGCCCAGAAGGTGAAAGCGGGAATGATAACCTCGTCACCCGGTTCAATACCGACCCCGGCGACGCAGAGGTGTAGCGCAGCGGTTCCGCTGTTAACAGGAATACAATACCGAACCCCCATGTATTCCGCCCATTCCTTCGCAAGACCTTCAGATTGGATGCGCTGCTGTTCAGTAATTCTTTCGGATGCGATAACCTCGGCAATCGCATCCCTGTCGGATTCGGTAACTTGTGGCCAGGGTTGAATTAACCCATCAGGGATCGTCCGTTTGCCGCCGTGTATTGCGAGTTTTGCTGCCATAAAGGACCTCCTTGAGGTGGACTTTCACAGGAGAGAGGGGGGTGATGGAGATTAAGAATTTATCGTGATAGATGTGCTATTGCCTTTGGGATTCGCTTTAAAACCTCGTCTCTGCCGAGCAGTGTAACAATATCAAAGAGACTCGGTCCGAACGATGTCCCCGTCAGTGCGATCCGCAATGCCTGCATCGCTGCGACGCGTTTGATATCGTTCTCATCCGTGTATTTCCAAATTGCCGTTTCAACTGTTTCTACGTCAAACGAAGGTACTTCTTCCAAAATCTGTAAGAGGTTCGTCAGAATCTCGGAGGTTTTCTCTCTCTTTTCCTCTGAACCGCCCCACCATTTCTTAACCGCCTTCGGATCATATTCAAATTCATCGGTAAAGAAATAACGGGTCTGTGGAATAATGTCTTGAAATGTTGTGAGGCGTTCACCAACCGCTTCCACAATATTTTCCAGCCAGTCGCGCTGCTCAGTCGAATTGATTAAGCCTTCTTCTTGCCAAAACGGAATCACAGCGTCTGTCCGTGCTGAAACACTGAGTTGATTGATATAGTGGGAATTGAGCCATTCGAGCTTCTTAATATCAAAAACACTACCGCTTTTGCCGACCCGTTCGAGATCGAATTTCTCTATAAGTTCATCAACCGAGAAAATTTCCTGTTTGTCGTCGTAGGACCAGCCGAGTCGGGCAACAAAATTCAGCACTGCTTCGGGTAAATACCCCTGCTCACGGTAGCGGTTCACAGCGACAAGATCGCCGTGATGCCGTTTGCTCATCTTCCTGCCACTACTATCCAGCACCAGTGGAATATGCGCAAACTGCGGGACCGCTAAACCGAGCGCATTCGCGATCGCAATCTGTTTTGGTGTGTTATTGAGATGTTCTGTCCCCCGAATCACGTGCGTTATCTGCATCTCCGCATCGTCGATAATTGAAGTAAGATTGTAGTTCGGCATCCCGTTTGAACGGACAATCACTTCATCTTCCAGAGTGGCGGGATCAATGTTACGTGAACCGAGGACAAGGTCATCAACAAGGATAGACGTGTCAGGCATCTTTATGCGTACAGTCGGTTTTCTGCCTTCAGCGATAAAACCGTCTACGGCTTCCGATGTCAGTTCTCGGCAGCGTCCATCGTAAGAACGCGTCTGCTTATCCGCGCGTGCCTGTGCCCGGATTTCCTCAAGTTCTTCAGGTGTACAGTAACAGTGGTATGCATTGCCAGTTCCAAGCAACTGTGTAACGTGAGCGTCGTAGATAGGTTTACGCTCGGACTGCACATAAGGACCGTAGAGTCCCCCTTTATCACCACCTTCGTCCCACGCTAATCCTAACCATTGCAGCGCGGTATAGATTTCGTGCATAGATTCATCAGTGGAACGTGCCGTATCCGTGTCATCGATTCGGAGGATGAATGTGCCGTTGTGGTGTTTGGCAAATAGCCAATTGAAGAGTGCTGTGCGTGCACCGCCGATATGTAAGAAACCGGTAGGCGAAGGTGCCATCCGGACGCGTACTGTATCTGTCACAACGGAAGCCGATGTCGCGCTTGGTGTATCGTTCATTTCTGCCCTTTCTGGATCTTTGCCCAAGTATCTCTCAGCGGTACTGTACGATTAAAAACCAATTTTTCCGGCGTTGTATCCGAGTCAACACAAAAATAGCCCATCCGAAGGAATTGATACCGACTTTCGGGTGGGGCATCAACGAGACTCGGTTCAACTTTGCAATTGTTTAGAATCTCTAAGGAATCCCGGTTCAGGAACTGTATCCAGTCTTCGCCTTCTGCTGCACTCTCCGGTTCACGTTCTGTAAACAGCGAATCGTAGAGCCTGACCTCAGCGTCAACGGCGTGTTCAGTAGAGACCCAATGCAATGTCCCTCTAACTCTGCGTCCATCTTCGGACCAACCGCCACGCGTTTCTGGATCATAAGTGCAGTGAATCTCAACGATTTCACCCGTGTTTTCATCTTTAACGACCCGTTCGCATTGGACATAATAGGCGTGCTTGAGTCGCACCTCTCGTCCGGGGGCTAATCTGAAAAATTTTCGAGGCGGATCTTCCATAAAATCTTCACGTTCGATGTAAATTTCTCGTGAAAACGGTATTTTCCGTGTACCTGCGTTCTCATCTTCCGGGTTATTTTCCGCGTCAAGCATCTCGACTTGCCCCTCTGGGTAGTTATCGATAATCACCTTAACCGGATCGAGAACTGCCATGACGCGTGGGGCGCGACGGTTCAGGTCATCGCGGATGGAATACTCAAGTTGCCCCATCTCAATGAGATTATCAGCCTTTGAAACGCCGATGCGGTTGCAAAAATCGCGGATGGATTCAGGTGTATAGCCACGGCGGCGCATCCCCGCGAGTGTCGGCATTCTCGGATCATCCCAACCACTGACGTGTCCACCCTCTACCAGTACCCGAAGTTTCCGTTTACCCAGAACAGTATAGGTAAGATTCAGTCGTGCGAATTCAATCTGCCGAGGCTGATAAATCTCTAATGATTCTAAAAACCAGTCGTAGAGCGGACGGTGATCCTCAAAATTCACATCACACAGTGAGTGCGTAATGCCCTCAATGGAATCGGATTGTCCGTGTGTAAAATCGTAGGTCGGATAGATGCACCAATTGTCCCCGTGTCGATAATGATGGGCGCGCAGGACACGGTACATCACAGGGTCCCGCATATTTAGATTCGGGCTTGACATATCAATTTTTGCGCGAAGTGTGCGGGAACCGTCTGGGAATTCGCCGTTACGCATCCCTTGGAACAACGTCAGGTTTTCCTCAACCGATCGGTCTCGGTAGGGACTGTTTGTCCCAGGAGCGACTAAGGTGCCACGGTAAGTGCGCATTTCATCCGGGGTCAGGTCACAGACATAGGCTTTCCCTTTTTCTATGAGCTTAACCGCATAGGCATAAAGCGTCTCAAAATAGTCAGACGCGTGGTATTCGCGATCCTTCCAATCGAATCCGAGCCACCGGACATCTCGCTTAATCGCTTCTACGTATTCACTCTCTTCTGTGAGGGGGTTGCTGTCATCGAATCTTAAATTGTAAAGTCCGCCATAGTCTTCGGCGATGCCGAAACTAATACAGATAGCCTTAGCATGCCCGATATGGAGGTAACCACTCGGTTCTGGTGGGAACCGGGTATGCACCCGACTCTCATATCTATTTGTCTTGAGGTCCTTCTCAATCTCTTGACGGATGAAGTTTGTATCGGAGGTGTTGTTGATATTTTCTTTTAAAGGAGGATCTGAATGCTTCATATCTTACCGTACCAATTGTATGTGTGCTATTTTGGGCGTGTTACAGAGACCGCCGCTCCTTGGAGCGGTATGTCTATAGAGGTTGGAACATCTGATTAATATATTATACCCTCAAAACCCGCTAAAGTCAAGGTTATGGTACGCTTTCAAATCGTATTTACCGTGTTCACGAAGTATTGCGCGAAAATCCACCTTGATCGCGTAAAAAATAGGCAGATATGTACCCTATAAACGCCAAAGGATATTCTCTTGATAGGCTGCAAAACCGATGATTGCTGGGATCCACTAAAATACAACAATTTTTGCTTACTGGTAACCCAAGTTGCTACCAAGGGATTTTGGGGTTTTTGCTTGGGTATTTCTGCGTATTGTAACACAGTTTTTCGGACACTTTCCCCACCCCGTAGGGGTGATATTGCTTCGCAGTGAGAATAGAAAACGGCGTATTTAAGCAACTGCACCCCGTAGGGGTGCTATTGCTTCGCAGTGAGAATAAATAGGTGACAACTTGCGTTACTGGTAATAGGAAGGGAAACGACAAGCGGATTCAACAATGATTTCGTAAAAAAAGTGAAGGCGGATCCTCTTACGGATAACTAAGTGTATAATGTGTATAATTGTATTTTAGGCATCCTTGGCAGAATTTCTGACACAAATGCTGTCCCTTCTTAGGATATTGGCACGAAACTTGCTACTACACGTTAATGTATAATTGTATTTTAGCATTGTTGATTTTTGAAAAAAAAAAGTGTAACTATTTCACCAGTGCATCCGTTTAAACGTTGTGTTGACTAATATATTAATTCAGAAAGGGGTAAAATTATGAAATCCACTGATGTACGCAAGAAGCGTCTATCCTTATACGAAACGGCTTTGTGCCTTGCAATGACGAAAGCACGTCAAGATGAATTGCGCTGGGAACGTTTTATTGACAATTTATCCCAGATATGTGATACGTTTGCCTCCGAGATGGCTTCTAAAGACACTGCCCCTTCTAAGCGGGCAAACTCTTCATAATCAGTTTCTGCACCGCAGTTAGGCTGACTCTTGGAGTTTTGGATGGTTTCTAAAAATTTTAACGAGAGAGCGGACTAATTTTTCGGGATCGTGGCGGATAACGTTCATTTCAACGCCACCTTCAGTGACAACCATACCGCAAATGAGGTCCGCTTCAACCACACGAGTTCCTTCCTCTTCGAGTGATTCCCCCTCACGGTTATAGGAAACTTGGACCTTTGCGGCATCCGCCACCTGCATTGTTTCCGCTGACAGCAGGGAAATATGTTTCGCAAGGTTGAGCACATCCATCGGATGTGCAGTATTCCCAAAGAGCATTGAAAGCCCTTCTTCCGAAAGCGAACGGATTCGCGTCAACTGTGCTACCAATTCCTGACGCACATATTCTTGGATTATCTCCGTCGGTGCAGGTTGGTTGTTGACGAGGACGTAATCGAGCGAAATCCTGGCGTGGTCAAGCACAGCATTCACATGGTCGGTTACGGCGTATCCGTCGGTTTCCCCGGGTTGCGTCATTACGTTGCAGATGTAGATTTTCATCGCCGGGGACTGTTGGATCGCCTCTACAATCCCTTTGATGACAAGATTCGGCATGATGCTGGTGTATAGGCTTCCCGGTCCGATAATGATGACATCCGCGTTAAGAAGAGCGTCTGTTGCACCTTTATGTGCTTGACATTCATAAGATCCGTCAGTTGGATGATTATGTGCCTTCCCGTTTTCACGCGGTTCAAAAAAGACGCGCTTAATAGGTTCTCGATTTTCTCTTATCGGAATTGTTGATTCGCCGCGAACGATTTCGCCATCAACGAGTTCTGCACAGAGTATCGTGTAATCCAAAGTAACAGGGATAATTCTGCCTCGGACGGCGAGGAGGCGGGAAGCGGCTTGAATCGCCTTCGGGAAGTTGCCCTTTAGTTCTGTGAGTGCTGTTAACAGAATATTTCCGACGGTATGTCCGCCGAGTTCACCATTGCTTGAAAAACGGTATTCAAAAAGTCCTGCGAGTTCATCAGCATCGGATAAGGTAAACAGAAGCCTTCGGATGTCACCAGGCGGCAGCATATCAAATTCTTCAACGAGCCGTCCTGAACTTCCACCATCATCCGAAACAGTGACGATCGCTGCCAAACTATCCAAATCAATAATGTTGTCTTTACCTATCTCCAGATCAGCATAGCCTTTGATGCCGCTGAGTAGAGCAGATAAACCACTTCCGCCTCCGATGCAGGCGAGTTTCAAAGACATAATTTCTCCAAACTGAATCGCGGATCTTTTTTTACTTGGTGGCCGGAACTTTAAATTTTCCGCGAATATAAACGTTGCACCCTTATAGAGCAGCATAATAGATAACGCAATTAATGCGGTATCTGTTTCATTAAGGTCGTCAAAGTTTCAAGGGTTTCATCACACAACTGTTCCGCTGCTTCGGAAGTCGGGGCTTCACTGAAAACCCGAATCACAGGTTCTGTGCCAGATTTGCGGATGTTTACCCACCGATCGCTCCAAACGCGTTTAATACCATCCGTTAGTTCAACGGAGGGTTCCGTTCCAGTGCCACCTTCTTCTTTATACGCCTTTAAAGCCATATTAACAAGATGCGTTGCAGCCTCTTGCGACGGGATCTCCAATTTCTTCCGACACATCTGATATTGCGGTATGTTCTCCACGAGCTGCGTTACGATACCACCAGATTCAGCGAGGTATTGCATAATTGCCGTAATAGAGGTGATGCCGTCGGTCGTGTAGTGCACATCTGGGTAAATAACACCACCAGTGCCTTCCCCGCCAATCACTGCGTTAACTTCGTGCATTTTCTCAACTACCCAGCCCACACCGACTTTCGTACGATGCAGCGTCGCCTCGTGCTTGGCAGCAATATCGTCTAACATTCTGCTTGTTGATACTGTCGCGACGATATCTCCTTTCGTTTTACTGAGGATAAAATCGACAACAAAGGCGAGGGTCCATTCACCACTCAACGGAACACCGCGTTCTGTAACAACCACAAGTCGGTCAGCATCGCCATCGTGGGCAAAGCCGATATCTGCGTCAGATGCTAAGACAGTTTGACAAAGCTCATCCAACGCCTCAGGCGTAGGTTCGGCAGGACGGCGGAAGTGTCCATCCGGAACACAATTAAGTTCAACAACCCGACAACCAAGTTCCCGTAAGAGGGACGGACTTATCACGCTCCCGGCACCGTTGCCGGAATCGATAACCACCTTCAGATTCGCTTCTCGAATTAAATCCAGTTCAAGCCACGGTGAACGCAAAATCTGTTCCAGATGATGCGTCGTTGCATCTTCATAGGTTTCAAGGATCCCTTGCTCGTTCCAAGGCGCAAGCGCGAAATCCTCTGCTTCGTAGATACGTAGCAGTTCATCGCGCTCTGCTTGTGTTAGGAGGTTACCCGATGCAGCGGCAAATTCGATACCGTTCCAAGCGACCGGATTATGGCTCGCTGTAATGGTAATACTGCCCTGGGCGTGCAGTGCCTTCGCCGTCAATAGCACAGTCGGTGTTGGACAAAGCCCCACATCAATGACGTGACACCCAGTCGCAAAAAGCCCCGCGAGGACCGCATGTCTAAGCGTCGGACTTGAGGTGCGCGAGTCCATACCGATGACCACCGTTCTACCACCGACAAAAGTACCAAAAGCCATCGCGAATTGCGTAATGACGCGGACATCAAGCGAGATGCCAATTTCTCCACGAACGCCTGAAACACTAATAATCGGTTTTTCCGCTTTGCCCATGTTATCCTTTCTGTTGTCCTTGCACGTTATAACCACGGTATCTACACATCCACCAAGTCCCTACAAAACAGCATCCACCGATCACTAACTGCCATACCCCGACAAGATACCACGGGTTTGGATACCTATAAGCGTACGAAGTAACCGGTGTCCGATCATAAAGCATCGGGTTCCTAAAAATGTCCAGTCCTTCAAAGATACCCTGCACAGCAATTAGCGGGTTGAGGTGCAGAACGACTGGAATGAAAGGCTGTGGATCATCTACATAACGTTGTAATGGGTTGAGTAGAAAGGCACCACCGATCAAAACACACCAAAAAAGGGTTGCGCATTCTGTCCCGAAGAGTGTGTCTCGGAAAACTTGTGCACACAGCATTCCAACCGCTCCCGCTGCCAGACTATAAATCACCAAGATGGCGAATATCTCTAATGCTGCCGTGAATTGAAGATCGGTGATAAACAGCGTGGTGCCGGTTGATAAAGCCCCCCAACACAGGACTGGGATTTGGCTCAAAATAAGCTGCCGCAATAACCATTGTCCTGAAGATATGGGAGGGAGCGCAAGCAAGTGTGCTGTAGAAGACGCACCGGACGCGTTAAAATGTGCTCTAAAAAACCCTGTATGAACAGCATCAGCGGCAAGATACGTTGCTGTCAGAAGCACAACACAGACTTGCGCCATAAAGAAACATTCCACCGGTGAACCCAGTTCCAAATGCCGCAATAACCGATAGGCTATCCACAACAGAAAACTCGCAATCGCGCAAGTCAGCGACACCTTTAGGATATAGTTTCGAGCGTTTATCATGTTCTATTCGTTTTGCGTTCGGCTGCGGAGTCGCAAAATTGCCTCAGCAATGGAGATAAGATTCGGGTTAATAATTAACGCTTGCTTGTATGCATCAATGGCTTCGGCAATTTTACCGAGCCTCACATAAACGTGTCCCATCCCAGCGAACGCCCCGAAATGATTCGGATTCAGCGAAATAGTCCGTTTGCAATCACGAATCGCTTGACTCCACTCTTCAAGCATGAAGTAGGCAATTGCACGTTGGTTGTACCCCTCAGCAAAATTCGGATCTGTCTCGATGACCTTGGTAAAACGTTCAACCGCCTCTTGATATGCTTCATTCTTGAGCGAAATTTTCCCATGGTCAAGCATCGCGTCAACGGTGTCATCGCCCGAACGCGACCAGATCGCCCACAACGCATATTCAGCACTGTAACGGGTCCCACGATCATCGTTTTTAAGTGCTTCTACCAATGCGGGGATCACTTCTGGTGTGCCAATTAGGCGGAGGCCAAATCCCGCAGCGCGCCCAACCAACGGGTCTTCGCTCTGAAGATAGACAACCAGATCGGCTTCTGAATAGTTAGCCTTCAGAATTTGTTTGAGTTTCTCAATGTCCCCTGAATTCTTGAACATCAGTTTCGCCAATTCGGAAAATCCATTGTTTCCATACATGGTTAAACCTCGCTATGTTGCTGTTCCATTGATAGTAATTATAACAGGTTTCTGCCGAAATAACAATCTTAAATGCCAGAGACCATCAAAAAGTTTGCAATTTAGATGGAGAGCTGCTACAATTTTCTTGGTAAGCGGATAAAGTTACCTGCCAAAACATTAGAGAGTGGAGCTACACACAAAGCGTGAAAAGACGAAAAATTCTCATCCTCTGCATTGATGCCGGGAGTCATGACTACCTCGCAGCGAGCGACCTCCCTACCCTTCAAAAATTGGCAAAAGCCGGATTCTATCGGCATGCCAATGCCGTTATTCCGTCCGTTACGAATGTCAACAACGTCAGCATCGCAACTGGAACATTTCCTGAGACGCACGGCATCACGACGAATTACCATGTAGATAGGACAACTAACAAAGGAGAATTTATTGAGGATAACCGTTTCCTTCTCGCACCGACACTCTTTGAAATCGCAAAAACGTCTAAATTCGCAGACAAAACCGCACTCTTTGTGACAAAGAAAAAGTTGCTACGGATGCTGGAAGCGGGTGCTGACATCGCTGTCGCCGCTGAAGCGCCACCCCCTGAATACATCCAGATGGCAGGAGAGGTTGAGCCGATTTATTCAATCGAAATCAATTGGTGGCTACTCCGTGCCGTACGGGAGATATTGCATAGGGACGATCCAGAACTTGTCTACTGTTCAACAACCGATTGGGTTCAACACAAATACCCACCCGATGCAGAACATTCCCAACGACATCTCGCAATGCTGGATCAAATTATGAGTGACGTTGTAGATGATAACCCAGAACGTGAGATCTATATCACGGCGGACCACGGCATGTTGGCAAAAACCACTGCAATTGATCCCGGACGCGTGCTAACAGAAAGCGGTATTCCCGCAAGTGCGATTCCGATTATTAAGGATCGATACATCGCACATCACGGTAATTTGGGGGGTGCCGCTTATGTGTTTCTCAAGAACCGTGCTGACACACCGAAAGCAATCGAGAAACTTCTGAGTACACCTGGCATTGAGGAAGCATACGCTGCCGAAGATGCCGCATCCACATTCCGACTCCACCGCGAACGGATTGGCGACATCTTCGTGTTAGCAGATAAAACAACTGTCTTCGGAGAGTTGGAAACCACAGTGGAACCGACAGATGTGCGTTCACACGGCTCGCGACACGAAAGTTATGTGCCGATTATTGGGTATAACAGCCCTTGGTCGGCAACAGATTTTGAATATAATCTTGATATCGGAAGACTATTTTTAGAAAGCCTGCGTTAGGCAACGGCACCCTACGTGTTTAAGAATTGTGCCTATGCGCTGCAAGCAAGGAGAGATTATGTTAACAGAAAAAGAAAAAAATGAAGGTTGGATATCCCTATTTGATGGTGAGACACTCACCGGTTGGGGAGCCACCGGAAAAGATGAGGGATGGGTTATCGACGATGGGAGTATTCTCTGCACCGTTCAGGGTGGAAAATATCTCTATACCGAACAACAGTACGACAACTTCGTACTCGCCCTTGATTACAAGACCGAACCGAAAGTCAACAGCGGGATTTTCATCCGATGGGCTGATCTGGATGACCCTGTTCAGAGCGGTCTTGAAATCCAGATTTTAGACACACACGGCAAAACACCGACGACGAATCACGACTGCGGCGCGCTTTACGATGCGCTGGGACCGACCCGGAATACTTGTAAACCCGCCGGTGAGTGGAATCAGATGACCATCACATGTGATGGTAGCATTGTTGCCGTAACACTTAACGACGAAGAAATTGTCCGCGCCGATCTGGATGACTGGGATACACCACACAAAAACCCGGATGGCAGCAGGAATAAGTTCGGCATCGCGCTCAAGGATTTCCCACGGGGTGGCCACATCGGCATCCAAGACCACGGCGGAAAAATCTGGTGCAGAAATATTAAGGTTAAGCCACTATAGGATGTCCATAGCCATTTGTCTATCTGCACGGGGAGGCAACATCATCCGATCGCGCCTCCCTTTGATATGCAACTGCCAATAGACAGACGCTTGTTGCTGTAGGTGTGATGTCCCGGTCGCGACTCTCACTGACTGATGACCGCCGATGGCTAATGGCTGGCTGCCGAAAACTAAATTCTATAGACAATTGAACGGACGTTGTGGTATACTATATATATTATGCCAACGAATCTTGAAAACATACGGAATTTCTGTATTTTAGGACACATTGACCACGGGAAAAGCACACTGAGCGACAGGCTGCTCGAGCATACTAATACGCTCACCGAGCGCGATATGCGAGAACAGGTGCTGGATTTGATGGACTTGGAACGTGAACGCGGTATTACCATTAAAGCCACCGCTGTCAAACTCCACTATCCCGCCCCAGACGGAAACCGCTACGAACTTAACTTGATTGATACCCCCGGACACGTCGATTTTACTTATGAGGTCTCACGGAGCCTCGCGGCGTGTGAGGGCGCGATTTTAATTGTGGATGCCGCGCAAGGGGTTGAAGCACAAACTTTAGCAAACGCGTATCTCGCTATTAACAACGATCTCGAGATTATTCCAGTTGTCAATAAAATTGATTTACCAACGGCGCGCCCGGATGAAGCCAAACGACAGATAGAAGAAGTCGTAGGTATCCCGGCAGACGACGCGCTTCTCGTTAGTGCGAAAATGGGGATCGGTATCCCTGCCATATTGGAGGCAGTCGTCAATCGGATTCCCGCACCTATAGGCGAAACTGAAGCACCGCTGAAAGCACTTGTGCTTGACTCCGTCTACGATAACTATCGCGGTGTCATTATGTACACCCGAATTTTTGACGGCAGCGTGAAACCCGGGGAAAAAATTCGGCTCATGGAGACAAGACGCTCCTATGAGATTGAGGAAGTTGGCATCTTTACACCAGAGATGCAACCGACGCCAGAACTACGCACCGGAGGTGTCGGATACCTCATCGCTGGCATCCGAGAAATTGACAAGGCGAAAATCGGCGATACGATCACAGATCACGTGAGACCTACTGAAACACCGTTACCCGGTTATCGCGAGATGAAACCGCTTGTATTCAGCGGCTTGTATCCAGCAGACACAAATCAATTTCATGCGCTGCGAGAGGCTCTTGATAAACTTCGTCTCAACGATTCCTCTTTTAATTTTGAACCTGAAACCTCCATCGCGCTCGGCTTCGGGTTTCGGTGTGGTTTTCTCGGATTGCTCCACATGGAGATCATCCATGAACGTCTTGAACGGGAATTTGGACTCACACTTGTCCGGACGGCTCCGAGTGTCATGTACCGAGTTCATCTGAAAACGGGTGAGGATGTATATGTTGATAACCCAGCACACCTCCCTGAACCGAATAATATCGAACGAATTGAAGAACCGTATGTCAATATTGACATCATCGTGCCGCGCGACTACATCGGAAATGCAATGGAACTTTGTCAGAAGCGTCGGGGTGTATATAAGCGGATGAACCAATTGGACGCGGCACGCGTGCAATTGCTTTATGAACTTCCGCTCAGCGAAATGTTGATGGATTTCTATCCGAAACTTAAGTCGTTGACCCGTGGGTACGGCTCGTTAGAATACGACATCGGCGAATACAAAACCGAAAAGTTAGTGAAACTGGATGTGCTACTGAACGGTGATCCCGTGGATGCACTTTCGACGATCTTACCTCTTGATACAGCAGAAACGCGGGGGAAAGCGTTAGTTAGCAAACTGAAAGAATTGATCCCTCGTCAGATGTTTGAAGTGCCGGTTCAAGCAGCGATTGGTAACAAAATTGTCGCCCGTGAAACGGTTCGGGCACTCCAAAAAAATGTTACTGCGAAATGCTACGGCGGCGATGTGACGCGAAAACGGAAGTTGTTGGAAAAACAGAAAGAGGGCAAAAAACGACTCAAACAGATTGGTAGGGTTGACGTACCGCAAGAAGCGTTTACAGCAATGCTCGCAACGGATGAATAAAAAAATAAGGAGATACCGTTTTGCCACAGTTTCTTAAGATGAAGAACAATAATACACACGGGGATCTACAGACGAACAAGGGAACATTGTCTAAACAGCAAAAATTAAAAATTGGGTTCCGAAAGCAGGCACTGCCTATTGTCGTTTTACTGATTCTCATGTTCGGTTTTGTCCGTCCTTTTGTGGTTGAGGCGTATAGAATCCCCTCTGGCTCGATGGAAGATACACTGCTCGTTGGTGACCGTATTTTCGTGTGTAAGTTTATCTATGGCGTTAAGATCCCCGGCACAGAGATAAAAATCTTTGATGTTCATCAACCTGCGCGCGGCGATGTTTTTGTCTTTATTCCATCACATGACGAACGACATTTTATCAAGCGCATTGTGGCCATTGAAGGGGATACCATTGAAACGCGTGGTAATACGCTTTATGTAAACGGTGAAGTCGTTGATGATAGCACATACACAAAACATCTGAAATTCAGCCACTTTAAAAGAGATTTTCCGCCATTTCAAAGTCCAGAATATATTCCAACTGGTGAGAGTTTTGACGATTATACTTTAACCTCAAGTCAATTTCGACGTAAATTTCCTGAGGGCAAGCCGTTTGTTGTTCCGCCAGGAACAGTTTTCGCGATGGGTGATAATCGCGACATGAGCAGCGATAGTCGAACCTGGGGCCCAGTGGCTGTAAATGACATTAAGGGACAGGCTTTCATAATTTGGTGGTCGGTTGCTGATCGTCCTGCAAAGTTCTGGGAGGTTTGGAAATTGGTGGACAATATACGGTTTAATCGGATCGGTAAACTTATTAGTTCGCAACCCGATTCGTTCAATGGCAATTAAACCGCAAAAAGGAGAACGCTTTTATCTTTAGAGGCTTTATAATATCATGAATGATAACGAAATCCAATTGTCCAAATGGCAAAAGTTTCGGAAAACCATCGTATGGGAATATTCCCAAGTCATCGTTGTAGCACTTATTCTCGTTTTTGGGTTCATACGCCCCTTCGTTGTTGAAGCGTTCAAAATCCCATCGGGTTCAATGGAAGACACGCTCCTTATCGGGGACCGGATTCTGGTGTGTAAGTTTATCTATGGCATTACAATCCCGGGTACAGATATAAAAATCCTCGATTTCCATAAACCTGCCCGTGGGGACGTTTTCGTTTTTATCCCACCACACGACCGGGAACGGAATTTCATCAAGCGCATTGTAGCTGTTGAGGGGGACACTATCGAAACACGCGGAGATACACTTTATGTAAATGGGGCAGCCGTTGACGACAGCTACTATACAAAACATATGCGCTTCAGCCACTTCAAAAGGGGAAGCGATTTTCCGCCGTTCCGTCAACCAGAACATCTACCAGATACTGAAGCCTTTTTCGATTATACGCTAACCACAAGTCAATTCAGGCGAAAGTTTCCTGAAGGTAAACCGTTTACCGTCCCGAAAGGCAAAGTCTTCGCAATGGGCGACAACCGAGACCAGAGTAGTGATAGCCGTTCATGGGGACCCGTAGACGTTAGCGACATTAAAGGGCAAGCGTTTATGGTGTACTGGTCATTTGACGCGCGCCCAGCGAAAGTGTGGGAAGTGTGGAAATTGGTACGGAACGTTAGATTCAATCGTATTGGCAAGCTCATCCATGCGAACCGTTAATGTCAAAGCCTGAGTAAACCATCGGAATTAACGTATGCATCAAGATAGTCGACACCTTATCATCGGAACAGCAGGACATGTTGACCATGGGAAAACGGCACTCGTCGGCACACTCACGGGGATGGAGACAGATCGGCTCAAGGAGGAACGTGAGCGCGGTTTGTCTATTGAATTAGGGTTTGCCTATTTTGACCTACCCGATAACTCGCGCGCGGGGATCGTTGATGTACCGGGACACGAGAAATTTATCCGAAGTATGCTTTCCGGTGCCTATGGAATGGATGTCGTCCTTTTTGTCGTTGATGCTAAAGAGGGAGTGCAAGAGCAGACGCTTGAGCACTTGGCGATCTTAGATTTGCTCGGCATTTCAAACGGCATCCTCGTCATGACAAAATCTGACTTGGCAACCCCGGATGAATTGGCGGAAGCAACCGAAATGACACAAGAAATGCTCGTCGGTACAAGTCTTGAAGGGATTCCGACTGTGAGTGTCTCTGCAATAACTGGCGCGGGGATTGAAACACTAAAGCAGACGATTGTCGAACAGGTAGCACTCGCGACAAAATCTGAGGAACATGATGGTATTCCAAGACTATACGTTGACAGGGTTTTTACTGTACAAGGATTCGGCGTTGTTGTGACCGGAACCCTCATCGGCGGATCAATCAATCGAGAACAACGAATGGTAATCCTTCCGCAAGGAGATGTCGTGCGGGTACGCGGCATACAGGTACACAATGAACCCGCAACGGTCGCGCAAGCCGGACAGAGAACGGCACTGAATCTCTCAGGCACTTCTGCACAGGATATTCAACGCGGTGATGTCCTCTGCCCGATTGAATATTCTCAGGTGACTGACAACATAGATGTGTCTTTGCAGGTGCTGTCCTCATTTCCGAGGCTCATTGAACATTGGAGCCGTTTTCGGGCGTATCTCGGTACCCGTGAAATATTTTGCAGGCTGATTCTACTGGTGGATGAGGCAATTCTGCCCGGGGATAATGTGCAAGTCCAACTCCGTTTAGAGCAACCGATTTTAACATTTAGAGGCGACCGAATCATTTTACGCGATTTCTCAGCACAACATACAGTTGGTGGCGGCGAGGTTATGAATCCATTTGCGCCAAAACATAAGCGGTTCACGCCTGAAACCATTGCGACTTTAGCACAATGGGAGGAAGCCGATAACTCCGAGATAGTTAACACCGTATTGGTAAATAGCGAAACCCTTTGCGTCCCAGAATCGTTTCTTTATTACTATCTCCCGCATTCCAAAACCGATGTAAAGACCCTCTTAAATAGGCTCGAAACTCAAGAGAAAATTGTCCGTTGGGATAAATCAGGGCGGACACCCCTCGTTTCCGATGTAGCACGGACATCAGCAGCTAAAGAAAAAATAGTAGATGCATTGGCAGCCTTTCATGAGGCACAACCACTTCTTGCGGGTCAAAATGCATCGCAACTACGCCGAGAACTCAACATAGATGAACTCGGTTTTGAGAAACTTGAAAACCAACTTATTACTGAGCGTCTGCTTGTGACGGAGGGAAATTTGCTCCGTTTGGCATCCCACGAGATTCAGTTTTCCGAAGAAGAGGAGACGGCGAAAGAGACGCTGGAGAAATTATTCTTGGAGGCGGGTATGAACACACCTGCACTCAGTGAACTCAATACGCTATTGCCAGAATACACGCCGAAGGTACTTGAATCCACATTTTTTGCTCTGCTAAACTTGGGGCAATTCATCAAAATAGCAGATAACTTTTTCATCCATAGAACCGTTTTTGAGAAAGTAAGTGAATTATTGACGGCTCACCTTCGCGAAAATGAGACGATAACCGTCGCTGAATTCCGTGAAGCCGCGCAAACCTCACGAAAATATGCTGTGCCTTTCTTAGAATACTGTGACAGTCAGAATCTCACAGTTCGAGATGACAACGTCCGAAGATTACACCCGCGACAGTCAGGAACATAACCGTGTTGTAATTATGGGGGAGGATAGGGTCCGGTGGCCCTACCGGTCTTCAAAACCGGCTTGTCCATGCAAGTGGATAGGTGGGTTCGACTCCCACCCTCTCCCGCCACCTATGCCTAATAATATGGATGCGGAAAAATGGTAAAAACCCTTCCGATAGTCAACGCAAAAATAGAACAACGGCGTCATCCGTCGTGGATTAAGGCGCGAATTCCAGGTGGTGGTAACTACGCTGAACTGAAAAAACTCATGCGCGATTTGCAACTCCACACCGTTTGTGAAGAAGCGCGATGTCCCAATATCGGCGAGTGTTGGAACAGTCGTACCGCGACCTTTATGATATTAGGCGATGTCTGTACGCGCCGATGCATGTTTTGTGCCGTGAAAAAAGGTGCCCCCGGCGGCATCGTTGATACTGATGAACCGCGACGCCTCGGAGAAGCGGTCGGTTACCTAAAACTAAAACACATTGTTATTACCTCAGTCAATCGTGATGATCTCACCGATGGTGGTGCCAGCGTCTTTGCTGAATGCATCGCCGAAGCGCGGAAACATCGCCCCGGATGTACGGTGGAAGTGCTTATCCCGGACCTTGAAGGGAATTGGGATGCCCTTGAAGTCATCGTGCAAGCACGGCCTGAAGTCCTGAACCACAATACGGAGACGGTCTCGCGTCTCTACCGCCGCGTCCGTCCTTACGCCAATTATCAACAGACCCTTACACTCCTTGAAGTCAGCAAGCAGCTTGATGCACAGATGCTCACGAAATCCGGGGTCATGGTCGGATTAGGGGAAACTGTGACGGAACTTTTGGAAACAATGCAGGACATTTGCAACACTGGCTGCGATATTCTCACGATAGGACAATACCTTTCACCCTCTTCACGCCACTTGCCAATTCAACGCTACTATACCCCTGCGGAATTTGACGAACTCAAAGAGGCAGGGATAGAAATGGGATTTCGGCATGTAGAATCAGGACCGCTTGTCCGAAGCTCTTATCACGCTGGCGAGCAAGCCAGGTTAGGATAACGGCTAATTACGAATCGCTGAAACCTAAATGGATCGACTTACACACGTAAAAAACTTGATATCCACATGAAAACATAGTATAATTATACTATACTAAAAACAAGTCGGAAAACATCTCACATAAAATCTGCAACAACTCAAATATTACATCTGCCTTGGTATCTTTTTGGCACAAAAAACCTGTTTTTGGTATCTTTTAGGACAGTGGAGAAAACACCCAAAAACCAGCAGGTTTTATCAAGCGCGCAAATAATTACGAAATCTACTATAAGGTTTACATAAAACTTGATTTTTGGTAAACTAATATTCGAGAGATGCATCTTGGCAAGAATGCGGAATGCCTCACGTTTCCTTAATATAACATCGTTTCTAAAGCAGAAAGAAATTGGAGTTACAGCGTTACAAGCGTAGGGAGGCGGCTCATGAATAGGTATATTTTTTCGGGAGCAGTGAGTACTTGTATAGGCACAAAATGCTTAAGTTTTGTTATCTTGGTGACAGCTTTAGTCCTTGTTCTGGTACCAGGGACGGTTATAGCCAACAGCGCGGCAGACCTCCAACCTGTCACTAACGAGATGTTACTTTCCTCACAAGACGATCCGGAAAGTTGGCTGATGTATGGACGCGACTACAGAAGTTGGCGATACAGCGAACTGACACAGGTTAACACTGAAAACGTCAAAAAACTCGTCACGAAATGGGCGTTTCAGATTGGAACACCCTACGATAAATTTGAATGCACCCCGCTTATCGTTAATGGTGTGATGTTTATCACTACACCTTATAGTACGATCTACGCCGTGGACGCGAGAACCGGTAAGGAAATATGGCGGTACGATTATGAACTTCCCGACGATTTAGCGATCTGTTGTGGCATGGTCAATCGCGGTGCTGCGATTCTCGACGATAAGGTCTTTTGGACGACTCTTGACGCACATCTCCTCGCCCTTGATGCCAAGACTGGTACGGTGTTATGGGATAGGGTCGTCGGAGATCCAACGAACGCCGAATCCCTGACCGTTGCACCCTTAGTCGTCAAGGATAAAGTGGTCGTCGGTATATCAGGCGCAGAATACGGCATCCGCGGTTTCATTGATGCATATTATGCTGAAACCGGTGAACAGGCATGGCGGTTTTATACCGTCCCCTCGAAAGATGAACCCGGCGGCGATACATGGGAAGGCGACTCATGGATGACAGGCGGTGGTTCCGCTTGGGTCACTGGCTCGTATGACCCGGAATTGAATCTCGTCTATTGGGGAACGGGCAATCCTGCCCCAGACTGGAACGGCGATGTTCGGAAAGGCGATAATCTTTACACCGATTGCATTGTCGCTTTAGATGCCGATACAGGAAAACTTCAATGGCATTTTCAAGCAACACCGCACGATCTATGGGATTGGGATGGTGTGAGTGAACCTGTCCTGATTGATATGGAAATTGATGGGGAACCCACTAAAGCGTTGATGCAAGCGAACCGCAACGGCTACTTCTATGTACTGGATAGAACCAATGGCAAATTTTTATACGCGAGCACTTATTGCGAAACGAACTGGTCTGCGGGACTTGATGAAAACGGGCGCCCGACTGTTAAACCCGGTGTATCTACCTCAGAAGAAGGGACGATTCGTGTCTGTCCAGGTGTTGAAGGTGGAAAGAATTGGTCACCCTCTGCCTATAATCCGCTCACAAATCTGCTTTATGTGCCTTCCTTAGAACTTTGTGGCTCTTACCATCAAGGGCGCGTCTTTTATCTCAAAGGTCTACCCTACCTCGGCAGCGGTATGACAGCAGAAAAAGAAGAGGATGGTGATATGATAATGTGGGGGCATATCAGCGCGATTGATATTTCTACGGGTGAGATTAAATGGCGGCACAAAACAGACTTTCCACAATGGGGGGGGTGTCTCACAACAGCCGGAGGTCTCGTTTTTGCTGGCGATTTGGAGGGTAGATTTATGGCACTGTCGGCTGAAACCGGCGAAGTGCTGTGGGATTTCCAAACCGGATCCGGCGTTCTCGCACCACCCATTACCTATCAATTGGATGGAATCCAGTACGTCGCGATAGCATCGGGGGCTGTGAAATACGCCGAAGTTAATGCCCGTCAAGGCGGAACGCTCTTTGTGTTCGCGCTCTTCGATTAATGTTATTCCGCCTGGGAGGTGGGACCGTCGTGAAGTACTATAGCATTTTGTGGATGACGCTTTTTACAGGCCTCGTTTTCATATTACCAAATGTGGACGCTGACAACACATTGGCAGAGATTCGAGAAAAGGGGGTCCTAACAGTTTGTATGGATGTCCGAAACTTGCCCTATTCCAACGCCGATCCAGAACTCCCTGGATTAAATGTTGAAGTCGCACACTTGTTGGCAGAGGAACTTGGGGTCGAATTGGAGCTCCACTGGCTGAATACCCTCCGCGATAGCTTGCTCGCCGACATGCTACGCGGCCATTGCGATTGCGTGATTGGTATTCCGATTGAGGAGCGCGCAATGAGCGAATCGATCCAATTAGGAAAACGCGTTGACTTCTCCAAACCCTATTATGGGACAGGCTATGTATTGGTAAAGCGGAAAAACAACCAGCAGTTACCTAAAACTTTGAAAGACATCAAGTCAGAAACGATTGGCGCAGAAGCAGGATCCATCGCCAGTGATGTCCTTCGGCAGATGGGATATAATCGCCGGGTCTATCGGTCGCAAATCGCTGTCCTCAACGCGCTCCAGAAAGGGCAAATCGCCTATGGATGTGTCTGGGCAAATGTTGGTTGGTTGATTGAGAAAGGCTCCCGAATTCAGCAGACAGAACAGATAAGCACAGTTTATCCGGAACTGGAGATTGTTGAAGGGTACGTCCCTGAATCTCGGCTCCGTTGGAATGTCTCTATCGCTTTCAGCAAAGATACGCCGAAACGAAGCACCCGGGAATTTCAAGACACTGTTAACAAAATCATTGAAGATAAATGGAGTGAGGAGAAACTCAAAAAGCTCTGTGAGAAGTACCATTTACCTTACTTCGCTCCGTTTCAGGAGGAGGGACAGCAATGATGTACGCCACCGGTAAATTTGTAAACGTGCTTTATAAGCGTATTTCTAAAATGTTTGAATGGACAACTGTTACTGCACGCATAGCGTTGGGGATTCTCTTTCTCCTCTCAGGCGTTAGCTTATTCTTTTTCACGTCTGTAAATGCTCAAGAACTGGAGGTGGACATTGCCCCCGCAGCACCAAGAGAAGACAGTACTCATGAAGATGTTATAGATGGCGCATTCTATTTCCGGTTGATGTGTTGGGGATGTCACGCCGGAGAGACACGGGGCGAGGAAGCACCAGACCTCTTCAAACCGCAGTGGCTTTACGGATGGACGGATGATGGTATCTTTCAGACAATATTCAATGGACTTCCGGGGACTCGGATGCAAAAGTTTGGTGGCAAACTCTCTAATGAGGCAATTAATATGATTGTCG
The DNA here is from genome assembly GCA_964593655.1 of uncultured bacterium. Classification (GTDB taxonomy): domain Bacteria; phylum Poribacteria; class WGA-4E; order WGA-4E; family WGA-3G; genus WGA-3G. Next base: position 23,504 of record CAZQIP010000224.1, on the reverse strand, counting down.
GTTACGTTCGTGAAGAGCAAGCAAAAGCAGCAGGCGTTTCCATAGATGAAACAAAACCTTCTGAGGAATGGACTCCGTATATGGAAGGCGATGTCAAAGCAGGTGAAACGCTCTTTTTCTCAGAAGGATATGCTTGTGGTAAATGCCACACAGTTCACGGCAGAGGTGCCACCGGCACTGGGGGTGAGATCGGTCCCGATTTAACCTATATCGCGCGTACGCGTTCCCCCCAATTTATTGTGGAATCCATCCTCGATCCGCGTGCTTACATCGCGAATGCGTATGAATTACTTACTATTGTCACTAAAGATGGCAAGGAAATTACGGGTAGGAAGCGATATCTGTATGATCACAGAGGAAATGAGAATACTGAGGTTGTACAGATACTTGATAGTTCCGGGAAGTTATGGACAACCTACTTCAAAAAGGATTTACAGGCAAGCCGGGTTCCTAAAGCAGGTGTTATGCCTGAAAACTATGCAGATATTCTTTCAGTGAAGCAGATGCATGATCTGTTGGCATATCTGTTTACATTGAAATAGCCATCAGCAGCCAGGTCGCTTCGCTCTCAGTGTTCAAACCCATGTCATTTAACCGCAAGGAAAATTTAAAAGATGATTCGTGTAATTATTAATGGAGCATGCGGCCGTATGGGACGGCTCATCATTCAAGGCGTTACCCAACAAGCTGATATGGAAATTGTTGGGGCAATTGAATACGCCGAACACCCGCAGATCGGGAGTGATGCCGGTGTTGTAGCAGGTATGAGTGAGATTGGTGTAACCATTACGGCGGAACTCAACGATGTGCTTGGAGATGCAGACGTTGTTATTGAGTTTTCAAAACCCGAAGCAACGTTACAGCATCTCAGGCAGGTGGTCGAGGCAAATAAAGCGATGATCATCGCGACAACTGGGTTTAACTCTGATGAACTCGCAACTGTCAAGGAACTGGCATCTCAAATTCGCTGCGTGATGGCACCGAACATGAGCCTCGGGGTGAATGTAATGATCCAAGCACTTCAACTCATTGCTAAAGCCCTTGGAGACGATTACGATATTGAGGTCATAGAGGCGCATCACAACCACAAAGCAGATTCGCCGAGCGGCACCGCACTGCGGTTAGCCGAAACGGTCGCCACGGCATTGGGGCGTGATTTAGATGAAGTAGGTGTTTATGGTCGCCACGGTATCGTTGGCGCAAGACCGAAGCACGAGATTGGCATCCATGCAGTGCGGGGCGGTGATATTGCTGGCGATCATACGGTACTGTTTGCTACAGAAGGAGAACAATTGAGTGTTGTCCACCGCGCACACAGTCCCGAAGCATTCGCCAAAGGGGCGATTCGCGCAGCGAGGTGGGTTATGGATGCACCCAAAGGATTGCACGATGTCAGCGAAGTCCTTTTTCACAAGTAGTAGACCCGACTTTTAACCTCAACGGAGGTTCTTAGCAACAACCTGATGGACTTCATCAGAAACCACCGTGAAACGAAGTGGAACGGTGCCCCAGGGGCCCATAAAAAAATGATTCGTGTCGTTATTACCGGTATTTGTGGACGTATGGGACGGTGCATCACACGAGGCATTGCTCAACAAACCGATATGCAACTCGTTGGAGCTATCCAATATCCATCGCATCCACACATCGGAAGCGATGCAGGTATTGTCGCAGGTATTGGTGATATCGGGGTACCCATCACAGGTAAACTCGACGACGTACTTCAAAATGCTGATGTCGTCATTGAGTTTTCAAAACCTAAAGCCGCTTTGGAGTATCTTCAACAAGTTGTCGATACAGATAAAGCCATAGTTATCGGAACAACTGGGTTCGATTCTCATGAGCTTGCGACTGTCAAGGAACAGGCATCCGATATTCGCTGTGTGATGGCACCGAACATGAGCCTCGGGGTGAATGTGATGATCCAAGCACTCGATTTAATTGCCAAAGCCCTCGGAGATGATTATAATATTGAAGTCATAGAAGCACATCACAGCCACAAAGTAGATTCACCGAGCGGCACCGCCCTTCGTTTAGCCGAGACGGCCACTGAGACGCTTGCACGAGATTTAGGTGAGGTTGGCATTTACGGCAGACGCGGTATTGTTGGTGTGAGACCGAAGCACGAGATTGGTATCCATGCAGTGCGAGGTGGGGACATTGCTGGCGATCACACAGTGCTGTTTACAACCGAGGGCGAACAATTAAGTGTTGTCCACCGCGCCCACAGTCGAGAAGCATTTGCCAAAGGTGCGATTCGCGCAGCGAGGTGGGTCGTCAACGCTCCCAAAGGATTGCATGATGTTAGCGAAATCCTTTTTCATTCTCAAAAGCAGGCCTAATTGGATGTTGCAGCATCGTTTACAAGTTCTCTCTATGCTTATCGGCCTCATCATTGTTATAAACGGATGTGGGGATACAGCGTCTAAAAAGCATATCCGGTACGAATGGAAAACCGTCATGGAAGGCGATTGGAGCTCGCACCTATATGATGTCCACTTTGTAAACGAAAATCTGGGGTGGGCAGTGGGTAACGCCGTAGACGTAATTCCAGGTTTAGATGCTGAAGAGGGTGCGGAAAGCCTTGTCATCTACACAGCGGATGGCGGAAAAACATGGCACAGGCAGAACAGTGGTGTTTTCGGCAAGCCTTTGCGAAAAGTCTATTTCCGTTCTGAGTTAGAAGGATGGTGCCTTGGTGAGAGTGGTGTGCTCATCCACACCTCCGATGGCGGAAAAACGTGGAAACCTATCAAAACAGATACAGAAAATAACCTCCACGATTTTTTTATAACGGAAGCCACAGGTTGGATTGTTGGGGATTGGGGCACACTGCTCAAATCAACCGATGGCGGACATACATTTACCAAAATTGACGAAACCGTATTCGCCAAAAAGTCATTGAAAGGGATTTACTTCGTAGACGAAAATTACGGGTGGATTATCGCCTATCGAAGCACGCGGGCAGGAAAAAACGCGGGTTACATCTATCGAACAACCGATGGCGGCGACACGTGGGAAGAACAATACGCGACTGAAGCCGCGCTGTTCAATCTTCATTTCATAGATCAACAGATAGGTTGGGTTGTGGGGGATCGACGGAGTGTCTACGCAACAACTGATGGCGGGAAAACATGGCAATTCCTCACAGATGGCAGCAATCAACGCCATAAGACGAGTTATGGGCAACCGGAGTACCTCGGAAAAGAACCGCTGCACACATTTACACTCTACGATATTGAGTTTACGGATACACAAAACGGGTGGATCGTTGGCGATTTAGGTGTGATTCTGCATACCTCGTCCGGTGGAAAAGGAAAATGGAAACATCAACGCGGCGGTCCCCGCTTCCACAACAGTGCTGACGCTGTCTTACTCGGTGTTGACTTTGTCTCTAAACAACTCGGTTGGGTGGTCGGTGAAAACGGTACAATTCTTCACACGCGCAACGGTGGCGTAACATGGGAATCACAATCGAGTCCGAGCCATCTCTTAGTAGGTGTCTGTGCGGTTTCCTCGGAAGAAGGATACGTTGTTGGGGATCGCGGGGCTATCCTACGCACTGAGGATGGCGGGGTCGTATGGAACGCGCAAGACAGCCGGACGACTGAGTGTTTCGGGGCCGCTCATTTTGTATCCCCACAAAAAGGGTGGGCAGTCGCTGAAGCCGGTGTGGTTTTGCAAACCACAAACGGTGGAACTGTGTGGGAACGCCAAACTTCAGGAACACAGCAGGATTTACTTGGTGTCTTTTTTGTCGATGAAAGGACTGGCTGGTGCGTGGGGACCGGAGGCGAAATTATCCACACAGATAACGCCGGAAAAACATGGAAACGGCAGCGGAGTGGAACAAACTGGCACCTCTTTGACATCCACTTTATCTCAAAGAAGGTAGGTTGGGCAGTTGGTCTCTTTGGAACGGTTCTACACACAGTTGATGGTGGAAAAACTTGGAAACCTTCAAAATTGAGCCGACAACTTTCAAAATTAAATGAAAGTGAGAATATCTGGCTTGATGCTGTCTACTTTGTTTCCGCAGACATAGGGTGGATTGTCGGCATCGGTGGACGCATATTCCACACAGCTGATGGTGGAAAAACTTGGGTTCGCCAAGAGAGTCATAGGAAAAATTTTCTTGACGATGTATTTTTTATCTCTGAAACAGAAGGTTGGATTGTTGGAAAAGAGGGACTTGTCCTCCATACAAAGGATGCCGGTCAAAACTGGAGACCTCAGTGGACAGATACCCGAACGGATCTGAAATCTATCTACATAAGTAGTACAAACAGCGGTTGGGTGGTTGGTCAAAACGGAACAATCCTCAAATATGAAGCCGTTCCGTAAGCACACCCCTTATCAAGTGGACAATCACACATCGCAAGGAAGATCAACATGACAGACGAACAAAAATATCTATTCGACCTGCAAGGTTTTATCGTGCTGAAGGGTGTGATTCCGCAAGAAGTGGTCAACGCATGCAATACTGTGTTAGATCAGTACGAAAATATGCCTCCCGAAGACTATCCATCGCCGTTGTGTCTTGGAACAGAGCGGACGGAAAAGGAACTCTACATCTCCAATATCATGGAAGCAGACAGTGTCTTTAACGCGCTGATTGATATTCCAGAGGTGTTAGATGTGATTCAAGGCGTAACCAGTGGTCCCTACCGCCTCAATCATACCTATACGATTTACCGATGGGGCGGCGGCTATACGGGCTTGCACATGCACGGCACGCCGATTATTCCGAAATGTCAATACCACTGCAAAAACGGAGAGATGGTTTCGACCTTGACAAAGGCTGTTTTTCCGATGTTAGATTGCGATGCAGAGGACGGCTGTTTCGCTGTTATACCGGGGGCACATAAAAGCAATTTCCCCAAACCCTGGGGAGGCCACCCCGATGAAAATCCTGTGCTGACACCAATTCCAGCGAAAGCAGGGGACGCGATCATCTTTACAGAGGCGTTGACACACGGATCCGTCATCAATGTCTCTGGCAAACCGCGGCGGACCCTTTATTACTGTTATAGTATCGGTTATATGCCAGATTGGGGCGGGCAAGGTTTGCATTTTAGTCCAAATGTTATGGAGAGCCTCAGTGCGGCACAACAGGCAATCCTTCATCTGAAATAAACAGTTAACAGTCGTCAGTGCGGTTTTTTGTCCGAAAAAGCTTTAAGTTTTCAGTGAAGAGAGTATTGTGGCGGAGACAGCAAACTAGACTGCCACAAGGCCTTAACTGGCAACTGACAACTGATAACTATTAGAGGAGAAAATTTTGGTTACACTTGCAGAACGGTTACAGAAACTTCCACCCTATCTCTTTGTAGATTTGCGTCAAAAGATGCAGGCAGCGAAAGCACGAGGCGTTGACGTCATCAGCCTCGGCATCGGTGATCCAGATATCCCAACACCTGATCCGGTTGTTGAAACGCTGGTACACACCATCCAAAACACTGAAGACCCCGACCGGCACCGCTACGGATGTGATAACCCTGTTGATGATTTTCCACAGGCAGTCCTCAATTTTTACCAACATCGATACGGCGTTACGCTTTCCGATGATCAAGTCGCTACTACTCTTGGAAGTAAGGATGCTATCGTTAAATTGGCACTTGGAATACTCAATCCTGGTGACATTGGCATTGCCGCAAGTCCAGGCTATCCTACTTATAACATCGGACATGTTTTTGCGAGTGCGACGACTTACTATGCGCCACTACTACGAGAGAACGATTTCTATGTTGACTTTGACGCTATTCCAGACGAGATAAAACGTCTCGCCAAAGTCCTCTGGATCAATTACCCAAACAATCCGACGACAGCCACCGCCGACCTCGATTTCTTTGAGCGCGCCGTGGAATTTGGGAGACAAAACAGTATCCTTATCGCACACGACAACGCTTATAGCGAAAACACCTACGACGGTTATCGGTCACCAAGTATTTTGCAAGTAGACGGTGCTGCCGAAGTCGCCGTTGAATTCTTTTCATTGAGCAAAGCGTTTAATATGACGGGCTGGCGCTTAGGATTTGTTGTTGGTAACCCAACCGCTGTTAACGCGGTTAAAACTGTTAAGGACAACATAGATAACGGTTCACTCCGATCGCTTCAGTTTGCCGGGGCAAAGGCGCTCTCAATGGCGGACGAAATCACGCCGGCAATAAATACGATTTATCAAAAACGCCGAGATACAGTGGTGGATGCACTCACAAATAGTGGGTGGGCAATCGAGAGACCGAAGGCAACGATGTACATCTGGGCACCTGTCCCACCCCGTTTCAACGGTTCGAGTCGTGCTTTTGCGACAGCACTGCTTGAGGAAGTAGGCGTTGTCGTAACACCTGGACTCGGGTACGGGCAATGGAGTGAAGGGTACTGCAGAATTTCCTTAACTTATCCAGATGTAGTCATAAATGAAGCAATTTCACGGATTCGGGATTTCGCTCATTAATCATCAAGCGACCTCTTTGAGGAAATGGCTCTGGCGAGAAAAAGATTATGATACATACTAACGGCTTTTTAGCGAGTTTCGGGAATCTGAAAACTACGGTTAAACATCTGATTTTAATCGTTAGCATAACTTTCGCTGCACTTTTTGTGGGTGGTAATACCAGGGCTGAACAAATTCAAACTTATACGGTTGCTGATGGATTGGTAGGTCCCGTTGTTCCAGTCATTTTCCAAGACAGTCGAGGGAGGCTCTGGTTCGGCTCCGGCTCTGATCGGGGCGGTGTCAGTCAGTTTTATGATAACATTTTTAAACCGTATGCTGGATCATTGGACGGTTCTGAGGATGTCGAAGCGGGGGCACTGCTCGGACAGACACAACAAATCGTTGAGGATAAATGGGGGCACATCTGGTTTCTCTCGAGGAATTCTTCGGGAAGATCGGGCAGAGTGAGTCGGTTTGACGGTAGTTCGGTCAGTTTTATCGGTACGGGAAACGTGCTCATCGCCGATCAGCACGGCGATATATGGGTTGGTGAAAATCAGGTGCTAACGAAGTACGTGGCTCAAGGTGTCCAAAAACTGCCGCAAGCACAGCCGCATGAAATTATCGGTGAGGATCTGATACGCGCCACAAGTTTGACAATCAGCGTTATTTTTCAAAGCAAAGATGGGACGCTCTGGCTCGGTGGGAGCGACGGAGAAGATGAGAAAACTGGCGTAATTCTGAGTTTCCGAGAAAACACATGGAACCGCGCAGGACTCGCTGGCGGAGGTGATACGGATGATGATATAGACGGCGGAACACCGCGTATCCATCCGAATGCCGGTTTCACGCGACTTGATATGTCCAGTCTAAATGCTGACACGCCAATTAAGACAATAGCGGAAGATGCTTCTGGCGATCTCTGGTTCGGCGGTGATGACTTGCTCCTGCGGTTTGATGGAAAAGTCTTTCAACAGATTCTCCCAATTCGGACTCGTACCGGTCCTAGAGAACGTAGAGTGCCAAGGGGCGGCTCCACAGCCACAAGAAGAATCGCCTCAATCCAAATTGATACAAAAGATCGCCTCTGGTTTAGTGATGGGCGCTCCACAAGACAGTGGAATGGCTCACGGCTGCAGCGGCACAGAAATTTAGAAGGGTTTCTTGAACTTGAGAATAAATCGGGCAATCTATGGTTTACTGACGGACGTCAGATACATCAATATGATAAAGACCTCAACGAAATTTCGAGTCCTATTAATAGCGAGCTTGGAAATGATGAGATTCGGACGATTTTTGAAGCTGTTGATGGCAAGTTATGGTTCGGACACAATAACGGCGTAACGGTATTTGATCCGACACCCGCGGTTAGCACACATGCGGGGCTCGGTCCGAAAAGAATTCGCACCATGTATGAGGATAGTCGAGGCTACCTCTGGTTGAGTGTGCCAGGTAGTGTCGCGCGTTATGATACCAAGACAGACTCATTAAGGTTAGATCCAATCCAAAACGAGTCTACTCCAGACTCAAGGGGCACTCGCGCGCGGAGGGGACGTTCTCAGTCTGAAATCGTAAAAATATTTGAAGTCGGTGGAGATATCTGGTTCGTAAACCAACCGAGGTCCCGTTTTAATTCTACACGATATAGGTTCTTCCGGTACGCGAATGCAAGTTTTGATCATCAAATCTCTATCTCTATTCGGACAGAAACCGGCCCTGGAGGGGAACGCTCGGATAGCAACACTGATGTACTCGTTGCAGAGGGTGAACATGTATGGTTGGCTTTTGGCGGACATCTTTTCAAAGCGGACGCGACAGGCCTTTTATGGCTTACGGAAAGTGGTTCACAGAGACTTCTCTTTCAAAGAACCGCGGAAATACCACAAGGCGGAAGCGTGCAAGAAATAGAACCCGGCGCAGTTGCTATTACGGATTTATACAGAGACGCTAAAGATAGGCTATGGGTGCATTTTAGCAACGGGAACGTGAAACGCTACCCGAAGACTATTGATCACGCAGCATCTACAATGCGCCCCATTGAGCCAGATGTGCTTAACCTTAAGGCAACGACACTCCTAAAAACAACACCACGGGGTAAATGGTTTTTCAATGCCGTGACAGGAAAGTTGGTTCGCTGGAATAACATCGAAACCGGTGAACCGGTTGTGCTCGATGGTGAGTCTACTTCCGCACCGCTTGCAGTATGGCAAAACCCGACAGAAGAAAATGAAGAGGTCACTTTCATCTTTTCAAATGCCCTTAGGAAATATAGCGGCACGGTGTTAAATGAGACTAAGACTATTGATGAACTCGGTACAGTAAACGCCTCCCTGACTTCTCAGGAAGGGATCCTTTGGCTCGCAACGTCTCGTGGGGCAGTCCGTTACGATGGGAAAAACTTGACAACTTACACAAGAAAAGAAGATGGATTCTTGGTGGACAATGTACGCGACGTAATAGAGGATAGTCGCGGAAATATATGGTTCGCAACGAGAGGCGGCGGGACCGTCCGCTACGATGGTGAAACTTTCCACAACCGAACGACAAAAAACGGTTGGGCACATAACAACATCTCAAAAATCCTTGAATCCTCCGATAAAGATATTTGGTTTGCAACTGAAAGGGGCATCACACAGTATACACCGACGCGCGGAGGATTGCCAGAGTGTCGCATCGTCACCTTAGAGGCTGATAAATCTTATACTGATTTCACATCCAACTTAGTGCTACCTGCCCGTGGAGCTAAGATTTTCAATGTGCGAGGTATCAGTTCACTTCGAGAAGGTCTCTCCTATGAATTTAAATTAATTGGACTCGATACACCGAGATGGACACGGCTCTCAACCCTGGAATTCTCGCTTTTGCCGACCAATTCTGACACGTGGGCTTCGCTTTCCGCACCTGGTGCCACAAGCCAGCAGGCTGTGGGCTATAGTGGCGTTGCGCAGGAATTTCAGAATCAAAACGGTATCCTACGGATCCGATATACAGGTCTTAAAGCCGGGAACTACAGTTTCCTCATCAAAGCATTCCGTAAAGATTGGGCATATACCGCCTTACCGGCAGATGTAGATTTTAGTATCCCGCCCCCGATCTGGACGCGCTGGCGAACATATTTACCGACGTTTATTTTTGTGACTGTTGTACTCTCTCTGATTGGTCGCCTTATTGTTAACCGACGGCACACATTGCAGCTGCGCAATGCAATGCGACAGCAGGAAGAAACGGAGATGCAACGTATCCGCGCTGAGTTGAGTGAAGCGCAAAATATTCAGATGGGGCTCCTGCCTACGGAATCACCCGACACAAAAGGATTTGATATCGCAGGCATGTCCGTCCCCGCAACACAAGTCGGTGGGGACTTCTACGATTACCTCACCGTGGCAGACGGACATACCGCTATTGCGGTAGCGGATGCTGCAGGAAAAGGGTTGCGAGGCGCGATGACTGCTGTGTTGACCAATGGAATGTTATATGAAGTCTCGCGTTTTGAATCCGAAGCCGCAGTCATTCTTAGTGACCTCAATACTGGGTTGGCACCTCGGATGTACGGCCCCAGCTTCATCGCTATTAACTTGGCGGTACTCAATGAAGCCGAAAAACGGGTTGATTACGCCAACGGCGGTCAACCTTATCCGATTCTCAAACAAGGGACGGATATAATTGAGATTGAAAGCGGGGATCTGCCGCTGGGTAGTATGAAGCGAGTAGAGTATGAATCCACCGCTTTTGATTTAAACGAGGGCGATTTCCTGATCTTACATACCGACGGTCTCATTGAAGCACTCAACATGGAGGGTGAGATGTACGGAACGGAACGGCTAATGGAATCGGTTTCGCGGATTCCTGATAGTTTTACTGCCGAGGAAACTGTACAGCACCTTGTTGATGATGCACACGCTTTTGTCGGTGAAGCGGAACAATATGACGACCTCACAATCGTTGTTATCAAGCGATGCGCTACTGTTTAAGCGTTCCTGAAGTCAACAACTGTTTGCCGATACTCTTCAGGGAGCCCGATGTCAAACCGTCGTCCCTTAACAACATATCCTGAGAAACCCTCTGCCTTCCGCAGTTCGTCTAAACAAGAAGTCAGTTGAAATTCACCGCGTTCACGCAGATTATGCGTGATATTCTGCTCAAGAAACTCGAAAATCTGTGGTTGAATGACATAGATGCCGAACACCGTCAAGAACTGGTCTATATCCATGCCATCTACATGTAAATGCTCCATCGCATACTCCGCATCGGGTTTTTCGTAAAACTCTGTCACCGAAAGCAGTGAATCTTCTTCTTTCCATGTACCGGTAACACAGCCAAAGTTCGATAGCAGCTCAATCGGTGTTTTCTTAAGTCCGACAACGCTGTGCCCTACCTGTTCATAAGCCTCTACGACTTGTCGCGCACAACATTTCTCCTCATCCGAACCGTAGAGATGGTCCCCGAGCATCAGGAGAAAGGGTTCATTCCCAACCCATTCCCGCGCACAATAAACAGCATGCCCGAATCCTTCTTGAACGTCCTGTGTGACGAATGTCACTTTGCTGCCTAACTCCAGTAGATAATCGCAATATGCCTTGTTCTCTTTGCTAAGTTTATTATAATGTTCAATTCGCGGAGGTGTTTTGAAAAACGACTCAAAGAGTTCTATATCGCCGCTCTGGACGATAAGGCATACTTCCTCAATACCAGCATTGACCGCTTCCTCAACGATTGCCATAATTGCCGGTTTCGCACGTCCAGACTCGTCAATTACAGGGAAAAGCTCCTTCTTCATCGCCTTTGACGCTGGAAACAACCGAGTACCGAACCCAGCAGCCGGAATGACTGCCTTACGAACATGTCTACCTGCCTCAATAACGAGTTTCAGACACGACATCTGCAAATCTTGTTCAATAATCTCTATAACGCGCCCCTGACTCTCTTCATCTTTCGCAATGAATTGTGCTGACCCGTCACCCTGTGAACCGACACCTTTACCGCCCCATATATACGGCTGAATCGGTTCATAATTCAGGACTTTGTGAAGTACCGGTGCCGTCAATTGGGACGGACAAGCAGGTATGAGGTGTTTGTCGAACTCTGTCTGCGCCCGTGTCATCAGTTTGCCTACGCCCTCCGCGTCTCCATCGCGAAGGGCTTGATGTGCCTCTTGTGTAATCTGTGCGCTTAGAGGTCCGAGGTAGTGTTGTACGTCTTTTTCTAATTCGCTCTCGGCGAATGGATAACAGTGACTTAATTGATTCAATATCAGGCGTGTATCTTTACCCGCGCCAAGATCAACAATTACAAGATATAAATCTGTCGGCACATTGAGCTCTTGGACATCAATACGATCTCCGTCAAACGTCATGAGGACAGGGCGTTGGTAGGCACACCCTTGGTCCATCCGGCCACAGCGAGACGGTGTTGTCGTTTCGCCTTGGTAGGCATATTCCATTTCACCACGTGTTGTCATCTTGAGATCATAAGTCCGGTTGAAGGCGCGCGCGACCAATACACTGATGGCTGCGCTTGAAGACAGCCCTTTTTTAACGGGTAAATCGGTGAGATAATTGTCGATTTCCAACCCTTGCACCCGGTAGTTGGTCAAAATTTGATAGGCAACACCCGCAGCATAGCTAAAAAATCCGCCCTTTTCAGCTTCAGCGAGGAGCGCACTTCGCTCCATAGGAAGGCTATAGGGACCGTGACGGGTACCATCACTGAGGCTAGTCTTCAAAATTAGACGGTTTGGATGCGGTTTAACCTCAGCGTATACACCTTGGTCTGTGCTGGTGATTAACGTATAACCCTTTTCGAGCTCTGCGTTTAATAGCCGGTACCTCCCTGCCCAGTCGCTGTGTTCACCAAACAGACAAATTCTTCCCGGCACAAATAGTTTCATAGTTTTTCCTTATAAGTTTTCAGAACAGAGCTGCCTACCAGCAGACTCACTCAAATCGATATTGGATTGCTTCGGCAACAGTATAGTAGCCTATTCGACGGTAGACCGAGAAGGAAACTTCAACTGCCATACTTATATTATATTATGAAATTAATCTGTAGGTCAACCCGGTTTTTCATCAACGGACTGTAGGAGCGATCTCCGAATCGCGACTTCGCTTACGGTATCCGACTTTCTGCCCACTGGCACCGTTGTATCCAATTTTGTGCTGAAAGTACTTCTCCCAACGAAAGTGTTGGGGTCTCGGCTATTGACCGAAATGCAGTTTGTGCAGTCTCATAATCTTTTTCTTGATAAGCATTGATACCGATTAACCTCCGAACTTCTAATATTAGTTTTCCGTGCTGTTGCGGAATCAAGCGTTCCAATGCTTGCTGAAGGTATGCGTTGCTTGTCTGCCACGCCTTTTCTTTTTCAAGTAGTTCACCTGTTAAGAAATAGGGTAACCAACTCTCTGGTGCCGTTTGTATACATACCGACAAAAGTGCCATTTTTTCTGATACAGGTTTCGACGCAACGAGTACGCCCCGAAGCAGTTCGCGAAGCGAACGTTCTTCTTGCATTGCACCATTCGGTTGGCTCTGGACTCTATCAGGATAAGATAACGCTGCGATTCGCTTCATACGCCGTCGCTCAAATATCTCATATTCTGTTTCAATAGAAACGTATGCATTCATCGCTTTTTCATGTTCGTTCTTTAGCCAATAAATATCACCTATCAGCAGCGATGCCTCTGGACTGAATCGAGTGTCTTCCGTGCGTACAATGCGATTCGCTAAGGATAACGCTTTCTCGTAATCCTGCATCCGATACGCGCTGTACATAAGGCCTCGTAATGTGCTTAGGTTATTGGGTTCATCTGATAGCATTGTTCCAAAGGTCTCCACAGCAGTGACAAAATCTTTTCGGTAGTATGCCTGCCATGCGGTATCCCGCAGCGCAGCCATCTCATGCGTGCAGACCTGTTCAAAAGCACTCCGCTGCTTTAAACGGTACGCAGTATAGTTTATATCGGCATCCCGCAAAGGAACACCTGCCAAGAAATCAATCCACTCCGTTTCAAGCGACTGGAGATCCTTCCCGTAATGTTTCACAAAATTACCGGTCGGGAAAACACCTTTAAACTTTTCTATACCGTAGGTATCCACAAGAAACCGCACGAAGGAACCCGCCAGCAGATAACTCCGCGAACCGGCATGCCCCCAAAATCCGATTCCCATGATGGCTGATAATGGGGGCGCGATCTCCATCTCGCGCATCGCTTTTGCCCATTGATGCGCCGTAAGTTTACCTTCACTCCAATCTGCAGCAACCGCAATCCCTTCATGAAGCCCAATCTTCAGGCTCACTTTCAGAGGCGACCAAGGCACAGTAAAGACATGTGCCAACTCGTGTTTTAAGACAGGATGCGGAAAGCCTTGGGCATGGATATGAAACCCATGTCCGAACGGGTCTTCCACAGAAGTACTGCCTGCACCAATCAACTGCTTTTTCTGTCCAGGAGATGCATAGATATACGCGCGCACTTTCCGAGATAGTCCGGCACCTTCAGGGTCGAGATAGGCAGACAACTGCGCGTATTGAAACTCACAATCCGCAACGATGTTTTCAATCTCGGTTTCAAGTTCGCGGGCATAGAAGATTTCAAAGTGTTCAGTTTCACGGAAGCCACCAAGTTTCTGGGCAATATCGTCTCGGGTTGGACGGATGCCCAGCGCACCTGTATAGAACTGAAAACCGAGTAAGCAGACGATTAACAGATACAACCAGACACGTTTTGTAAGCGAACTGAACAGTTTACGCCACCTCAACTGAGGCATCAAGTCTGTGTGCCTACTTATTTCACATAGACTGACTGTAAGTCCTAAAAATAGGAGTGCCCACAGTAGCGTTTCCGCGCGAGCGATGAGCAGTGTGCTTGTTATCGGAATAACAAAATCGTATATCGGTCCCGGAAAATATCCAAACGTTGCGTGATATGCGAATACCGGCGGATGGAATATCAGATTGATAACCACCGGAACACAAGTAAGCAGGAGAAACCCGATATACGCCAAGGATGCCAACCATCGCCTCTTAATCCAAAATCCAAAGAGTGTCCCTGCTGCCGTCGCGTATACACAACTGATTACGGGCAATAGAAAAAAAAAGATGAATCCTTCGCTGAAATTACAATTTTTAATCCGAAACGCGTTCAGCAGAATAATACCAACGGGTAGCACGAGCAGCCCCAAGTTAAATATCAGCGCATTCCAGAAACATCGCGGGATGATCTGCCCGGGTGAACCGGAGAGGGCTTCAGGTTGTCGTTTCATCTGCTGTACGGCTGTGAGTGTCACGTGCGCGCCAGCGAAAGAGATGCCGAGTGCAAACACAGCGCAAAACTCAAAAGCAAGAATGTTAAACAGTGGCACGTTGGCAAGTATCAGTGCTAACACACCAAATGCCGTAAACCACAGCCAATATGAAAACGCCTTATGTATTGTCGGTTGTATGTGCATCTTCAGCAACTTGAAAGTCGTGTTTATTGTCTATTCTATTCAGATGTCCGCTCTATGTCAAGTAGAATTTAGTGTGCGTTAGGCATATTCGGTTGTCAGCAGCCAGCGAAGCATCTAATAAAGGTCTTGACAAACAATAGATATGTGCTGTATAATTAGAATCGTTGATTTCGCGAATCATTATAATTTTCGTGCCCTTTCTTTATCAATTACCACACGCTTATCCCCTTAGATCTTAACAATTTTCAACACGACACACGCGGATTTTGACGCGAGAAACACCTAAACTTCCAAAGCCTTCGGGCACTAACAGGAGACATTTTTATGGAAAACAGGCGCACCCCGATCCTCGCACTGAGACCGGTTGAAGACACAGATGTAACAACGTGGGAACTGCCTGAAGGCGCGGTTGGCAGACTCGGACAAGGATGCCCACTGGATGTAGAATTCTCACCTGACGGTTCGTATTTCACCGTTGCAACCAAAATCGGGTTCTGGATATATGACACGGCAACAATGGCACCCCGTGCGTTGTGGGGCACCGAACGCGGGATGGTTAATATTGCGACCTTTTCGCATGATATGCGATGGATCGCCACTGGCGACCAGGACAGCTTTGTTAAGGTGTGGGATACACAAAATGGGCAGTGCGTTACCAAAATAGATTGGGGAAGCACTCGACAGGGACGTAATAGTGTCTTGCATGTCCACTTTGCGCCGGACGGTCAATATCTCGCTGCGTCTGGTTTTGGGCACAGTGCTGTTTATACTTGGCGGACAAGCAATGAAACGCCTCTCGCGAGTTTTACCATTGAAGATCCCAAATTCGACGACTATAGGAAAAGAGGCGTTGACTACGACAGACATTTTCCTATTGCTTTTTCACCCAATAGCAATCTGTTCGCGTTTGTGTCTGCCTCGGACACGGTTATGATTTCAGACATAAATATCGGTAAAGATATCGCGAAGCTCACCGGGCACACCGCCCCAGTGCATACCCTCCTTTTTTCACCTTGCGGACAGTACCTTGCTGGTGCGAACGTTGGGGCCACAGTTCAGGTATGGGACATTCAGAACGAATCCCTTGTAATGATGCCCACTACTTATGAAGGAAATCGGGTAAGACTCGTTTATATGCCTGATGGCGTACTGCGGGTTGCGGACGTTCATCGGAACAAGGTCGTGATTTGGGATGCGTCAAAGGGAGAAAAGTTAGACGCGTTTGAAACTTATAGTTCAAATGACCGTCCGGCGCGTTTCTCAAGCGACGGGAGGCAATTCGCAGTTTGTAGTAAACGGGGTGATGTTCACGTTTGGAGGGAAGAAATCCCCTGCACAGTAACGTCACTTTCAGGATTTAAAAGTACTGCTTATGCAGTCGCATTTTTGCAGAATGGCAGGACGCTGGTCAGCAGTCATTGGGGCAGATCAAATAAGGTATTTTGGGATGTTGCGAGCAGGGAAACACTGCGGGTACTTCCACCACTAACGGAACGCACCTCTTTACGGAGATCCATCGCATTGTCCCCGTGTGAAGAAATGTTGGCAGTTGATACAAGTAACCAGAGCATTGAGGTCTGGCATATTGCATCTGAAACTTTAATCGCAGAACTTACGGGACATGAAAATGAGACTTATCGCATGGCATTGGCGTTCTCACCTACAGTAAGGTACCTTGTCAGTGGTGGGAAAAATGAGGCCTATGTATGGGATGTCGCGCTTTGGGAAAAACGGCACTCACTCACGGAACAGACAGACTCGGTTGTAGACATCGCATTTCATCCGGATGGAAAATTATTTGTCACTTCCTCCAGGGACGGCTCGACTTTGGAAGGGACAGTTCGACTCTGGAACGTTGAAACCGGTGAACAAGTTGCTCCGCTCCCTTTACCGGATGTCTTAGAGGATGCCACCCGCTACAGAGGTGAGCCAGAGGAAATTGAACGAGTCAGCAACGGTGGGAACCTACAATGGAAGCGACACCAATGGATGCAATCCATCGTGTTTTCGCCGTGCGGCACCTTGATTGCTGGGGCACTCGGCACCAATATCGTCGGCGGGTTGACCAACGAGATCCGATTGTGGGACACAGATACGTTAGAAACACGTATGATAATACTCCCTGGGCGACAGTGTATGCGTCCGTGGGCATTGACATTTTCGCCCTGTGGACGCTACTTGGTTTCCGGTGCTTGGTGGCATCGTGGATTAGATAAAACCCCTATCCGGTTCTGGGAAGTGGCTACTGGTGAAAACGTTTATACCCTGTCGAGTCACGCTACAGACGTTCAAGATGTTGCCTTCTCACCGGATGGCACGCTCTTAGCGAGTGGTAGTTTTGACGGCACCGTCCTGCTCTGGGATGTGAAACCGTTTATTCGTTCTTAAGGGACTGCTTGCCGCAGTAAAATCGGAGGTATTTGATGGAAAACCGACAATCACAGACAACCACACAATCTACCCAGATAAACAGCGATGTGACAACATGGGAACTCCCCGATGGTGCAATTGCCCGATTAGGACCAGGACTCATATTTGACATGGCGTTTTCATCGGATAAAGCGTCTCTTGCTGTTGGCACTCGTGTCGGGGTATGGATGTATGAACTCGACGCGATGCAGCCCGTCACACTATTTGAAACTGAACGGGGCCTGATTTCTAACGTTGTGTTTTCACCCAATGGAAAATGGGTCGCCACCAGCAACGGAGACGGTATCATCAATGTACGAGAAATAGAGACCCAGCAGCGTGTCGCGAAGATACAAGGCTGGCACGGCGGCACCTCCCAGCTTGCCTTTTCACAGGATAGCCGATATGTTGCCGCATCTGGTCACGGATACGGGGACATTTACGTCTGGCACACAGAAACCGGGGCACACGTTGCAAGTTTTGAAGTGAGAGTCACACTGGAGGAAGATGAACGCCCTCCTACCCGTTTTCCACTCTGCTTTTCACCCGATGGGCAGCTGCTCGCTTATGTTTCTGGCCGGACCACCCTTACCGTCCGAAACCTAAAAACGAAAGAACGCTTCGCTTATTTGAAGCGTGATCTGCGCGAATTAGAATATGTGTATGATCTCGTCTTTTCGCCTTGTGGTCGGTTTCTTGCTGCAAGTCTTCAGGACCCGACTACACGTGAGAACCTTGAGGTGCAAGTATGGGATATTGATAAAGAGACCTTAGAGACAACTTATACAAACTACAACGGAACTCAGACGATTCTTGCATATTCCCCTGATGGCGCATTACGGGTTGCTGATATTTATGTAGACAAGGTGGTAATGTGGGATGCGTCCCGCGGGGAAAAACTTGATACCATTGAATATCAAGGAAAAGGTAGGACGGAACAATGTATCTCTACGGATGGACAGCAGTTCGCAATTCTCACTGACCGCGATATCCGCGTGTGGTGTGCAGGCACACCTACCATAGTAGCACCGCTTACAGTGCCTAATCAAGTGCCCGACTCTCTGTTTTTTTATCAATCGGACGAGATGTTGATTAGCAAATACTGGAATGAAGGTGTCGTTCTCTGGGATGTTGTTCAGAAACAGGTGATACCTCCCCCGATTCCGCCAGAATGCAGGGGCAAAAGGTGTGCATTGTCTCCTTGTGAAGAATTGTTGGCTCTTATCGGCGAAAGTGGTCAAATGCTTGAAGTCTGGAACATCACGTCCGGAACCCAAATAGCAGAACTCATCGAACATCAGAGTTTAATCACCACCGTAGTGTTTTCGCCGTCAGGGGAGTACCTCATCAGTGGAGATGTAGATGGAAAACTTGTTGTGTGGAATGTCCACCGTTGGGAAAAGCTGCATTCATTTATAGCGCATGCAAGGCCGTTTCGGACAGCAGCCTTTCATCCCAACGAAAAGCAATTCGCTACGACTGACGGGGGTAGTATATTTCTTTGGGATGTTACGAGTGGTGAACAGCTCGGTTCACCTTCTGTAGACTCCACCTTTGTTGCCCTATATAAAGGGAATATGCGACAAATCCAGCGACAAACCCAGTCACCTCACAAACCTTCAAGGAATCTCCATTCAATTACATTTTCACCTTGCGGCACTTTGTTGGCTGGTGGATTATACGGTGGGATTCATCTCTGGGATGCAGCAACTTTAGAGCCGCGCATGGGGATGATTCTACCTCAGAGTTGCTCTTGGGTTGTTGGTGTCGTGGTATTTTCTCCATGTGGTCAGTATCTTGCCTCCGGTTCTTGGTGGAACAAAACAGACAAAGTCTCTGTCCGTTTATGGGAGGTTGCCACTGGGGAAAATATCCACACCTTTTGGGGACATACCTCAGATGTTCAAAATCTCGCTTTTTCAAAGAGTGGCGAACGCTTGGCAAGTAGCAGTTATGACGGCACCGTTCTGCTTTGGGATATAAAACCGTTTATGGATTCATAGTGGTAATTGCCTCACGCATCGGAAACGGTAAATTGTCTATAACTGAGTAAACATCCGATACCGCTTAAAACCAACGGTATTGGCTTATGTAAAAATTTTCTTGCAGTTTTAGATAAAATATGTTAAAATACGATGTGATAAGTTTTGCGGCGCGGATCAAAACCGTGCAAAGTCACATTGATACAACTCGCAGACCCATACAATAAGGTCGCACTTATAAGACACGACGCAACAGGAGAAACTGAAATGGCAAACGGATTTACACGATTTTTCAAGGCTATCTGGTATACGCTGACGGGGCGCGCCCACGAAACAGCGGATCGGATGATGGAAAACCCGGAAGCTGTTAGAGGGGCTTACGAAGACATCATTAGCGATAAGAAAGGGAACATCCAACGCTATAAGCAAGCAATCGGGCAGCTTATCGCACTTGTTGAACAGAAGAGGTCACAACTAAAGACGCTTACCGACGAAGTCGAAAATTTGGAAGAATTAAAAGCTGGGGCTATCGCCAAGGCGCAGCAGACCGCTGCTGGTTTGCAAAATGAGGGGATGGCACCAGAAGAAGTCAAACAGCATGCCGAATACACGCGATGCGTCACCGCTTACCAAGAGTTCAATTCCAATCTACAAGAGAAAGAAGGACGTATTGATGAACTCGAAGGCGAGATCGAAAATGCGCAGGCTGATATTGACTCCCATAAAATCCAGATTACCAGCTTACACCGCGACTTAGATAAAATTAAGAGTGAGCAGTCTGAAGCAGTCGCAGATCTCATCACCGCACGTGAGCAAGAGGAAATCGCTGATATGCTTTCCGGTATCAGTATGGACGGCACTTCCGCTGAATTGTCACGGATGCGAGAAATCCGCGAGAAAGCGAAAGGACGTTCAAAAGTTGCACAAGAATTGGCGGGTACGGATTCCAAAAGCGAAGAGGAGGAATTCCTCGCTGCAGCGCGCTCATCCAACGCCTCCGACGAATTTGATGCATTGATTTTCGGCGCACAGCAGACGGACACGAAAACGGAGACAGAACCCGCAAAGAAGACAGAGGATTCCGATTCTGAGCTGCCGCTCTAAAGCATTAACCTAACAGGTTTGGTCTCTAAAACAGAAGGGGGCGACACCTCATAGCCGTTAAAAGCCCGACCTATTCATTCCGGACAGAAGCTGGAATGCTCATTAATTCAGGCACGTCTCGTAGTCTCGTCCTGTCTGGAAATATCCACGATCTCTTCTTTATACGCGAAGAGAACAACACGGATTATATTCCACTCGTCCCCTTTTTAAGCCGTAGTTGGGACATTCCGGGGTTCATCCTAATTGTTTATGAACTCAATGGTCCCATAAGATTCGCACAGGAGTCGGAGCGCGAGAAAGTTAAACAAGCGTTCAATCTATGGCGCGGCACAACCGAGGCGGACCTTGATATAAATGCGACTGCCAGTACGTCGCGTTCTTCACCGTTAGGTGGGGCATCGCAAGGCGCGTCTTTCGGATCACTTGATGCCGCGACAGAGGCACCCCATGTATCTTTTACGCAGTACATGAACGATGCTATCGGCAGCCCGACGTTAGCACTTGAGCTCCTGCGGCAGTTTTGCCTGCTCTCCCGAAGCACAAACGCACAAGGCGAAAAACTGCTACCCGAAAAACTGATTATCCTGATAGAAGCAACGGATATGTTGCTCCCGGAAGGTGAAATTCGGAGTTTGTCACTTCCAGATAGACACCGCGTCAGCATCGTTCAAGACTGGATCTCCGATTCTAATTTCATGAACGGCAACGATACCGTCATCTTTATCGCGGAATCTCCGAGTCTCGTGAACTCTCGAATTATTAGGTTGCCGCAGGTCGTTACTGTTGAAATTCCAGCACCGGGGATGGCAGAACGCCAGCATTTTATTTCATGGTTTAATAACACGCCGAAACTCATAGAAAAGCCTTTAAACCTTTGGGGTTCACAGGCACAACTCGCCATGCTCACTGCGGGGTTATCATTACAAGCACTCCGCCAGATGTTGCTCTCTTCCTGTTACTCCGGTGAAAAACTTCAACCCGAGGATGTTATTGAGAAAGTATCTGAATTTATCCAAGCACAGTTGGGTGAAGATGTTGTAGAGTTCAAAAAACCTGCCCACAGTTTAAAAGACATCGTTGGTAACCAAAATCTGGTAGATTTTCTCAGGACGCAGCTGATTCCGCGTATCACTTCAACCGGTCCCGATGCCATCCCCGGAATGAGCGTTTGTGGTCCGATCGGCAGCGGAAAAACTTTTATTTTCGAGGGACTCGCTGGCGAACTCGATATCCCTGTCCTCGTCCTCAAGAACATTCGGAGTATGTGGTTCGGACAGACGGACGTTATCTTTGAACGGCTCCGACGATTGCTGATGGCACTCGTGAAGGTGTTGATCTTCGTTGATGAAGCCGATACGCAATTTGGTGGTGTCGGGAGGGATGCACATAGCACAGAACGACGTTTGACAGGAAAGGTACAAGCGATGATGTCTGATCCACAACTCCGTGGGAATATCACTTGGCTCCTGATGACTGCGCGTATCTATAATCTTTCTCCTGACCTACGGCGGGAAGGTAGAGTAGGCGATATAGTGGTTCCGGTGCTTGATCCAAGTGGTGAAGATCGTGAGACTTTCCTCCGCTGGACGATTGCCAAAGTTTTCCGCGGTTCCCTCCCTGACGATGCAGTTGAACGGCTCTTAAAAGTAACTGAGGCCTACTCTGCAGCGAGCTTCGCATCGCTACGTTCTGATCTTGAAGCCGCCAGTCTGCTCAAGAAAGATTCACAGTCAACCGGTGAACTTACAATAGATGAAATTATTGCTGTCGCCGAAGATCGGATCCTACCCAATATCGGACCCATAAGACAGTACCAAACCTTACAGGCACTTCTCAATTGCACCCGTAAATCGCTACTCCCGGGCGACTACTCCCCAGAAATCCGTGAATCGTGGGTGAAACAGATCGCCCAACTTGAGGCTTTAGGTGTTAGAGGATAGAAAAAAAAATGCTGTATTACCACGCGACGCAATTTTGTGTTATAATATGTAATAAATACACTGGGCGCGTTCCAAAACAACATTTTAGAAGGAGAAATACCATGTCATATTCTGATGAGACCTCCGAAGCCATTGCCGCCCGCGGTGAAGAAATCTATCAGCAGCAAATACGGGACAAGGTTGATCCAAAACACAAAGGTAAATTCTTGGTCCTTGATATTGAAACAGGGGATTATGAAATTGATGCTGAAGATTTGGTCGCCACAGACCGTCTCCTTGCAAAGCATCCAAACGCTATTATTTACGGTGTGCGTGTTGGATTTCCTGCAGCCTATGGCATCGGCTTTAACTTTAAGGCGTACACTCAATGATTATAGGAAAGGAAAATTTTTGGAGTTGATATTGAAACGGAGAACTATGAAATCGCCGATGAGGATTTGGAAGCTACAAAACGTCTGCTTGCCAAGAATCCCAAAGCTATGACTTACGGTGTACGAATCGGATACCCGGCCACCCACGGTATCGGTTTTAGTTTCATGGAATATAATGCGGAATACGATAATGATAGCACGGAAAATTAGAGACGAACGCGTAGCTATCATTGAAGTGGAAGTGATCGGATTAAGGGAAGTTTGTTAATGGCACATCACCACAACACATCATCCGTGGATGCCTACTTCCGACAAGGGAATTCACTCTACGAGATGGAGCTCTACGAGGAAGCCATTGATGCCTATACGAGCGCAATCCGTTTTAACCCGGATAGTATCATCGCCTTCTACAACCGAGGCCTCGCCAAGGTGAAACTCGGACGATATGCCGACGCTATACAAGACTTTGACATCGCCATACGCCGGAAACCCGATCTTGCTGAAGCCTACTACAGTCGTGGAAATGCTAACACCAGCCTTAAACGACACCTCCAAGCTGTCACTGAGTACGATAAGGCGATACTATACAAACCCAATTACGTCGAAGCTTACATGCGCCGGGGTGCTGCGAAACTCTTCCTCGGTCAGCATGCTGAGGCCCTAAAAGACTTTGACCGCTCTCCATCCTAAAGGATGGAGATTCTTTTGTTTCTCCATCCAAGGTTTTAGAATTTAGATTGTCGCCATGTGCGTTTTCAATCTATGGAGCACATCTTCCAGTTTCTTTGAACTGGTTCCCCACTCCAGATGT